>WQTK01000092.1 GCA_009786285.1 Candidatus Fibrimonadales bacterium | reverse complement strand
AAGCTTCCATGGAAAGCCATTTTGAACGTATATTGGAGAGAGGCTTGCAAGCGCCCTCTGCCAACATATTCGGGGCTTGTTTCGCTTTTGAATCGGATTATTTTAAATCCAAGGGCAAATGGTATATGCCTTATAAGTTTAAATCCGGCGGCAAAATAGAAGGGGAAAGCAATGCGGGGAATAAAGATTACGAATATCATGATATGGAATGGTATTCCGAGCCAAAGAAACTCGGAAGCAATTATTGGAGCGAGCCTTATTTTGACGAAGGTGCAGGAAACATAATGATGGTGACCTACTCATACAGGCTTATGCAGAATGGAAAGTTTGTGGGAGTTGCCACCGCAGACATTGCTCTTGCCCAACTCACCAGCTTGCTAAGCGATGTGGGTTTCAGCAAGTCATTGCGGGTTTCGCTTTTAAGCAAAGGCGGCCAGTTGCTCTCCGTTTCCGATTCAACGGAAATTAAAAGCAAAGAAGAAATCCGCACAGTAATTCCAAGCACCGGCTGGACTGTTTTGATTGAGGTTCCTAAAACAGAAATCCGCAAAGTTCTTTACGAAATAGGGCAAAGCGCGATAATAACCGCTGTTATTGGCCTTTTGGCTTTAGTTGCGGTGTTCTTTGT
Organism: Candidatus Fibrimonadales bacterium; assembly: GCA_009786285.1. Classification (GTDB taxonomy): domain Bacteria; phylum Fibrobacterota; class Fibrobacteria; order Fibrobacterales; family Fibrobacteraceae; genus Fibrimonas. The sequence continues at coordinate 3,742 of WQTK01000092.1, read as the reverse complement.
GCGCATAAAAGACATGACTGCTCCGCTCAAAAAAATAGTTAGCGTAATTAAAGACGGCGCAAATGGAGATTTGACCGTTCGCGCTAACATACAGCGAAAAGATGAGTTTGGCACAGTAGCGATAAATTTAGATGACTTGTTTCTTAAGCTCTCTGAAATAGTAAAAGACTTAAAATTAAAATCCACGAGCCTGGCTAAGGAATCCCTGCGCCTCTCTACAGTTAGCAATGATCTCGCTCAAGGTTCAGGCGAAATGGTTGGCAAATCTACCAGCATTGAAGGTATAACCAAGCGTATGGAAGATAACATAAATTCAATGGCCAATGCTGCGGAAAACGCTTCGTCCAATGCAAATGAAGTAGCTGGCGCGGCAGAGCAAATGTCTGTGAATATGAACACTATAGCAAGCGCCATAGAAGAAATGAGCGCAAGCATAAACCAAATTGCCGGCAACACGGGCGATGTTCGAAAAATTGCGACAGAAGCCACAAGCAAAGCTTCTAACGCAACAAGCGTTATGAACAAGCTTGGCGCGGCAGCAAAAGAGATTGGTGCTGTTACAGATGTCATCAAAAAAATAGCGGACAAAACAAATTTGCTTGCTCTTAATGCAACTATTGAAGCAGCCTCTGCAGGCGAGGCTGGCAAAGGTTTTGCTGTTGTCGCAGGCGAAATAAAGGAGCTTGCGAACCAGAGTGCCAAAAGCGCAGACGACATAGCCCAGCGCATTGAAGGCATTCAAAGCGGCACAAGCAGCGCAGTTACCGTAATTAACGACGTAAGCGATATTATCGCAAAAATAAACCAGTCTGTTGAAGCTATAGCCGGGCACGTTGAGCAGCAAACCAAAGCCAGCAATGAAATAGCGAGCAATGTGGCCCAAGCCAATACCGGCGCAAAGCGTGTAGCAAACGCAATAGTCGAAGTTGCGAAGGGCGCAAGCGATGTTTCAGTGAACGCAGGCGAAGCGGCACGTGGCGCAAGCGATGTTTCCGCAGACATTCATTCCATGAGCGGTTCCGCAAAGGGTTCTGCGCAAGGAGCCGGAATGGTAAATTCCTCAGCTTCGGATTTGTCTAAAATGGCAGATGATTTGAATAGTATTGTTAATAGATTCAAGGTTTGAGAAATATCTGCTTTACAGCTTCGTTGATGTGTCCAAAAATAGTTTGCAGGCGCATATCAACGGAAGAGCCGTTTTCAGATTCCAGCAAGCAGCCACCCTGTTCTATTGTCTCGTCAGGGATAAGATCAACGCTTTTCAGCGAACTCATAACAGGTTTCCAAAAGGACTGGGTTTCTTCGGCAGAAGCTATGTCTGCGGGGTTTATGCGAACTCTTAATTTTTCTTCTTGCCCCAAAAAAACAAACGCTTCTTTCAATACCCGGCTTATGATGTTTGGATTTTGCGCAGCTTCTTCGCAAAAGATTCTTTTTGCTACAGCCAGAGCTATCTCTGTGGTTTCTGCGCTTATTTTATCAAAATTTTCTTTTTGCTGTGTTGCCAGATTATCAAGCTCTTTGGCGGCATTTTCTCGTAATGCTTTTAAATCTGCGTTCCATTTTTCAAGTGCTTTTTTTTCGCCTTCTTCCGAACCTGATTTTTTGCCTTCTTGAACACCTTTGTCGTGCGAGGCTTTCACGTCTTGTTCGGATTTTGTTTTAAGATTTGCTATTTCTCCATGCAAAGCCGCTATTTGCGATTGCAAAGCCGCTAACTCGTTTTTAGTGCGCTCTTCAGGAGTTTCCACCGTGGCCATAGGATTCATTTGAAAATCAGCTACTTTAAAACCAGACATTGCGGCAGGCCTAACAGCTTGCGCAGCATTTCCTTTAAGAATGGCTTTTAATTGAACTTTGCCTGGTTGTTCTTCTTCTTTTTTGGACATCTGCGGTAATATAGAAAACGCCAGAGTTAATCAGCGCTTCCAAATTCCCGCCTTGTAAACCCATTCCACCACAACGCTGCCCTCCAAATCCGTGCGGAAAATTTGCGTTGTGTCTGGCAAAACAATGCGGAGCTTGGCGAGAGTTTCCGGGTGCGGGTGCCCATAGGAGTTGTTTCTGCCTGCGCTTATGAGTGCGATTTTTGGTTGTATTTGCGCCAAGAATTCCCACGAAGACGAAGTTCTAGAGCCGTGGTGCCCAACTTGCAATGCCGTTGCGGAAAGCAAAGGCTCCAGCTCCAAAATGCTTTTTTCATGCTGTGCCTCCAAATCTGCCATGAACAAAAAACTGTTTTGCGAGTCGCTTATTCTCATTGCGCCCTCTTCAAATAAAACCCTGACTGTCCAAGGCAAAAAATCCGCAATGGTATCGCCTCTGGACATTTCATCGCCATATAGCACTCTATTTATGCGAATTTTGCCGTTTTTCTCCATTTCTTCCAGCACAGGCATGCCGCCTGCGTGGTCGTTGTGCCGGTGGCTCAAAAAAACGGTGCAAAGCGTTTTTATGCCTCGGTTTTGGAGCATTGTGTCTATGCCGGAGCTTGGAGTTCCTGTGTCGTACAGAAAGTTGCAGTTTTTGCCTTTTATTAAAAAGGCAAGCCCTTGCCCAATATTGAGCATTTCTATACAGAGTTTTTCCTGGTTTTCCAAAGAACCGGATGTACAGGAAAAAACGAGCGCGAAAAGGAAAAAATATTTCTTCATATATACTTAGACGCTTTTCGCAGGGGAAAAATAAAAAAAAATGACACTTTGCGCATTTTTTTTTACTATATTACCCAAAACATTCAAAAATAGGAGTTTTTTATGAACAGGTTAGCCGCCTATATTGTTATTGCCGCAACGGTCATAGTTTCCGTAGCAGTAACCTTTTTTGTTGTACATAAACGCAAGCAGTTATTCGCAGAGGATTAGCAGCTTTTGAAGAAAAACATTTTCCCGCTGGCAGCGCTTATGTTCTTTGTGCTGCTTCTGTTTGTATTTAGCGAATTTGTCTTTGACAGTTCAAAACTTATGCTTAATAGCGACCAGCTTAACGGCATAGGCGCGCGTTATGTAAGGGCAGGTAATTTTATTTTGCCCCAGTGGGATGATTCCAGGCTTGGCGGAATTCCAACGCTTGATGCAACGTTTTCGGATGTTTACCATCCGCTCTCCTTGGTTTATTTGATTCCGGGTCTTTCTCCAGACAGAGCCACGGGTTTTAAGTTTATATTGACTATTTGGTGCGCATTCCTTGCCGCATACGTTTTGGCGAGGTACTTAACGGACAAGTGGCAGTGGGCGGCGTTGCTTGGCTTTTTATATGCTTGCAGCCCCCAGTATTTTACTTACGTGTATGGCGGGCACGATGGCAAAATGATGGTTTTTGCCGCAGCTCCCTTTGCGATGTATGCTTTAATGAGGCTTTTGCGCGAAGGTTCCATAAAGCATGGAGTTTATTTTTCCCTGTCCATTGTTTGGATGGTGCTATCTCCGCATTTGCAACTCACTTATTTCTTTTTATGGGGAGCGGCTCTCTATACATTGTTTGAGATGTTTTCCAATAAACTTTCTGCAAAAACCAGATGTGTTCGCATGGGGCTTGCGGTGCTGGCTCTCTCCATTGGCCTTGCCATTTCTGCTTTTCATATAATTCCGCCTTATTTATATACAACAACGGAATCTGTCAGAGGAACTGCGGAAAAAACTACAATTGAGCATTCTGCAAGCTGGAGCTTGCACGGCGAGGAGCTTGCAGCTATGATATTGCCGGGTTTTTTGGGAACAAATGTTGAAAAAAACAATGTTTA
>WQTK01000091.1 GCA_009786285.1 Candidatus Fibrimonadales bacterium | reverse complement strand
TTCAAAATTGCTATACAACAGGAACCGTAACAGGAACAAACCGTGTAGGTGGCTTGGTCGGAGAGTTTGATAAAGCCTCTGTGACAAACAGTTATTCCACCGCCGCAGTTAACGGCAATTCCGAAGTTGGCGGCTTGGTTGGTAATGTCGGGTTTTTAAGTATCAGCATAACCAATTGCGCAGCGTTGAATGCCGAGGTAAATGGCAGTAGCAACGTTGGGCGTATAATGAACGATGAACACGGTGATGCAACATTGTCCAACAGCTTTGCATACAGCGGATTGCCCGGCACGGACGGCACGGATATAACCGCCACTGACATTATCACCGACGGCACAATCGGCGGGTTGTTCACCGCCCCTGTTTGGACAACGGAAAACGGCAAGCTCCCTGGCTTCGGAACGGCAGTCGACATGCCAGCCCACATCACAGTTGACATCGCAAACGCTGCGATAACATTAAACACAACAAGCTACACTTACAGCGGTACCGCAATCACGCCGAACATCACTGTGACTTTGGGCGGCATGGAATTGACAGAAAACACGCATTACAGCATAACCAGCAACAACGTAAATGCCGGAGGAGCGTCTTTCAGCATTGCCGGCATGCATCCGTTTACCGGGACAAAAGCGGGAACATTCACAATAAGCAAAGCCACGCCAAGCTACACAATCCCAACCGGCCTAACAACAACTTACGGCCAAACGCTCGCAGACGTCAGCTTGCCAGCGGGCTGGTCGTGGGTGAACGCAACCGCATCGGTAGGCAACCCAGGCCCGCAAATTCATAAAGCGAATTACAACCCAGACCCAAGCAACTACAACACCATCACCGGCATTGACGTAGCAATAACAGTCGATCTCGTCAACTTGGCAAACGCCACAATAACGCACAACGCAACATACATTTACGATGGTTCAGGGAAGGTGTTGAACATAACAGTAACCTTGGGCGGCATGATTTTGGAACTTGGCCAGCATTATGACATAAACAGCATTACCAACAACATCAACTCCGGAGAGGCGTCTTTCACTATAGAAGGCTTATATCCATTTACAGGAACAAAAAGCGGAACATTTGAAATTGCCAAAGGAACAATCGGCGGTACAGTTTCAATAAGCGGCAAAGCAGACTTCGGCGAAACGCTTACGGCTGTAACGACTGGGGTTACTCCTGCCACAGGAGCGTGCTCGGCTCATTCCTATCAATGGAAGCGCAACGGAATTGACATACCATACGGAACGAATGCATCATACGAAATCGATGAAATTCACTTCAATGACGCTTTCACCGTAACCGTTTTCTCTTCGGACACAAACTGCACAGGAGCGGTAACATCTGCGGCAACCACGGATATTGTTACAGTTGCTCGTGGCAAAGTTGAAGGGACAGAATGGTCGTACAACGGCGGGGATACTCTTTACATTTCAGGTTCAGGCAATATTACTTGGACTGCTGCTTCGCATTGGTCCCGTTATAGTAACAGTATAAAAACGGTTATTATAGGCAATGGTCTTACTAGTATAGTTGTCTATGCGTTTGGTGGTTTCTCCAATCTTACAGACCTTGTTATCCCTGACGGCGTTGTAATAATATACGACGAGGCATGCTATGGCTGTTCCAGCCTGAAAAGCATTACGATTCCCGGTAGCGTTACACAAATAAATAGCGAGGCGTTTTATAACTGCTCAAGCCTTGAGGAAGCCATATTTTTAGGGGACGCGCCAACGGATTTCTCTAAAATAAACGTTTTTGGCAATACAGCGAGCAATTTTAAAATTTACTATTACGTAGGCACATCCGGATGGACAACTCCTACTTGGAACGGTTATCCAACGGAAATGCTCAAATACGCTGCGCCTTCGGCACCCGGCGCGCCAACGCTTGTGTCAAAAACGCACAACACAATCACTCTAGAGGCAAACGCATCGCATGAATTTTCAAAAGACGGCACAACGTGGCAAACGAGCAATGTTTTCAGCAGCCTAAGCTCAAGCACAGCGCACACATTCTACCAAAGAATAGCCGAAACCGCAACCAACTACGCTTCTGCCGCAAGCGTGGCTCTAAACGAAACAACAACCGCCAAACCCGACCCAGCCTACACCATTCCAACCGGCCTAACCGCAAAAGAAGGGCAAAAGCTTTCAGAAATTACGCTGCCTCCAAACTGGCACTGGATGAATGAAACAGAATCCGTAGGCACCCCCGGAACGCAAACGCACAAAGCCAAATTCGTCCCCGAAGACACGGAAAACTACAACACAATAGAAAACATTGATGTAAAAATAACCGTATCAAAAGAATTAGTGCTAATTCCAACCACTAGCCACTCCCCACTAGCCACTAGCCAGCCCCCAAAATACTACACGTTAAAGGGAACCCCACTAGGCACCACAAAACCAACTGCGCCGGGAGTTTACATTGTGAAAATAGGAACGCAGACGAATAAAATCATGGTAAAATAAAATGCGTAGGGGCAAGGCGTGCTGCCTTGCCCAGAATTATATTTGCAGGTTTTTGAATTTTAATGGGTCACCAGTGAATTTTTCTATATTTGCATTTTAACAGGAGGTTATTATGACTGATAAAGAATTGAAAGATTTAGTTGCGAGTTTGGCTGTGAGCAGCAAGGAAACGGACCGCCTGATAAAGGAAATCGGCCTTCAGATGAAGGAAACCGATCGTCGTATGGAGGAAACCGACCGCCAAATACAGGAAACTGACCGCCAGCTAAAGGAAAGGATGAAGGAAACCAGTCTCGAGATTGATAGAGTATCCAAGAAAATGGGTGGCATAAGCGATAATATTGGTTATCATGCCGAGCAATTCTTTCAAAGAGTTTTTGAGAAAAAACTAAAATTCGGCAATGTTAAATACGATGAAATGATTCCGAATTTGTGTTACAGGGATAAAAATGCCGAAATAGAATTTGACATTGCATTGATAAACGGCGATTCAATTGCGTTGATTGAGGTTAAAAACAGAATTCATCCTGCTTTTGTGAATGAGTTTGCGGAAACGAGGGTAAAGAAATTCAGGAAATTTTTTCCGCATTACAAAGATTACAAAGTATACCTTGGCATAGCAGGCTTTTCTTTTTGCGAAGAAGTAATCCACCGAGCCAGCCAATACGGCATTGGCATTATTGGACAAAAGGGCGATTCGGTGGAAGTTAAGGGAAAGCTGAAGGCTTTTTAGAGCGCTTGGGTATTAAATTTCTATATTTGAATAAGCTAGGAGGTTTTCTATGAAAGTCGTATTCTTGGTTTTGCTGGTTTTGCAGCTTGCGTTGGCTCAATCCTTGTCGGATGTTGGCCTAAAAGACATTTACGCCAACCATTTTCGCATAGGCAATATACTTAACGGCACCACCGTAAACAATACCGGCATAAAAACCATGATACTTAAGGAATACAACAGCATCACTGCCGAAAACGAAATGAAACCCGATGCGACTATGAACAGAACAGGCTCAACCAATACTGACATAAAGGTTCAACTCAACACTGGCGCAAGAGCTATACTGAAATTCTGCTCGGACAACAACATACCCGTGCGTGGCCACGTTCTTACATGGCACGGCCAAACTCCAGATTGGTTCTTTTTAGAAAATGTACAGGACCAAAATTGGCAAAGTTATCGTAACGGGCTTGTAAGCCAAGTTCCCTGGGCAACTCCGGAAGTTATGAATCAGAGATTGGAAAGCTATATTAAAAATCTGTTTGAACTGATAAAAAAAGATTTTCCGAATGTGTATCTTTACGCTTATGACGTGGTAAACGAAGCCGTTGCCGGCGAAGGAGGCATGCGCCCCGGCGGATTCAACTTTGACGGCGCAGGCGGACAAGGTTCTAGCAATGCGGGAGACTCTCCGTGGCAGGCTGTTTACGGCGCAAACAGCACAACTTGGATTAAAAATGCTTTCACCTATGCGAGAAAATACGCACCCGCTCACACCAAGCTTTTTTACAACGATTACAACGAATGGGCGGAAAATAAAAGAGACTATATTATCAACAGCATTCTGAAGCCATTGCATAATGACGGGCTTTTAGACGGAATGGGCATGCAGACCCATATTGATGCAGACCCAGGACAATATGCGTGGTCAAGATTGTCTCGCTATAAAGAAGCTATGGATAAATATGGCGCGCTCGGCATTGAAGTTCAAATCACCGAAATGGATATTTCCGCAGGTGCTAACCGTGAGTGGCTAGATTTGCAACCGGAAAGATACAAGCAGATTTTTGAATACGCAATTACCGTAAACTCTCGTGGCGCTGGAAAATTCACGGCAATATGCATATGGGGGCCTAACGATGCCAACACATGGATTTCAGGAGACAAAAGACCAACTCTTTACG
>WQTK01000090.1 GCA_009786285.1 Candidatus Fibrimonadales bacterium | reverse complement strand
AGTACAAAGCCGCATTGTTAGAAGACCTGCCCCAAAAGCTTTCCGGGTCTGCAGATTCAAAAATTATAGGATTGTTGGCTGTGCCAATAGCCTCCACACTTCCATTTAAAACAAATATCGAAGAATTCTCTGTGAAATAAAAATGCGCCCCGGCATTTATTTTCAATTCGCCGTTAACCGTGATCATCCCGTTGTCCACAAAATAATCAAAACTAGGCAACACAACGTCTCCAAGGTTCTGGCTTCCGGGAATATGCAGTTTTCCTTCAAATTGCTCCGGCGAACCCATCGTAGCGGCAACCGCCAAAGAAACGCTTGCGTCATAGGTATTTGATTTAAATTCATTGCCTTCGAAATTCCCCGCTTTAAAAAGAGAGTTCTGTTTTATGCCATAACCGTTATTGTGTATTTTGCTGTTTTTAAGCACTCCATCTTTGCCAAAATCTATTCCTATAACTGCTCCATGCAAATTTGCGTATTCAATGTTTGCCAACTTGGCATATTGATAAACTCTTATACCCTTCCAAGGCTTGCTGCTATCCGCCGCCGCAAGCACAACAAGGCTTCCGGCTTTGCCTGCAACATCCAAAGAAGCGTCCCAATCAAGCAGTATCTCCGAATTTTCCCCAAAATAAAGCTCTGCGCCACCTGTTATTTTCAGAGATTCCTTTATTATCAAGGAAGCATTGTCCGCAAATTTAAGCTTTGCCTGTGAGCCAAAAAGCATCTCTCTACCTATGCCTATAGTAACAGTTTTCTCATAAAAACACTCTGCATTTATATGGTTTCTGCTGCTAATATCGCAAACATCCTTGTCCTCATCCTCATCAGATGAACTTGAACCATTAAGCTCTTCGCCTTTGCTGGAAGAAGACAAATTTGTTTGCCCATCATCAAGCGAACTGGAGCTTATGCCTGCTAAGCCCGATGAACTCACCGGGTATTCATGCTGATTAGCATTGGAATCAAATTGATGCTCGCCGCATGCCAAAAACATGAGTGACAAAAATGCAAAGCCAAACCACATATCTATACCCTCGTCTTTCCAAAATTAACAGGACTTTTCTTGCCAAGCAACATTCCTCTTGTTTTTAACGGAAGCCCAAAACAACGGATAAAACCGGTTGCGTCTTTCTGGTCATAAAAGTCCACATCGGAGAAGCCGCCCAAATCCGGGTCGTAAAGGCTAAATGGGCTTTGAATGCCGGCTGGAATTACATTTCCTTTATAGAGTTTCAAAGTAACATCGCCAGTAACGGTTTTTTGGGTTTCGCTAACAAATGCGTCCAATGCCTGGCGCAGTGGCGTGAACCATTCGCCATTATAAGCCAAAAATGCGTAGGTTTGCGAAATTTTCTGTTTTTCCGCAAGAGTAGCTTTGTCTAGCACCAAGGATTCCAAAAGCTCGTGCGCTTTGTATAGAAGCGTGCCGCCCGGAGTTTCGTAAACTCCCCTGCTCTTTAAACCAACCAGCCTGTTCTCAACAATGTCCAGCAAGCCGCAAGCGTGTTTGCCGCCTAATTTGTTAAGCTCTATGAGCAAGGCAACAGAGTCGAGTTTTTTGCCGTTCAGCGCAACCGGGGTTCCTTTTTCAAAGCTTATTTTAACATATTCCGCTTTATTTGGAGCCTTTTCAAAAGTGCTGGAAAGCTTTAGCATATCGTAATTATGCTCTTTGTCCGGGTATTCCAAAACGCCGCCTTCGTGCGACAAGTGCCACAAATTTCCGTCTTCGGAGTAGATTTTCTTTTTTGAAATGCCGTTAAGGGGAATTTTCCTTTTTTGGGCGTAATCTATTGCTTCTTCTCTGCTGTGCATATTCCACTTTGGATCTTTCCACGGCGCGATGACCTTCAAGCGAGGGTCCATAGCCGCATACGTTAGCTCAAAGCGAACTTGGTCATTGCCTTTGCCTGTGGCTCCGTGCGCAACAGCGTCTGCTTTTTCCTTTTGTGCTATCAGCACCTGGTACTTGGCAATCAAGGGTCTTGCGAATGAGGTTCCAAGGAGGTAAGTTCCTTCGTATTTAGCTCCGGCTCTCACGGTTGGCCAAACATAGTCTTCCAAAAACTCTTTGCGCAAATCCATCACATAGCATTTGGAAGCGCCGCTGGCGACGGCTTTTTTCTTAAGAGCCTCCGCATCACAGTCTCCTTGCCCCAAATCTGCGGCAAAAGCCACCACCTCACACCCATAATTCTCTATTAGCCAGGGAATTATCACCGATGTATCCAAACCGCCTGAATAGGCAAGCACGCATTTCTTTACTGTACTCATAGTTAATGCTCAGAGCGAGACTTGAACTCGCACGGCCTTGCGGCCAGGGGATTTTAAGTCCCCAGTGTCTACCATTCCACCATCCGAGCTGGCGTTGTGAGGGTTAATATAGAAAATGCATTACTATATTACTTCAATGCGCAAAGAATTCAACACAACCGGGCCTTGCAACTCAAAAAAGCATTATATGCTTGACCCGTTCCGTGATATTGGCAAGGAATTAACGGATTTGATAGAACGAAATAAATACTTCGTAATTCACGCTGCGAGGCAAAGCGGAAAGACAACTCTGTTAAAACAGCTTACCCGCAAGATAAATTCCGAGGGCAAGTACTATGCTTTGTACTGCTCGCTGGAAGAAGCACAAGATTTCAAGAAGCCAGAGAAAGGCATTAAGGCTATTGTAGGAAGCATAAAAACAGCTATCAAAGACTGCGATATGCCCAGCGGTTTTGCAGCAAAGGCAGATTATGGCGATATTGCAAGCGTATTGAGAACATCGCTTAATTCTTACTGCAAAGCATTGGACAAGCCTTTGGTTGTTTTTTTTGACGAAGCCGACTGCCTCAGCAATGTAACCTTAATCTCCTTTCTAAGGCAGCTTAGATATGGATATGTGAATAGAGACGATGTTCCTTTTGTGCATTCTCTTGCCCTTGTGGGAATGCGCAACATAAGAGACTACAAAGCCCGCATTCGCCCGGATAAAGACACGCTTGGAAGCGCCAGCCCGTTCAACATTGTTTCGGAAACAATGACTCTTAATAATTTTACAAGTAGCGATGTTGCAAAACTCTATTCCCAGCACACCAAGCAGACAAAGCAAGTCTTCAAGAAAGATGCTGTAAAATATGTCTTTGAGCAAACTGGGGGTCAGCCTTGGCTTGTTAATGCGATAGCTAGGGAATGCGTTGAAAAAATATGCAAATTTAAGTATTCCATTCCAATAACCAAAGAAATGGCGCAGCAAGCCATTCATAATATAATTTTGCAAAGAGGAACGCATTTTGATTCTCTTATGGAACGGCTGAAAGAGGAGCGAATTCGCAATATTATACAGCCTTTAATTTTGGGCGAGGAATTTGCTGTGGATAAATTATCCGATGATTACCTTTATGCAAGAGATTTGGGAATAATTAAAGACAGCAATGGGCAAACAGAGCCGGCCAATCCTATTTACGCCGAGTTGATAGTGAGAACTCTTAACTGGAACGTTCAGGATGCCTTGAAAACCAAATATAAAGATTATGAAGTTCCGCATTATTTGAAGGGCGGAAAAATAAACATTAACGCTTTGCTCAAAGACTTCCAGGATTTTTGGCGCGAGAACAGCGATATATGGGTGAAGAAATACAAGAAAAACTTTTACCAGTACGACGAAGCCGCTCCTCATTTGGTGATTCAGGCTTTCTTGCAGCGGGTGATAAATGGCGGCGGCGACATTATCCGAGAAATGGCACTTGGCAGCAATCGCTGCGATATTTACATCAAGTGGAAGGAGCAGAAATATCCTATAGAGCTTAAGCTTTACAAAAGCGGCCAGACGGCGGAAAACTCTTTGGGGCAAATTTTAAAATACATGAAGAGCGTAAGCTCAAATGAAGGCTGGGTTGTTATTTTCGACCGCACTCCCAAGAAAGGCTGGGACAAAAAGCTTTATGTGAAAGAGATTGAGAAAGCAGGAAAGAAAGTGACCGTGTTCGGGTGCTGAAAGCTCTTTCCTATGCCAGCTTGTAGTGCTCTTTCAGTTGCCCTTTGAGCTCTAGAATTTCCGCTCTAAGTTTATCGTTTTCTATTCTAAGCTCTCTTATTTCGGCTTTGAGTTCTCTAATTTCCTGTTGGGAAGCTTCCCAAAGGCTTTTCCATGAATTAACGGATTCGGTTAGAGCTTTAAGCTGGCTGTCGAAACCTGTTTGCATAGCTTGCAGTTGAGCTCTGAAAGGTGTCTGTTGCGCAACTAACAATATCGCCAAATATTCCACGAAAATGACGAAATTGATCCTGGGCAATGCACGCATTGCCCCTACCCCACGGT
>WQTK01000089.1 GCA_009786285.1 Candidatus Fibrimonadales bacterium | reverse complement strand
AGGCTGGCCTTATTTCTTCACAACTGCCGGCACGCCGGGAAACATGATTGAATTTATTTTTTGGCGGGTGTTCGGCGGCGTTGGAATTGGCGCTGCAAGCATTATTGTTCCTGCATACATCGCAGAAATTGCTCCTGCGCCTTTGAGGGGCAGGCTTGCCAGCATGCAGCAATTCGCCATAGTCATTGGCATTTTTGCGGCGTTGCTTTCCAACTATATGCTCGGTTCCATTGCGGGCGGCGGCGCAGCAATTATAGATGAAGAGCGTGTGATTACAGGCGTAACTACAATAGGCAGTTTTGAAACTTGGCAATGGATGTTTTGGATTGAGTGCATTCCTGCGGTTCTTTACAGTTTGCTTGTTATGTTTATTCCGGAAAGCCCCCGTTATCTGGTAGCTCGCAAGCAGCCTGCCAAGGCTGGAGAAATTTTGAGCAAAATTCTTTCGCCAAGCATTGTCGCGCAAAAAATAGAAGATATTAAAAAGAGCTTGCGCAGCGAGGTAGCTCCCAAATTCAGCGATTTGCTGGAAAAAGTTACCGGAAAAACCCGTTTGGCTCCGATAGTTTGGGTTGGCATTGGCATTGCTGCTCTTCAGCAGTTTGTGGGCATAAATGTTATTTTTTATTATGGCAATATTCTTTGGCAATCAGTTGGCTTTGCGCAGCAAGACGCTATGATGACCAGCGTTATCACTTCTGCGGTGAATATAGGCGGTACAGTAATAGCTATACTTTTGGTTGACAAGCTTGGCCGCAAGCCATTGCTTTTAGCGGGTTCCTTGGGCATGTTTGTTACCCTTGGCGTTTTGGCCGTGATTTTTGGCAACGCGGGTTTGGATGCGCACGGCAATCCGGAAATTCATGGCGCAACGGCTTACGTGGCTGTTGTGTCTGCCAATCTTTTTGTGGTGTTTTTTGCCTTTTCTTGGGGGCCTGTGTGCTGGATTTTGCTTGGCGAAATGTTCAACAACAGAATTCGCGGAGCCGCGCTCGCTTTGGGCGGCTTGTCTCAGTGGCTTTCCAATTTTGCGATATCGAGCACATTCCCAATTTTGCTTGCGAAAATAGGCTTGGGCGGCGCTTATGGCATTTATTGCTTCTTTGCGTTTGTGAGCATATTCTTTGTGTTGTCAAAAGTAAGGGAAACCAAGGGAAAGGAATTGGAAGATATGTAGGGGAGTAATGCAGTGTGCTACGCCCCCATTGCGTATAACGTCCCATTGCGCAGCGTTCAATATGAGGCACACGAATCAATTTGGCAACGCAATTATTATGAACGCATAATTCGCAGCAATGCGGAATATGCGAGGGTTGTCAAATATATAAATGACAATCCGGCGAAATGGAAAGGTGATATATTTAATAAACGTCTGAACCAGAATTCACAGAATTTTCAGAATTTACAGAATTGCGGTTGGCAATTCTGCAAGGCATTTTGTATTGTGAGGCGTGGATTGGGGGTAGTTTAGTCCTTGGCACAGCGTACAGAAAATAAGACAGTCTTACCGCTGCTGCCCCTGTATACACCACTGCGGCTGTAGTACATGTCCCGACGGTAGGCGCCAGTAGCACTGCTCTCGCTAGCAGACCACCAGCTGCCGCCGTCACCGACATCGTAGAAACTGCCGCCAGAAAGGTCGAAACCGCCCGGCAGAGCCGAAAAACCGTAGTCATCCGTGCCGTTGCCGCTACTGTTCCAACCACTAGCAGCCTTAAGCTTAGACCCTGCTGTTGAAGCACCGCCTACAAAATCCATCAACGTTGCCCACTCCGCATCGCTCGGAATATGCCAGCCTGAGGGGCATATGCCACGATGCTTGGATTGAATTTGGCTTGCGCAATCGCTGGAATTGCAACTTGAGGGAAGAGCCATAGCCGTTGCCCAGTCATACAACCTACCATAGGTTTCACAGTTGGAGTTTAAATCATCGTAACATTTGCTGCCGCTAACTCCGTAATTCAAATTCTGCGCCATCCATGTTTGCGTACCTATCAATACGGTTTTGTATTGCTGATATTGATAAGTAAATGAACCATACACAATGCCATTCGTACATTGCATATTCTCATTTGAAGCATCATACCAATATGTACTGCCACACTTCGTTTCTACAACTCCGCCCTCGCACCTCAAATTTGCATTGGAAGCATCATAATACTTCGCAGCGCACCGAGTCAATAAAACATTGTTTTCACACGTATACATGCCGGAAACAGGTACATACCAAACATTGCCACATTTCATTTCTGGAACAGCATTGTCTTTACACCTTGTTGTCTCACTTGAAACAGGAACCCAATAGGAACCGCATGCGCTTTCTATAACACTATTATCTCTGCACCTCAAATCCGCATTTAAAGAGTTATACCAATTCGCCCCGCACTGGGCTTCCACAATGCCACCTAAACACCTCAAACTCGTATTCGAAGCATTATACCAGTTTACGCCGCACTTGGTTTCTAAAACGTTGCTCTGGCATCTCAAATCTGCATTTGAAGCGTTATACCAACTCGTGCCACACTTTGTCTCTACAACGTTGCTCTGGCATCTCATGCTTGCATTTGAAGCATCATACCAACTTGTGCCGCACTGCGTTTCAATAACATTGTTCTGGCATCTCTTTGTAGCACTTGAAACATACCAACTCGCCCCGCATTGGGTTTCTACAACACCACTATTGCACCTCAAACTTGCACTGGCAGCATCATACCAACTTGTACCACACTGAGTTTCAATAACATTGTTCTGGCATCTCTTTGTAGCACTTAAAACATACCAACTCGTCCCGCATTGAGTTTCTACAACACCGCTATTGCACCTCAAATTCGTGTTGGAAGCATTGTACCAACCTGTGCCGCACTTAGTTTCTACAACGTCGCTCTGGCACCTCAAGCTTGTATTTGAAGCATCATACCACTCTGTTCCACATTTTGTTTCCAAAATGTTGCTGAGACAACGCTCGGTTAAAGGCGAATATTCCAATGTTCCGCCGCATTTGTCGTAAACTGTGCTGTTGGAACAGAACTGGGTTTGAGGATTGTACCAGCTTGCGCCGCATTTTTTCTCTATTACCCCATAAGAACATTGCTCATTTGGAGGCACAAACGTTAACCCGCCGCACTTGTCAATAGTATAATTGTTATAACAGAACTGCGTTTCTGGATTGTATTCCTGTTTGCCATTTCCGCTTTTGTCGCCGCATTTTTCATAAATCGCATTGCCAAAACAGAATTGATACGCCAAGTCATAATCACTGCCGCCGCACACCGCCTCACTGCTACTGCTAACAACAACGCTATTACTGCTGCTGCTCGGCAACTCTTCGCTGGAACTGCTGAGTGCTTCGGATGAGCTACTGAGAGCTTCAGAAGAACTACTCGGAGCTTCTTCTTCGGAGCTTGAGGACAAGGCTCCCTCCTCTTCGGAGGAACTGCTCATAGTTTCTTCTTCTGAGCTGGAAGACAGGATTTCCTCCTCTTCAGAGCTGGAAGATGGCTCTTCTTCCGTTAAGCTACTGCTGGATAACGGAGTTTCCGTTACAGAGCTTGATAGCGGGGCTTCCTCTGCTGAACTTGAGCTTATGCCCGGTTGCAGGGGGATTGGGGTTTCGTCTTCGCCTTCGTTGGTGCAGGAAAAGACTAGGGTTGTGGCTACGAAAACAGCCACTGCGAGAATGGATTTTGTCCAATTCATGAGATATCTCCTTTTGTTGGAGGGAACTAAGGTAATTTTGCCAATAAATGCCATAATATTTAATATATAATTTTTTGACAAAGTGATGTGCGCTTTTTTGCAAAACGGTATATTTTTTGGCAAAATATCACACAAAAACGACATTTTTGCACTTTTTTGATTTTTTTTGACGGAAAATGCCTGTTCCGAGCGTCTAAGGATATATGAGGAGAATTTTTATGCAAGATACGGCACAGGCGTTTGACCGCAATTTCAAGTTCATCATGACCGAGGCAAGCCCTCTGGCTGTGGTGCATCTAATAAACGGGCTTTTCAAAAAGTGGCTATGTCGCTGAAATATGCGAGGTTTTTCGCAGGAGCCGTGAAAATTTCTATATTAATGATAAAGATGCCTTGATGCTTCAGGAACGTATGTCTGTTATGCACACTGAGCTTTACGGCAAATACAAGGAGTTGACGGAGGAAAACATGACTTTGAAGCAGATGTATAATAAGAGCATTTTGAAGGCTTATGACAGGGATATCGCAAAAGCCAAAGTTGAAGGCATAGGCCAAGTAGCCAAGGCTATGAAGGCTGCAGGCGATACT
>WQTK01000088.1 GCA_009786285.1 Candidatus Fibrimonadales bacterium | reverse complement strand
ATAATTCGCAGTTATCCTTCATTGATACATGAAACGCAATTTACCATAAACAAAATCTCAATACATTTTAAATGCTCATCACAAAAATGATTCATATAGGGCTGACAAAACTCAGCCCCTCCAAGAGCTAATTTTCCAGCAATCGCCATAATCAGTAATATAGAAAATATTTGATTTATTCGTTGAATTAATAGCAACCAAAAGCAAAACCATCAAATTTGAGCAAATTTAAGCATTTTTCTCCAATCAAATACGGAATCGGGCATTGTTTATCTCAAAATAGACCCTGAGGGCAAGGCTCTTCCGTAAAATAGATATCTCGGCCCCAAAATGAGGTTGGTTATGATTTCGGCTAAACTGCAAAAACTGTTGAGTGACAACGGTGAAACTGTTACCAATAGGCAGGCATCGGAAGCAGGTATCTCCCATGAATGGCTAAGGCAGCTTGTAAATTCTATGAACTTAGAATTGTTCAAGTAAAAACCATGTTCGGGCATAAAATTAGAGCTTACAGTTTGGAACGCACAATTTGCGATTGTGACTGCCGATGTGTGCCAAGCGGTATTAGCTGTGCCATTCCATATATCGCTTTGCTCCTTGGGGCATGTTTGCGCAAAGAGCAACGTGGGAGAGTAGAATGATTAGGAGTAAGAGGTGTTTCATTGTTTACCTCACTGCTATTCGCAAAGTTTGTTTTTCATTGCCGAATTTCACTTTTGCAATGTATATTCCTTTTGGCAAATGTTCAAATGACACTGTGTAAATGCCGCTACCGAAATTTTGCCTGCTGACTAGATTTCCTTTCAGATTGAAAACTTCAACAACAGCGTCACTTGTTAACCGCAGATTTATACCGTTGTAAATTTGGGTGACATTGTTGGCTGGGGAAAATTCAGAGTAAATTGGAGCCATTGCGCATGATTCTATTACTTGGCCTATGAGGTTGCAGGTTTCAAGAAGAATGTTCTCTGCGCAAACACCGGATATTACGCAGGCTACTTTTATCTCACAGGTTTCAACGACTGCTCCGCTTACGGCGGCGCAAACCGCTTCGCTGAATTCTACGCAGTTATTGCCTATGCGGCAAAATATCTTTTTTGCATTATCGTCTTCAACTATGGTTGCCATTATCACTATAGGGCGGACTAGAGGTGTGTAATTATCTGCGGAAACATTATCGGTTATTATGGTTGCGGTTGCTTTTTGCGTGGTTTCCACTCGCTTGCTCAAGAACGGCCTGCCTTGAGAATTACCATCCTCGTTGTCGGAATATTTTATCGTTACTTTTGGACTGCCTTTCAAAACAGAAGCATTGTCGCTTTCATTTTTGATTGTATCTGTAGCAAAGCCATCGTAGTCTATAAGACCGCTCAAAACATTGAGCAAAAGAGTAGAATCTGCGAATACTTCATGTGAAACCCAGAGCGTGTCTGCGCTTGGCGGGAAGTCGTCTGGGTAGATTGCGGTGAAGTAGGGAGTGAGGTCTTTACGCTTTATCTCATAGTTTTTGGTACGGTTCACAAGGTTGTAATTGCGTGCCAGTGTCTCGTCTTCAATCTCTGCGACTGCTGCGTCTTCGCCTTTGTATGTGCCGGCTGCCGACTGTGTGTTTGTGCGTATAAGGATGATGCCCGGCTCGTTCACGCTTGGGCTTGGAGCTTGAACCATTTTGTTATAGGTGAACACAGTGTCCGATGTCCAAGCAACGTGCAAGTTTTTTGGAACTATTGTGTACGGGCAGATGTTGTTTTGCAAAACTACGCCCCTGTTTTGAGCGGCAAGCTCTGCTGTGACAACGTGGCTACCGGCATCTGCCTGTTTGCCTGTTACTTCCAGCACATAACCTGTCGCTGTTGGCCTTGGGAACTGCTCGCTGCCACTATAAATAAACTGGGCTGTACCGCAAGCGTGGCTCCAAGTTACCGGTACTGTGACAATCGAACGTATCTGAAAATAATCCAGTTTTTTGAAAGTATTATAGTTTGCTGTTTGCGGGAACGTAGCTTCCACAACATATGAACCTGGATTTGATGGCTGGGATGGTTGCGGTGAATACGCTATGCCATCAGAGCTTGCGTATTGGTAAGTCACTCCAACTATGCCGTTAGTTGATGATTCTGCTTCCGGAGAAGGAAGATTTTCGCCTATGTACCAGTCTGCCATAAACACAGTGCCATCGCCGGTTGCTCTTAGTATTTTGAAATCGCAGCTATCTATGAACGAGTTGTAAAAATTGTTCTGAGGGAAAGTCGCAAACAATTTGTATTCGCCTGCGAAGCGTGGAGGGTTTACGCCTTCGTATGGCGTGTCATCATATGCGGTGCCTGTATATAGATATGTGACTCCGCTAGTTCCATTTGTGGAGGAGCTGAGGACAGGAGTACTGGGATTGGGTATTGGAGAATATATCCAGTTTGCTATGCTGACTGAGCCTGTGCCCGTGCCTTTTATGACGTTCACATTTATATTTCCATTAGCAGGCGTATGATTTCCATCGGGATTTGTGTAAACTACCGGATAAGAAGTGTTGCTTATTGTTTCAAGCTTGGTAGTTCCATTCGCCCAGTTGTAACCTGTGGGCAGAGGAATTTCTGCGAGAGTTAGCGTGGATGTGTATTTGGTTTCAATATCTGCCGTTGATGTGAATGTTCCGGTAGCTTGATTTATATGAACAGTCACATTGCCGGAGGCATCTGCATAGTTTCCGCTTGGGTCTTTGTATATGGCTGTGTGTTGTTGGCCTTGCCCGGCGGCAAGCGGTGAGTCCGGATGCGCCCAATTGTAATTTGCAGGAAGGATTATGTTGTTCAAAGCAAGTCCGGTTGAATAAGTTTCAGTATATGTGCCGAGGCTTGTGAAAGTTCTTTGCGCCTGTGCTATGCTCCATTGAATTGATTTTGGCGCATCTGTTTCATCCGGCCAAATATATCCGCTTATGAGTGTAGCAGTTGCGGTATGCGTTCCGGCGGCAGATTCAATATGGCCGCTCAGGGTGTAACCTGCGCCGTTGGCTACACCTGTTTTAGGCGCGCCATCATAGACAATGTTTGGTATTGCTACAGGATTTACGGCAGGAGCAAAAGTTGCGTTTATATCGAATTCCCAAGTTGCGTAGCATTCGTGATAGTTAGCAGTTGTGGCAAAGGTTGCGGTCACGGTATATGTACCAACGCCGTTTGGCCTATTTTCGCTATTGTAGCTGTCGCCTGTGTAGAAATATGTGACTGCGTTTGTCCCGTTTGAAGAGGAATTTGGGTTCGGGCTTGTGGGAGTTGTATTAGTAACAAAGTTTCCCATTTCAACAGAGCAATCGCCCCGTGCTTTTTCTATTTCGAACATTGTGCTTGCTTCAAACGAATCATATTTATTATTCGCAGGGAATTTTGCGAATATTGTGTAAATTCCAGCTTCTGCAGGCTGTTTGGAATCACTATAAGTTTCTCCGCCATATGTTGTGCCGGTATAGCGGTAGGTAACTCCGATTGTTCCGTTTGTGGAAGAATTTGGAAGCGGAGATTGAAGTTTTGCAGGATATACACAGCCAGCTATGCTTACCAAGCCTATGCCATCTGCTTTTTTAACATTCACAACTATTTTTCCCGCTGCCTTGTGGACGTAGTTTGAGTCTTTATACTCTGCGTCAAATTTCTGACCGTGACCTGCACTATCTATTTTAGTCATTATATCTACCCAATTGTAGTTGCTGTCTGGCAGAGCAACGTCTGCGAGAGTTAAATTTTCTGAAAATATTACGGTTAAGGTATCAACAGGAAATGAAAACGCAGCTTCAGTGGGGACTATTGTGAAATTGATGGAATGTGAGCCAAGGTAGCCGCCTTTTCCTGTAACGGTGACTGTGGCAGTGCCGATGTAGATGTTGTTGGAATAGCTTAGAGTGTAGTGAGTATTTTCCGCAAGCGTGTTGCCCCTGTAAGTTACGACTACGTTTGGAGTTATTGAATCGCCACTATATGGCAACGGTGTTTCTACGGCTATGTCGGTGTATTTGATATCTATTTTGAGAGTTGGATAGCCATTATTTATATCCGCAGACATTGCCCAGATTGATTTGAAATCCCAGCCTTCGTAGGTACTTTGGATTTTCATTTCTGCGGTGGTTTTATGAGTACCGCTGATTCTGTCGATTTCCATTTCCAAGTCGGAGTTATAGTAGGAATTAGTTATGATGCTATAGTAAACGCTGATTAACTCAAATAATTTTTAACCATTTTTCAGAAAAATAATTTATATTAGAGATATGGAAAAGATATTAACCTTTGGC
>WQTK01000087.1 GCA_009786285.1 Candidatus Fibrimonadales bacterium | reverse complement strand
TTCAGCCTGTCTTCATGCGATGTTTCTTCTGCGCTTTTTTCTTCCGGGGCTTCTGCCGATGCCTCTTGTGGCGGCTCTTGCGCGTTGACGGTTAGAGATTCTTGCGCATTTTCAGGGCAACCACGGTGGGTTGCCCCTACAATGCGCTGCGCCTCTTCTGCTTTTTTTGCCTGTTCTTCTGCTTCTATGCGGGCTTTTTCTGCGGCAACACTTTCTTCGTGTTTTTCAAAAATGGAATTTAATTCCTGGTTTTGCTGCAAGCCTTGGGCAGAGGCTTTAAGCCTTTGCATTTCTGCGTCAACAGATAAAGGATTTTTGCTTTCCAAAAGCCTTGCGGCGTGGGAAAGCAATGCTTTTTGCTTTTGAGCTTGCAGGTCTGCCTGCTCTTTTGCCGGGTCTATTTTTGAGGCCTGAATAGCAGCGAGCATTTCTTTTGCCTTAGCTCGCACGGAATCAAACTTTGAACTGTCTTTGCTGCTTGCGATTTCCTCTATAAGGCTTTCGCTTTGCAGCTTTGCGAGCGCAGCCAGAGCCACAGACTCTTGCGGGTCGCCTTTGGCAGCAGCGGCTAGCGAACCCTGCTTGGAACAGTCTGCGAGCAATTCCATGCGAATTTCTGCCGATTTTGCCGCAATCAGCAACTCATCTTTGTCTTTTGAATTAAGCTCGCCAAGTATTTTGCGGATATCCTCGGTTGTTTCGCCTATATGGTTTTTCACCGTTTTAAACCAGAATTTTCTCAGAGTTTCTTTTATTGAGCTTTGCACGGAAGCGTCTTGTTCCGTTTTCAGCAAGTTGCTAAGATGTGAAGTTGAAGATATTTTTTGAACGGCAATTTTTCTTATTTCCGCATCTTCATCATTCTTAGCAATTTCCAAAAGAGCGTCTAAATCAGTAGAACTCAAACTTTGAACTGCTTGCTTGCGCATGGCCGGTTCTGAACTTTGCCATTTAGGCTTAAATACATCCAATAAACTCATAATAACCTCTTTTATAAAAGTATATTCGGAGGTATAATTTAGAAAATTTTCAACACTTCCTTATAACTCCGGCTAAAATGCCTGCTATGGAAAAGTTTTCGCCGGAGCAAACGGTTATTGGCAAATATTTAGGGTTGGACGCCCTAAGCTCTATTTTGTTTCCTGACGGGTGGTAATGCTTTAGGGTTGCGTCGCCATCCACCAAAGCTGCGATTATTTGCCCCCTTTCGGCATTTTCTTGCGCACGTATTACTGCTATGTCTCCGCTTAGAATGCCATCTCCTGCCATTGAGTCCCCTTGCACCCTAAGGGCAAAAACCTCTGAATTGCGAGGAAACATGGATTTGTCCAAAATCAAGGTATCTTCTATGTTTTGTTCCGCTAAAATAGGAGTGCCGGCCGCTATGCGGCCTATTATTGGCAAATGCATGGTGTTTGCGGCAGAAGCCGAGCTGTACAGCAATGATATTCCCCTTGCCTGGTTCGATGCCTTTTTTATGTACCCTTTGCTATCAAGAACCATTAGGGCATCCCTAACACCATTGGTGCTTTTTATGCCGAATTCATCGCCTATTTCGCGAATAGTTGGCGGGCGCTTGTGCAAAAGGATATAATCCTTTACATAGCTGTATATGGCCTGCTGACGTGCTGTAAGTTTTCTCATAACGCAAAATATACAAAAATACTGAACAAATGTGCAGGTAAAAAGTGGCTAGTGGCTAGTGGCTAGTGGCTAGTGGTTTTCTATATTTTGCATATGGCTGATTTTACACAAACCGATATGCCGCAGAGTGGGGAGACAATTGCTGTCATCTCCACGAATCACGGGCAAATGAAGCTGCGCTTGTTTCCTGAAATTGTTGGGCTTGCGGCTGAGAACTTTATAGAGCTTGCACGCCAAGGTAAGTATAACGGCTCGCCATTTCACAGAGTTATAAAGGATTTTATGATTCAAGGCGGCGATTTCACAAATAGAAACGGCACCGGAGGCCATGCAGCGCAAGGCGACACAATAGGCGATGTCTATGATTATCGCTTAACGCATATTCGAGGAGCGCTCTCTTGGGCAAAAACCAGTGCGCCAAACTCCATAGGCAGCCAATTTTTTATTGTGCACGGAAAAAGCGGAGCGCATTTTTTAGACCATCCCGCAGACGGCCATGACCACGAAGGCTACACCGTTTTTGGCCAGCTATACGAAGGCTTTGAAACCTTGGACTCAATAGCAAAAGCAAAAACAGATGGCCGCGACATGCCAAAAGAAGAAATTACAATAGAAAGCATTGTAATTGAAACCATATGATTATAGTTGACTACGGCGCAGGGAATTTGACTTCCGTGTACAACGCTTTGAAATATCTGGGCATAGAAAGCGAAATTTCAAATAAACCGGAAAAAATAGAGCAAGCAAGCAAAATCATATTCCCCGGCGTAGGCGCGGCAAAAGCCGCCATGGAAAATTTAAACAAAACCGGAATTGGCAAGTCCATCAAAAACGCCGCAAAAAAAGGCACCCCAATTCTGGGCATTTGCATAGGCTGCCAAATTATTTTGGATACCAGCGCAGAAGGGGCAGTCCCTTGCGGCTACCCCTTCTGCCCCGAAACGCAATGTCTATCCATAATCCCCGGCAAAGCGATAAAATTCAAAGACGAGCCGGGTTTAAAAATTCCGCACATAGGCTGGAACCAAGTCAATTTCATAAAAGAACACCCTATTTTCAAAGGCATTCCGAACAATTCAAACTTCTATTTTGTGCACTCCTACCACCCAAGCTTAAACCGGGAATTTATTTACGGAACCACCACCTACGGCTCTCAAACGTTCCCCAGCTTAATTGGAAAAGATAATATAATAGCCGCTCAATTCCATTTGGAAAAAAGCGGCGAATTAGGGTTAAAAGTGCTTAGCAATTTCGCTATTTTGTGAGTCTAAGACCTCTGCGCGGAACTTCAACTTCCATAGTTTCCTGCTTTCCACGCATCCAGCCGAATTTCAAATCTGCATGGTAGCGAACAAAAGGATATTTTCCGAGGCCTGATTCACCATCGTTGTTATAGCAACCTTCAAAAGGCAAATCAACACGGTCAACTTTCAGAATGTAAACGCCATTTCCGATTTTTCTGCCGTTCTGCGCAAATGGATAAATATTCACGCCAACATTAACTCTGCCGTTTGTAGTCATAACATTTTTATCTCCGTAGTTGCTAGCTGTTGGAGCAACGCAAGCTTCGCTTGGGCTAGGTTTGGCAATGCCAGGGATATAATTGGGCCCCTGAGTTACATATCTAAACTCTTCCGGAGTTACGATTTCTCTATACTGCGTCACAAAATTGCCCAACTGGTCATAAACCGTGACCGAAAGCTGGAACGGCTGAACTGCTACAAGATTGAAATTCAAACAGTTAATCTTTGCTTCGTTACCATTGATTGTGCTAACGCAACGTGTTGGCGAAATTTGCATGGTGCCATTTACGCTGCCTTCGTTGTGCGAGTTGGTAAAGCCGTTTTTAACAAATGGGTAACCACCGGTCTTCGTTCCATCAACAGTATTTTCCTTGGATGGATCTGCTATGCCATACAAGCCATTGTAATTGTTTGCGGAAGGCGGCAAGCCAAAGAAGTCATCTTTTACAACTTCTTTCCAATTTGTAGGATTACCTTTGCTGCCGGCTGTTGGATAAGTGGTTAAAACCAGCTCGCCTGTTCTGTTTGCCGGAATTATATTGCCAACCGTGCCAAAGGTATTTACTTTGCCATCTGCGCTGAATTTACCTTGAGTATTGAAGTTTGAGAGTCCCGGCGCAGGGCTTCCGCCAACTCCATAGCCAACTGCTCCACCGCCTGCGGCACCTTGTCCAAATATCTTATCAGGATCTGGGAATGGTGGCTTCCAAGGGTCTGTGTCCACAATTTTAGGATCAAATGGCTCTATTTGCAGCAAGTTTGTATTGAGCGCCATTTTAATTGCGTCAGCACGTTTTTTATTCTTTGCCAGCACTGCAGAGGCTGAATCTTTCAGGGCATAGCCTGTATTATTATAGCCATCATCTGCTGCTTGCGATTGGCTAACATTAAAGCTAAGCGAGTCTCCGTAAGACAAATCACGTTTTTCTCCCTTGCAAATTACCTCGCCCTTAATCTCATAGTACCAGCCTTCTGCTTTGTCATTTGCGCCAGGTCCAATGCTTTCGAGTTTGTAACCGCAAATACTGCCGTCTTCTGCCAGTTTAACGATTATAGGATAGGTAGATTGACCGACAAATCTCGTTTTTATATCTTCTACATCTA
>WQTK01000086.1 GCA_009786285.1 Candidatus Fibrimonadales bacterium | reverse complement strand
TTAAGGCAGCGAGCGGGTGGAATAGCGGTGGCAACGGCACGGACGACTACGGTTTTTCGGCCCTGCCGGGCGGTTACGGCTTCTCGGGTGGCAGTTTCCTCAATGTCGGAAGCTACGGCTATTGGTGGTCTGCTAGCGAGCACGATGCTTCCTACGCCTACTACCGGTACATGTACTACGACTTCAGCGATGTGTACAGGTTCAACAGCAATAAGGCGAGTTTATTTTCTGTGCTTTGCCTGCAGGACTGAGCGCATAGCACTTGCGTAGCAAGTGTAATGCGCCGCCCATAGCGCAAGCAATGGGCGTTGACTTAAGGCTGTGAGCGTTTATTTGTGGCTTTTTGCTGGGGCGTGGTTTGGATTTTGAGGAAATTGCCCTTTTGGGAGGGCTGCCAGCAAAGCTGGCTGGGTGGGAAACGACGTTGCTTTCCATGGCAAGCGACGTTGCTTCCCACCCCGTCGGCTTCGCCGACACCCCTCCCGAAAGGGGAATGTTTCGCACACAAGTCCTTTTTCTATTTTAATCCTATGAATAAAATAATTATTGTGCTGACAGTTTTGGCTGTTTGCATTGTGTGCGCTCAGGTGGCGAAAGCTAGCGTCCGTAAAATTTCCGGCGAGGATGCTCATAAAATGATGAGCGAGATGAAAGATTTTGTTCTTCTCGATGTGAGAACAGAAAGTGAATTCAAGGAAAAACGAATTCAAGGAGCCATTCTAATCCCTGATTTTGAAATTAAAACACGGGCTGAAAAAGAACTTAAAAACAAAAATCAAGTGATTTTTGTCTATTGCAGAAGCGGACGCAGAAGCGCAAACGCTGCCGAGGAATTGGCAAAAATGGGATACACTAAAGTCTATGACTTTGGCGGAATTCTAGACTGGAAAAGAGAAACAGTCAGCGACTAATGAACAACTCAGACATAGTGGCTCAGTTGAGAATTGAGAGTGGAGAGTTGAGAGTTATTTTTAGCACATAATGCTAAATTTTGCTAAAAAGCATAGTTTTTCAAGTTTTTTCACTCTCAACTCTCAACTCTCAACTAAAAAAAGTTAATCCGCATTACTAAATATACGAAGTCCTGTAGTTTGGCGATTCCTTTGTTATTGTGACATCGTGCGGGTGGCTCTCCTTTAAGCCTGCGCTCGTTTGCTGTATAAAACGTGCCTTTGCCCTAAGCTCCTGCAAGTTTTTTGCGCCCACATACCCAAGAGCTGCCCGTATTCCGCCGTTCAACTGGTAAATAAGGTCTTTAAGAGGACCTTTGTAGGGAACTCTGCCTTCTATGCCTTCCGGAACAAGCTTGGAATCATCTTCGCTTTTAATATCAGACTGGAAATAACGGTCTCTTGAACCTTCTTTCATGGCTCCTATTGAACCCATTCCACGATAGCTTTTGTATGTGCGCCCGTCTGCCAAAATAATTTCGCCGGGGCTTTCCTCCGTGCCGGCCAAAAGACCGCCAAGCATAACCGCATGCGCACCTGCCGCAAGCGCCTTTGCAATATCGCCGGAATTTTTTATTCCGCCATCGCCAATTATGGTTATGCCTTGCTTTTCAGCTTCTTTTGCGCATTCCAAAATTGCCGTGAACTGCGGAACCCCAACGCCCGCAACAACTCTTGTTGTGCATATTGATCCGGGGCCAATGCCAACCTTTACAACGTCTGCGCCACACTTCGCAAGCTCCCTGACTGCATCGGCTGTGGCTACGTTTCCGCCTACAAGCGTTAAATTCGGATACGATTTTCTGAGCGTTTTTAGCGTGTTGCGAACATTTATGTGATGCCCGTGGGCGGTATCAACAACCAGCAAATCCACGCCGGCTTCAACCAAGGCCGCCGCACGGTCCAAAGTATCTGCCGCTGTGCCAACCGCAGCTCCAACGCAAAGCTGCCCGTTTGAATCATGGCAGGCTTCCGGGTTGAATTCCCTTTTTAAAATATCCGTCAGCGTTATCAATCCTTTCAAAATGCTTTGGCTATCATCAACCAGCAATAGTTTTTCAATGTGGTTCTTGTTTAAAATATCTTTTGCTTTTGCGAGCGAAATTTTGGCAGGGGCAGTGATGAGCTTTTTTGTCATCACGTCTTTTGCTTTTATGCTGCGGTTTGTTACCGTGCGCAAATCCCTGCCTGTGATTATGCCAACGAGCTTACCATTGGAAAGAACCGGGAAGCCGCTGATTTTGTACCTTGAGGAAATTTCAAAAGCTTTGGAAACAGGTTCATCGGCATCTAGAGTTATTGGGTCTTTTACAACAACAGATTGCCATCTTTTTACCTTTTTCACTTCTACTGCCTGGTTTTCTATGCTCATATTTTTGTGGATAACGGAAATTCCGCCCTGCAAAGCAAGGGATATGGCTAGCGGCGCAGTTGAAACAGTGTCCATAGCTGCGCTTAAAATAGGAATGTTGAGCTTTATTTTCCCAAGCTCGGTTTTCAATGAAGTGTGCTGCGTAGGCAGAACCTCGGAAGCTCCCGGTATTAAGAGCACGTCATCAAATGTGAGACCTAATTCAATGTGCTGAGTTTTCATGAACAGAATATAGAAATTTACATCATTTAATTTCAATTCCGAATATCTTGTTTCCTCTTGTGCCTATTACCAGCATATTTTTGTACGCTACCGCTGAGGCTTCTATGTTTGAACCTAAATTGATTTTGCGGACAACTTTGCCATCTGCGCCTTTGATTAAATACATATTTCCCACAGAGTCGCTTACAATTAAATAGCTTTTTCCGTCTGGCGTGTAAACCGCTACGGGCGAGCTCCAGCCATAATTTGGCAGAGCGTTTTCCCAAACGACATTTCCGCTTTCACGGTCGTAGGCAACCAGCAGGCCGCCGCCGCCCTTGCCAAGCACCTTTGCTATAAAGAAAATTACCAATTTGGATATGTCCCCTTGTCCTATTACAGGTGTTGCGAGCAAGCCGCCATTTGTGGAATGAAACTGGCATTTATAGGAGTGTTCCCATAAAACATCTCCGTTTGCGGCGTTGAGCTTGCGAATGTAAGAACTTCCTCCTTCACCCTGCAAATCCACCTCCGAACCCACATAGAGAGCCAGCCTCTCGTGCTCCGCTTCCCAGTCTAGCACGGTTGCAGCATCTGTATCGTCCGTGGCGTCGTGAATCCAAACCGGCTCAAAGGTTCTCAAATCCACGCACTGCACAATGCCGCTGTTATCTGCAAAAAACAGGTAATGCGAAAATGCAGATACCGAGCCTTCCATGCCAAACCAGCGCCGAATAGGGTTTGTGGAATAGCGGTAGCGCGAAATTACCGGATCAATAGCCACAGTGCCGGCTTCGCCGTCAAATTTTGTGTTGAGCAAAATATTGTAAACAACGCCGTTCTCTCCGGCAAGGATTAGCCTGTCATTTACGACGTCTATCAGGGGATTTGCGTCAAACGCTCCCCAATTGCGCATGGCAAATGCGTCTTTGCCATTCAGAAAGAACAGCTTGGAGCCATTCACCAGCGAGAATATGTGATAGCCTATTTTGCCGCTTCCTTTTTCCGGAATGCCTTGGCCCACGTATAGAATAGGGTAGCCGCGAGGGTCAATGGTTATGCCTCCTTTGATTGGAGAGCCGAGTACTATTGGTTTTCGTGTTTGCTTGCCGTCTTCAAGGTCAAAGAAATATATTTTGCCGTCCAGCGTGCCGTAAATCACTTCGACAAGTTCTTCTTTTTCACGTTTGCCCGGAAGCAGGTTCATTTTCTGCTGCAATGCGAAGTCCCATTTCACAATGGCTGGCTGGCCGGACCATCCGACTCCAGACCAGTCCCCTATGCTTCCGATGTTCATTGAGTAGCGCACCACAAGGCTTTCTGCGGCAACTTCCGCTGTGCCAAGCGATGTGCGGTTTCTAAAATTGTTTCCTCGCCATGTTGTAAGCCCAAGGTTTGTGTAGCTATCTGGCATTTCAAAATGAACTTGCCCAAGCTCGCCGTTTATTTGCGTTTCGTGCTTGTATCCAAGGTTTGTCGCTGGGTCTGTTTGGGGCAGTTTAGATGGTTTAAAAAGTTCCCAAGGCGCGGATTGTTGCGCAACTGCAGCGATTGCAGCTAGAAATATTCCAGATAAAATTATTTTTTTCATGGGGATAATATAGTAAACGCTGATTAACTCCTCTAGGCTAGTGGTCAGTGGCTAGTGGCTAGTGGTTAGCAAAATCAAAACGGCGAATTTGAACAAGT
>WQTK01000085.1 GCA_009786285.1 Candidatus Fibrimonadales bacterium | reverse complement strand
AGCGAAACAAGCCCCGAATATGTTGGCAGAGGGCGCTTGCAAGCCTCTCTCCAATATACGTTCAAAATGGCTTTCCATGGAAGCTTCATCCTGAAGCGGCAGGGATTCTATCACAGAAATAGATGCCATTTCAATGGTTTGTTCAACCCGTCCCAGAAAGACATTCATTCTTTCCACGGCAACATTTGACTGGTTTTTAACTTTTTCCATTGTTTCTTCTGTTATCTTGCTGTCTGCAGATACGAAGAGAATGGCAAAAATAGCGCAAAAAGCAATGCTTGTGGCTATAAAGATATGTACGCTTAAACGGGTGGAAAAATTCATAATAGGGAATTTAGAAAATTATTCGCTAAGCAACAACTCCATCATTTTTTTGCCTGCGGTGGCAATCGGAGTTCCAGGGCCAAATACTCCGGCAACGCCCGCATTGTAAAGATAATCGTAATCCTGCGCAGGAATAACGCCGCCAGCCACAACCATTATGTCTTCACGGCCCAGCTTCTTAAGCTCATCAATCACCTGCGGCACAAGAGTCTTATGGCCTGCGGCAAGAGAGCTCACGCCCAGAACATCGTCATCGTTTTCAACCGCCATGCGAGCGGCCTCTGCCGGGGTTTGGAACAAAGGCCCAATGTCAACCGTAAAGCCCATATCCGCATAACCTGTGGAAACAACTTTGGCTCCCCTGTCGTGCCCATCTTGGCCCATTTTCGCCACCATTATGCGTGGGCGGCGGCCTTTCTTTTTCTCAAAAGTATCAGTCATAGCCTGAACTTCCTTGAACTCCGCATTGCTACCTATTTCAGAACTATACACACCGCTTATCCTATGAATTACCGCATTGTAGCGGCCAACAACTTTCTCAACAGCATCGGAAATTTCGCCGAGCGTAGTGCGAACACGAGCAGCCTTCACCGCCAAGTCCAATAAATTTGCGCTTGATTTTTTGCCATCTTTCCATTCAGAGAAGCAATTTGTGATTGCAGTCAAAGCACTGTCCACATCGGCTTGGTTTCTGCCTTTGCGAACCTCTTCCAAGCGAGCAACCTGGCTAATTCTAACCGCTGTGTTATCCACTTCCAAAATATCCAAAGCAGCTTCTTTTTCAAGGCGATATTTGTTCACGCCAATAATTGCGTCTGTGCCGCCGTCTATGCGAGCCTGTTTGCGAGCGGCAGCTTCTTCTATGCGAGTTTTTGGAATGCCTTTTTCAATTGCGCTTGCCATGCCGCCTTCCTTTTCAACTTCCTGGATATGCTTCCAGGCACGGCTTGCCAGTTCTTTGGTCAAATATTCCACATAATATGAACCGGCCCACGGATCAACGGACTTTGTGATTCCGGTTTCTTCTTGTATGTAAAGCTGAGTGTTGCGAGCTATGCGAGCGGAGAAATCCGTTGGGAGAGCAATGGCTTCGTCAAGAGCGTTGGTGTGCAGGCTTTGCGTGTGGCCAAGTGCTGCGGCCATAGCTTCTATGCAGGTGCGAGCCACGTTGTTGAACGGGTCTTGCTCGGTTAGCGACCAGCCGCTTGTTTGGCTGTGTGTGCGAAGCGCCATTGACTTTTCTTTTTTGGGATTGAATGTTTTTACAATTTTGGACCAAAGCAAACGGCCTGCGCGCATTTTGGCGATTTCCATAAAATGGTTCATGCCAATTGCCCAGAAGAATGAAAGACGAGGCGCAAAATCGTCAACGCTCATGCCAGCTTCTATGCCTGTGCGAATGTATTCCCAGCCGTCTGCGAGCGTGTATGCAAGCTCTATGTCGTTGGTTGCTCCGGCTTCCTGCATATGGTAGCCCGAAATTGAAATGCTGTTGAATTTGGGCATATTCTGCGTGGTGAAGCTGAATATGTCGCCTATTATTTTCATTGAGGGTTTTGGCGGGTAAATATAAGTGTTACGCACCATGAATTCTTTAAGAATATCGTTTTGAATTGTGCCTGTGAGCTTGGCTTGAGCAACGCCCTGTTCTTCTGCTGCAACTATGTAGAAAGCCAGCACCGGAAGCACGGCACCGTTCATGGTCATGGAAACGGACATTTCGCCGAGCGGGATTTGGTCGAACAGAACCTTCATATCTTCAACCGAGCAGATGCTAACACCGGCTTTTCCAACGTCACCCACCACACGAGGGTTGTCTGCGTCATAGCCTCTATGCGTGGCAAGGTCAAAAGCAACGGAAAGCCCTTTTTGGCCGCTGGCAAGGTTGCGGCGGTAAAAAGCGTTGGATTCTGCGGCTGTGGAGAACCCGGCGTATTGGCGAATGGTCCAGGGCTTCATAACATACATTGTGGAGTAAGGCCCACGCAAAAACGGTGCTTTGCCTGCGGCGTAGCTCAGGTGTTCCATGCCTTCCAGGGTTTCTTTGCTGTAAACCGGAAGCACTGGTATTTGCTCGGATGTTTGCATTTGCAGAGCTTCGTAGCTAGGCAGCTTGCCAGTATCTATAACTTCTTTTTTCCAAGCATCAAAACTCTTGCCGGAACTCGCTTTGAAGTCAAGCTTGCTAATATCAGGTTTCATAAAAATCCTCTGGATTGAATTTATTTTGGGTTAATATAGAAAAATTCACTTTAAAATATTTGAAATTACCGTTGCTATTGCCACAGCAGCGGCACATATACCGCCAATCGTGGCTGTTTGCTTGGCAAACTCAGCACGAACTTTCTCTATTTTGGTTTCCAACCCAGAGATTCTGCTATTCACACTGCCCTCCAACCCAGCGAATTTACTTTCCATCCTGCTTTCCAGCCCTGCAAAATCCACTCGCAATGCGGAAAAGTCATTGCAAAGCGAATCCATTCGCATGTCAATGTGGTTCACGTGGTTTCCCTGAGTGTAAATAGTCAGGGTAATAATGTCCTCATGCGAGAGACCGCCGCCGCCCGCAAGCTTTTTCTTTATCTCCTCCACCTGTGGCTTCAGAGATTCCAAAATGACATCATCCATCTTCGTTCCATAATCACTATTTGTGATCATAATGCTTTTCTCCTATAAAAAATACAAAAAAAGTTTAAATAGTGCATTTTGCAAACAGTTGTTTACATTTTCTCACCTTTTTTCATTTTTTTTCACCGCTTTGTTAGAAAAAAATATATATTTACAATAGTGATACAATTTTAACAAAGTGGAGATTTTTATGGCAAAACGGCATTTATTACCGGCTTTATTTGCTACGGCATTGGTCTTTTCCTGTTCCGGCGAAGGCGAAAAAGAAGATAACGGCGGCAATCCTAGCTTTAGCTCAAGCTCGGAAGCCTTGTCTTCAAGCTCAGCGAAAGAGCTTTTATCTTCCAGTTCAGAGGATGAAGCTTTGAGCAGTTCTTCAGAGGAGGATACTTCAAGCAGTTCTTCTGAAATTTTCAGTAGCTCGAGTGAGGAGTTGCCGAGCAGTAGCAGCATTGAGGCCAGCAGCAGCAGTTTATCGATGTGTGATGGCGTTGGTTATGATGCTGCGTTAAAGTTCTGTTTGGGTAATGCGCTTTATGATAAATGTGGTGACAAGAATGGAAGCGGCAAGCATGAATACAATCCGGAAACTCAATTTTGCCATAACAATTATACAGTTGATAAGTGTGGGGGTTTGACATTTGTGCCTCCGAATGAGCAGTGTTCTTATGGGGTCGTGGAGAAGAAATGCGGTGCCGGGTGGTATGATGCTAAGACGCATTTTTGTCTTGGTGGTATTACAATAGCTCCGCTTTGTGGCGATAAAGAATACGAATCTTCGCAATTCTGTTCCGGTGGCAAGGTTTATGACAAGTGTAACGGTACTGTGGAATATAATTTATCAACAGAGCAGTGTTGTGGCAATAGCAAATTCACCAAGTCATCTCAGTTTTGCTTGTCTGATGGAATTCATAATAAATGTAATGGCAAAGAATACGTATTATCAGAATTTTGCTATGGGGGTAATATTTATGAGAAATGTGAGAATTACACTTTGGAATATAATCCAGAAACTGAAGACTGTTGTGCTGATGTAAAAGTTCAAGCAAATAAATTTTGTTGGGCAGGTGTGATTTATGACAGATGCGGTAATTTAGATTATAATCCTAGAATAGAAACTTGCTGTAGTAGTAACAAATTAGCTACACCAACTCAATTTTGCTTTGATGGCAATGCTTATAATAAATGTGGGGGCTATACTTATAACCCAATTTCGCAATTTTGCGAAGGAGATATAGAAAACGG
>WQTK01000084.1 GCA_009786285.1 Candidatus Fibrimonadales bacterium | reverse complement strand
GATTTTATCGGAAAGAAAAATAGCTAGATTAAAGCAAAATGTGTAAAGGATGTCCCTAACCATTTTGTAAACCATCTCCCTTGTCTATACAGCTCGCCTTACCCCTACGAAATGCCGATAAACATCGTATTTGTCCCACATATTTATGCAATATTATTTTGAACCGTGGGGTAGGGGCAATGCGAATATTTGGCGATATTGTTAGTTGCGCAACAGACACATTCACAGAATTTTCAGGATTTACAGAATTGTGTTTTGCTTTGTGCTTAATCATTGGCTTTGGCTCCGCTATCTTAGCCAAAGAAAATTTATATTCTCATTTTGCTCTATTTTATCAAACTCGTGATGGTCTGCGGTTATTATAGTTGCCTGCTTATAAATTGCGGTGGATAAAACAAAAGAACCTGCCAAAGACATTTTATAATTTGACTTTAACCTGCCTGCATTTTTTAAAATTTCTTTATTTTGCAATTCCAAAATTTCAATAGAAGAATTATATATGGTTTCCAAAAATATATCTGCTCGCTCCAAATTGCTTATTTTAATTCTATCGTAATAAACTTCCAGCAAATTTACAAGGTTTATGTGAATAGACACTTCTCCCAGCTCTGCTTTCAATAACAAATGATTAACATCTTCATAGCCAGGCTCTCTGTCTAAAAGAGCTATCAAGGCACAAGCGTCCAAAACGTATTTATTCATTTCCATATTCCAATTGTTTTTCAGCTTGTTTTCTTATTAAGAACTTGTCTAAAGTATCGCCTGTATCTGCGAACATACCGCATAATGATTGCGTGTTTTTTTTCTTTGCCGATTGTATATTTCTCGGTGATATAAAAATAATTTTAATTTCAGCTTCACCCATAGGAATGCTTTCAGGAACAGGTAAGTCCAAATATACCCGCCTATCTTTTGTTATGCTCACAGTTTGTTGCAATGTCATAAGAGCCTCAGTTTGAATATAGAAAAACGTCTGAACCGGAATTTACAGAATTTTCAGGATTTACAGAATTTGCGAAATTCGTCTTGCATAGACGCAATGCACAGAGACGCAAGCATTGCGTCTCTACGTTTACAATCATCAGAAGAACTGCTCGGAGCTTCTTCTTCAGAGCTTGAGGACAAGGCTATTTCCTCCTCCTCAGAACTGGAAGATGACTCTTCCTCCGTTACAGAGCTTGATAGCGGGGCTTCCTCTGCTGAACTTGAGCTTATGCCCGGTTGCAGAGGGATTTGATTTTCATCTTCGCCTTCGTTGGAACAGGAAAAAATGAACGCAAAGGCAAGCGAAATGCCTATAAGCAAAGGAAAATATCTATCTTTCATAACCGTCATCTCCGTAGAAAAGGGAATACAGTATAAATATAGTAAATAAAATGATAGAATTAACACATATTAACTCAGACAAGCCACTTTTTCTATATTCTCGATATGCGTGAGTTTAATGTAACAGGGCGTTGCCTCAAAGAAAAGCATTATATGGTGGATATATCCGAGAAAATCCGCCAAATTATGGTTATGATAGAAAAAGGACAGTATTTTACCATAAACCGCGCAAGGCAGTATGGCAAAACAACAACGCTTTGGGCATTGGAAGAAGAACTGGTAAAACAAGGCTACATAGCTGTTCGCATAAGCTTTGAAGGAATTGGCGACACCCCTTTTGAAAGCGAAAAGAAATTTTGCCAAAATCTTTTGGAACAGATATACGATGAATTGAAATGGCACAAAGTTAAAAACGCAAGTTTATGGAAAACCAAATCTGTTGTTACATTCAAAAAACTGGATGCTTTTTTAAGCGCTGCATGCAAAAATAAAAAGGTTGTTTTAATGATAGACGAAACCGATAAAACTTCAAATAATTTGATATTTTTGAGATTTTTAGGAATGCTAAGAGATAAATTTCTGAAAAGAGACCGGGAAGCCACTTTCCAAAGCGTTATTCTTGCCGGAGTTTACGATGTAAAAAATTTGAAACTTAAAATGGTTCAAGCAGGTACACATAAATTGCAAGACGGAGAGAAAAGGATAAACAGCCCTTGGAATATAGCGGAAAATTTTGAAATAGATATCTCTTTTTCTGTGCCTGAAATTGTGGCTATGTTAAATGAATATGAAAAAGAACATAAAACGGGAATGGATATAGAGGTAATTTCAAAAGAGATTAGAGCTTGTACTAGTGGTTATCCTTATTTAGTTTCCCGTCTTTGCAAAACTATAGATGAAAAATTTGAGAAAGATTGGACATCAAGCGGATTGCAAAAGGCAATAAAGCTAATTATGCTTGAACAAAGCACTTTATTCGATGATTTATTTAAAAATGTAAAAAGCAATTTGGAATTAAGGGATTTGCTTTACAGCATTTTGATAAACGGCAGGTCATTTTCATTTAATGCGAACAATTCAGGGATGGAGCTTGGGCTTTTATTCGGTGTTTTAGTTCAAAACGGCGACAAGATAGCTATACACAACCCTATATTTGAACTCAGGATAACAAACTATTTTTCAACGGAAAAAGAGATTCAAGAGAGCAAACTGATGATGAGAACTCCGGTAGATGCGGTAACGCAGGGAAATAAGTTCAATATGAAAATGTTTTTGGAAAAATTTATGAAATATTATTACGAGATATACAATAACAGGGACTTGAATTTTTTAGAGAGAGAGAGCCGCTTGCTTTTCATAACTTATTTGAGACCTTTTATAAACGGAGTTGGTTTTTATCATATTGAAAGCGAAACTAGAAACAGTGAAAGAACGGATGTGATTGTTGATTACAATTCGGAACAGTTTATAATTGAATTAAAAATTTGGCATGGCGAGCAGA
This sequence comes from Candidatus Fibrimonadales bacterium, assembly GCA_009786285.1. GTDB lineage: Bacteria > Fibrobacterota > Fibrobacteria > Fibrobacterales > Fibrobacteraceae > Fibrimonas. The sequence goes on along the minus strand of WQTK01000084.1, from coordinate 1,364 downwards.
AGCACGAAAAAGCCTATGATCAATTGGTAGCATATTTAAATTCAAAAAACAAGACCGAAGGTTATCTGTTAACCTTTGATTTTCGCAAAAAGCGGGCAAAAAAACCGAGCGCAAAGTGGGTCAGAAAAAGTAAAAAGAAAATTTTTGACTGCTTATGCGTGTGAAAAAACCTCTTCCGTGTCCATTGCTATTAACAGCTCCTCGTTTGTTGGCACTATCAAAACATTCAACTTGAAAATTTCCAAATGCGCAAGTATCTTGCTGCGAACAGGCTCCGAATTCTCCCCTATTCCTCCCGTGAAAACAAGAAAATCAACCCTCGGAAGAGCCGGCATAAGAGAAGCTATCTCCTTTGCCGCACGATAACAGAAAACCTCTATCGCTATCTTCGCCCTCTCCTCACCCGCATCCGCTTTTTCCAAAAGAATACGCATATCGCTGGAAATGCCGCTAAGCCCCAAAAGACCACTCGCCTTATTCAGCAACTTGCTTAGCCCATCAAAATCATAACCCAAAGATTTGTTCAAATGAAGCACAATGCCGGGATCTATAGAACCAGAACGAGTTCCCATAACCATGCCTTCCATCGGAGTAAGACCCAAAGTCGTGTCCACAGATTCCCCAAACTTCACTGCGGCTGCGCTGCAGCCATTCCCCAAATGAGCTATTATCAAACATAATTCCTCAGGGCTTTTGCCCAAAAGCTCCGCTGTTTTTTTTGCCACAAAACGATGCGAAGAACCATGAAATCCATAGCGGCGAATTTTATATTCCTCGTAAAGCGGGTATGGAAGCCCGTAAAGATAAGCATAACGTGGCATATTCCTGTGAAATGCCGTGTCAAACACAGCCACCTGCGCAAGGTCGGGAAAGTTTTTTTGCGCAGCCGCTATGCCCTGCAAATTCGGCGGATTGTGCAATGGAGCAAGCACAGAGCACTCCTCTATAACCTTCAAAACTTCGCTATCTATCAAAACAGATTTTGAGAATTTTTCCCCGCCATGCACAACTCTATGCCCCACGGCTGCTATGCCCTGGTCTTCGCCGGCTTCAATGAGAAAATTCTGTATAACAGCAAGGGCATGGCTATGATTGGGCGCATCCACGCCTTTTTTGTAAACTTCACCGCTTTTTTCCGCCTTTAAGCGCGCGCTAACGCCAATTTCCTCCACAGAGCCGCTAACAGAAGCTACCCCGCTATCGGTATCTATTACCGCAAACTTCACAGAAGAAGAACCGCAATTAAGAACTAGAACTCTCATATTTGAAACGTAGAAAACAACCAACCAGCTAAAGCTGGTGGCTTTAACCGGTGGGGACTGAAAGTCCCGCCAAAGGACACGACCGCATAGTCGTGTCAGCTC
>WQTK01000083.1 GCA_009786285.1 Candidatus Fibrimonadales bacterium | reverse complement strand
TCGTAGCCGGGAGCTATGTCTGTTACAAGCGGGCCCAGCGTGTAAAAAGGAGCGCCGTGGCAAAGCTCAAGTTGCAAGTCCATATTCTCTTTTATTTTGTTCAGAGGAACATGGCCGGGGCCTTCAATCAAAACCTGAACGCCTAAGTCCCAAGCGATTTTTGTGAGCTGCCCGAGCGTTTTCAATTCTGCGAACTGAGCTTCATCGTTTGCGTCTGCTATGCTTCCGGGGCGAAGCCCGTCGCCGAGCGAAATAGCGATATCATATTCCCTTAAAATTTCGCAAATCTCTTTGAAATGCGTGTATAAAAAATTTTCCTGTTTGTGGGCTTGCATCCAGCATGCCATCAAGGAGCCGCCACGTGAAACTATGCCGGTTGTGCGTTTTGCCGCAAGCGGAATGTAATCTTTTAAAAGCCCGGCGTGAATGGTGAAATAATCAACGCCTTGCTCTGCCTGTTCTATTAAAGTGCTTCTGAAAACTTCCCAGCTTAAATTGCCACTGCCTCTTTCCAATGCTTGGTAAATTGGAACCGTGCCGATTGGAACCGGGCTTTTTCGCAAAATAGCTTCACGAGTTTCATGTATGTTTTTTCCCGTGCTCAAGTCCATAACGGTGTCTGCGCCAAGCTTTACCGCATAGGCCATTTTTTCAACTTCTTCTTCTATTGACGAGCCGAGCGCAGAGTTGCCTATGTTTGCGTTTATCTTCACCAGAAATTTTCTGCCTATAATCATGGGCTCGCATTCCGGATGATTTTTGTTCGCCGGCAAAACAGCTCTGCCTTCAGCGAGTTCTTTTAGCACAATTTCCGCATCCACGTTTTCTCTGATTGCTACGTATTCCATTTCCGGCGTTATTATTCCTTTTTGCGCAGCCTCTCGCTGTGTTAAATTATTTTTTGGCCATTTGGCACGGATTTTTGGCAAAGAGGGGCAATCACAGAGGATTGCCCCTACGTCGTAAATATTTATGCTTGGAATTTCCTTGTCGTTTAAAATGATTTCTCTCATTCCAACTTGGACTTCCGGGTAAATTTTGCCCTGAACAGTTATCCGCCGCATGCTGCAGTTACCACCAAAATTTTATCGCCATCGTTTAGAGCAAATGAATTCCATTTTGAGCTTGGCACAACACTGTCGTTTACGGCTATGGCTATTCCTTTTGTGTTTTCTAATTGGGCGGCAGCCCACTGGCCAAGCGTTGGAAAGTCAATTTCTTTGATTTCGCCGTTTATTGTTAATTTCATTTGCTATGCTCTTTGCAGTTTCAAAACTCTGGTGTTTGCTACAACGTCGTGCAAGGCTCGCTTTTCCATGTCAAAAATGGCCAGCAAATGGCTGACGCCAAAAAAGAATATTGAGAGAAAAGACCTTAAAAATGCGCAGCTCCAAGTCATGGGTTTGCCATCGTGGCGAACAACTACAATGCCAAGCGCCATTTTTCCCAGCGTTCCGGAATAATTTTTCACAAAAATAGAATTGTAGCAGAATATGATGCTGAGCATAAATATTGTTGTGGGCATTAATTCTGCGAGTGTTTGTGTTGCTTGCGGAGCGACTATTCCCAAGTGCGCATGAAATGGAGTTAACAGAATAAATATTAGTTGTATCACAACGTAGTCCAAGGCAAGAGCGCATAGCCTCATCCAAAAGCTTGCGTAATTTGCTTTGTCGGCAGCTAAGCTCGGCAATACTTTTTCTTCTATAACCTGTTTTATGGTTTCTACCTGAAATTCGCATTTGACTTCTGGCTCAACTGTGGACCAGAGTTTCCATCCTTCGTAGCCGTCTCTCCACACAAGCGTTTCCGGCACAAACGCGCCTTGCTCGGCGAATCCGAGCATTTGCCTGAGCGACCAAGGCCCGTTCCTCCTTTTGCCTTCTGGCTTGGAGGGATCTATATAATACCAATCCATGTCAATTACCGCAACTATCTACGATTGATCCCATCATTCCTGAGCAATCGCTTCTTGCCGGCAATTCATGAATGCTTTTGCACTGTGACTGGCCTTTTGCATTTTCATATTTGCAAAATTCATATGCCGGCGGCGAATCCGGAAAGTCACCGCTGCAAGAAATAAACAAAAGCGCAAAGGCAATAAAGCCAATTTTCACCACATTCCGCATTTTAACCCCTGTTGTTCGGTTTTCACTACAATTTCTTCTGGATACAAATATAAATTTTCACTCAACTGAGTCGGTTCAAGATTTGGGAAATTATAACCGTTATCTCCGCCGTTTTTCCGTATATCATTCTCTGAATTTCCTTCTTTATATCCTTCAATTTCAACTGTGAAATTATAAGTTTCGTTATTAGGACGGCTTGGATATTCACAGCTTATATAATAATCTCCTTTCTTTTGGTCGCATGAGAATTCAACAATTGTTTTTCCCTTGTCAAATGTGAGGCTTCTATTGTCGTTGCCTGTGCATTTCAATTCCCTGAAGAGCGCTACGCTTACCGCAGGGCAGTTTTTTGAATTTTGCGATCCTTTGCATCTTGCTTTTGGATTTACAGTTTCATTTCCCAAGCCAGACAATGAAAATGCGCCATCTGATTGCCATGTGTTTCCTGAAAAGGAATATTCTACTTCATCGCATCTTCCGTAGCTATTGCTTACAGCGAGATTCACAGTCAAAGTTTGGTCGCTGCGCATTGTGGCTTTTGAACTACCGGTCAAAGCGCATTCTCCAACATCTAAATCAGGAAGCACGTGGGCTTCTGCGCTGTCTAGCACAAAGTCTGTTCCATTGCAAGTTGCTACGGCATAGGCTTTGACTGTTTGCCCGGAAACCGTTAAATTATTTGTAAGACCCTCTACAACAATCACCGGCTTGGCGCTATCGCATAAGGCATCTTCCCAATCACCAATTAAAACGCTGCTCACAACAGAATCCTTAGCCTTCACTCCTGCGAAAAAAAAAAGGCTATCTCCTTCCGAGTAGTTTTCTTTAAAACTTATTTTTCCGGAGACATTATTCGGCGGTGGAGTAGGTGTTATTTTAATTCCGTTGCAGTTCTTGTTCAATATTCCCTCTTGCCCGGTTGCGGCATAACTGCAATGAATAACTCCGCGAACAGTAACGGTAGAAACAGTGTTGGAGAATACGCCTCCGGCAAGGGTTCTGGAAGAATCAAGCGTGAGCCAAGTGGTGTCTCTTCCAGAAGAAACATAGTACATTTTCTTTTCGCAATCGCTAGTGCCTGTCATTTGCGGCGTTGCCATTTGCCCGTATGAAGCAGAGTCTCTTGACCATTTGCAGGTGAAATCCGGGAAATTATAATCTCCGCTTATGGTTGGCGCGGCAAGCGCTGGATCTGAGGGCTTGTTGCAAAGAGAGCTGGGCTTTTTAAAGTTTTTGCAATGCGTGTCAGATACGTCATTGCCGGCGATAAAAACATTTACGCACACATTATAGTTTTCACCGCATTTAATAGCAGAATCTCTCAAATCAATTCCCCTTACCCTGTCATAAAAATTATATTTGCCTGCAACAGGATTTTTGTCATAACTTATATTTACTCCGGGGGCAGTGCTGCTAACCTTGACGCTGTCCAATGCCATTGAGGAATCTTTAAGCGAAACATAGCCTCTTACGAACAGCCATCTGTCGTTTATTATGTTCAGTTCAAAGTTTTTTATTTCCGAGGAAGGGTTTGGGCAACTTGCCAGTTGTTCCCCGCTCATTAACTCGCATGCGCCTGCACTGAGCTTTTTATTGCAAACACCGTTTACAACACAAGCAACAGTTTTGCCGGAGCCCGGTTCTGTGATGTCTGGCGGTTTGCTGAAATCATCGGCGCAACCGGCGAGCATAATGCTTAGGAAGATGCAGAACGAAGGGAGCAGAATTTTCATTTTGGAGTCTCCTTAAAAAACGATGTACACAACGCCAACAGCGGCAAAGCCGGTGGCAGCAAGATAAAGTGAATTTCGGGCTATAACGCTATTATATCGGCTATCAATCTTATCTTCATAAGCTTTGGCATATACATTATAGTCGTCTCTATTTTGGTCTATGGCTGAATTCCTGGCAGTTTCATACAATTTGTTCGCTGTTTTGGTTTTATTGTTCACCGAGCCGTTTTGCCAAATTCCAGTTCCCAAGCTTACGGCAGAGGCTGCGAACATAGACGCTATGAATATTTTCTTCGCAGTCCAGAACGGCGGCCCAACTTTTACCTT
>WQTK01000082.1 GCA_009786285.1 Candidatus Fibrimonadales bacterium | reverse complement strand
CAGAGACTCGGTAACCATGTATAAACAGTTGCTCGTTAGCAAAAAAGCCGCTCCTGCCGCAAAGCCTGCTCCCGCCGCAAAAACTGCTCCTGCCGCAAAAACTGTAAAAAAGACCAAGTAAATTTTTCTATATTACCTTCCAAAACTTATTAACCCGTTATTCGGAGGAAAATAATATGTCGGAAAAAATGGAATTCCAAACAGAAGTCCGCGAATTGCTGCATTTGATGATTCATTCTCTCTACAGCAACAAAGAGATATTTTTGCGCGAGTTGGTCTCAAACGCCGCAGATGCCCTGGACAAGCTCAGATTCCTGTCCATATCAAATTCAAGCCTCTTGCCCGCAAGCTCGGAACTCAGAATTGATATTGCCGCAAATGACGAAACCAAAGTCCTTACCGTGGAAGACAACGGAATTGGCATGAACAAGGAAGAGCTAATCCAGAACCTTGGTACCATAGCTCGCTCCGGAACAAAAAGCTTTATGCAAAGCATAACGGACGACGCAAAAAAGGAAGTATCTTTAATAGGACAGTTTGGCGTTGGATTTTACAGCGCATTCATGGTAGCTTCAAAAGTAGAAGTGCACTCCAGAAAAGCCGGCGAAGAACAAGGCTGGCAGTGGACATCCGAGGGTACAGGCGAATTTTCAGTGGATGAATTGCCAAAAGAAAAAAACGGAACAAAAATCACAATTTATTTAAAAGACGAAGACGATTGCAAAAACTTTTCGCAAGACTGGCAAATAAGAAGCATAGTCGGCAAATACAGCGAATTTGTAACGCACCCAATTTACATCCACTCGCTGGACAAAGACAAGAAAGAAAAAGAAGAAAGGCTAAATGAAAAACCGGCGCTTTGGAGGCAGAGCGCAAAAGGCATAGAAGAAAAGCAATACAAGGAATTTTACGGGCTTGTTTCCCACGAAGGCGGCGAACCACTCGCATGGAGCCACAACCACGTTGAAGGCGCGCAGGAATTTTGGAGCCTGCTCTATGTTCCGGCCAAAGCGCCATTCGGAGTGCGCTATGCCTCCGAGCAAAACCGGGGGCTAAAGCTCTATGTAAAGCGTGTGTTTATAATGGACGATTGCAAAGAACTGCTTCCAAACTGGCTTCGCTTCGCTCGCGGCGTTATAGACACGGAAGACTTGCCGCTGAACGTTAGCCGTGAAATTTTGCAAAGCAACAAAATAGTCTCAAATCTGAAAAAGCATGCCACCAAAAAAATACTTGATACCCTTCAAAGCGTGGCAACCGACCGCAAAGAAGACTACGCAAAATTCTGGGTGGAACTTGGAGCCGTTTTAAAAGAAGGCTTTTACATGAACTGGGAATTTTTAGACGAGCTTAAAAACTTGCTGCGCTTTAGGAGCACCAAAACAGGTGAAAAAGAATTTGTGGGATTGGAAGAATACGTGGCTCGCATGCCGGATAGCCAAAAGGAAATCTATTACATAATAGGAGAGTCTCTTTCTGCGGTGCAAGGCAGCCCGCAGTTAGAAGCTTGCAAGGCAAAGGGCTATGAGGTTCTGTTCTTGACAGATACGATTGATGAGTTTATGATGCAAAGCCTGCTGGATTTCAAGGAGAAAAAATTCCACGATGTGGCTCTTGGCGATTTGGAGTTTGAAAAAACAAAAGAAGAGGAAAATGCGGAAAAAGAGAGCAAAAAAACTTTTGAAAAACTTTGCGAAGTTCTGCAAAAAAATTTGAGCGAAGAAGTGAGCGAAGTGCGCATAACCAGCCGCTTAAAAGACAGCCCTTGCATGCTGGTAAGAGCTGCCGGCGGAATGGGCGCCCACATGGAAAAACTCATGGCTTTGCAAGGAATGGAAGCGCCAAAGACAAAACGCATTATGGAAATAAATCCGGAACACGAGATATGCAAAAATCTGCTTCAAAAAGCAGAGGCCGGCGAAGATTTGGGTTCTTACCCAACGGTGCTTTACGGGCAGGCATTGCTTGCTGAAGGCTCGGCTTTGCAGGATCCTGCGGCATTTGTTTCTGCGATGAACAAGGTTTTGCTTTCAAAGTAGGAATTTTATGCTCACAAAATCCCAAAAATTCTCGGTTGATTTTTTTGATTGCGATACTTTTGCGTATTTGCGCATTTCAAGACTCTGCGAATTTTTTCAGGAGACTTCCCTTAAGCTTTTGAGAGACCAGGGTTTTGATTATTTGTCGATGATAGAAAAAGACAATTTCACCCTGCTTATTTCGAGAATCAAGCTCCGAATTTCGCATTTGCCGGTTTGGGGAGAAGATATTTTCATAAGCGCATGGATCAAGAACATTAATCCGGAAAAAGTTGCCTGGAGCGATTACGATGTTCGCGATGCGCAGGGAAATTCCATTATACAAGCTACATCTTCGTGGCTTTTGGTGGGTTTGGAAGATAAAAAGGCAAAGCCGTTTTCTGAAAGCCCTTATCGTTTTGAAATGCACCCTGAGCTTAGCGTGTTGCCTGAGAGCATAGAGCTTTTGGAGCCAATTGGAATGCCAAAAACTGTTTTGGTAAAGGATGTTAGATATAGCGATATAGATTTGAATAACCATGTGAACAATTGCAAATATTCGGATTGGGTTTTGGACACTCTGAGCATGGAAGAACTTAAGGAGAGAAAAATTCGCTCTATACAATTGAATTATATGCAGCAGGTTGAATACAACACGAAGGTAGCATTGATGCGCTTTCCCGGAAGCCGTCACCACATAGTGATTTTCGGCGTTAACGAGGAGCACCCTGAGCAAGTGCATTTTCAAGCAAGGCTTGGATTTGACAAACCATTGGTTGTGTAATTTTCTTTACCTCACTGCCACTCGCAAAATTTGGTTTCCTATTTTCGCAATGTACATTCCTTTTGTCGGAACCGTGATTTGCAATTCACCTTTTGTAGAGACGCGATGCATTGCGTCTCTACTGTACACACGTTCTCCGAGCAAATTATAAACATTGATTTTTGCGCCTTTTGGGACGTTTTGCAGGATTATTGTGTTGCCTGTTGCGTAGGCTTGGATTTTGAGTTGAGAGTTGCGAGTTGAGAATTGAGAGTTAATCGGCACTCCGCTGCCGGTGGTGTCTACGGTTGCCACTATTGTTATGGCATGGTTCAAAGGCGCAAAGTCTGGGCGGTCAGTTTCGAATTTTGGCGTGAGGTCTTTTTTCAGGATTTCGTAGTTTTGGGTGTTGTTTTTGAGGTTGAATTTTCTCGCTGTCTCTTGGTCTTTTATCCACGCAGTAGCAGATGATTGCCCTTCGTATTTGCCAGCTTTGGAAAATATGTTGGTAACTATAAGCTCTATTTCTTTGCCTTCGTGTTCAGCATATGGGACTGGGTATTGGTTCATTTTGTTGAACGTAAACACGGTGTCTTTGCTCCATTCAACTGTAAGCTCGATTGTAGCGATTGTTGCTTGTTATCCCGCCGATCTCATTTTCACCCGATACATCGCCGATGAAGTACGAATTCGCAACTGCGCCATAGTTACAACTAACTATTCCGCCGACCATGCCCAAACCTGTCACTTTGCCTTCCAAGCCCAAATTGTTTATGCTGCCGTTCATTTTGCCAAACAAGCCTTGGTAAAGAGATGTGTTGTTTATGTAAAGGCCGGTAATAACATAGCCTTTGCCGTCAAAATTGCCCTCGAAATCGCCTATCGGAGTCCACTGCTTAAGTCCGGTTGTAGTGCCAGCCCTGCCAACTGTTCTGCGGTGGTAATTGTGAAAGCATTTTCAGATGCACTATACCAATCGGTGTCAGCCGTGCCATTCCACGTGGCAGGTTGCGCAAAAATTGTCTGAATACCAACACACCCAATTAAAAGGGTTGACAGGATGGAAAGTTTTTTAAAAATGTTCATAGGAAACTCCTTAGTTCGCCATTAATGGCAAAGATAGAAAATTCAGAATTTCTTGAAAGCAAAGTGACTTTCACATTTCTAGACTTCTTGCCAAGCATTGTCAAAACAGAATCGTCAATATAGTTGTCAATCAAGATAATGGACTGTTTTGCGGATTTTATAATGTTATTCGCCAAAACATAAGCGTCAAATATTTGGCCATCAAAAAATACTCCGCATTTGGGAATAGCATCCTTGTTTTGCAAAGCATTGAGAACAGCATCTACTTTTTTGTCGGTTTCTATCTGCTTTATC
>WQTK01000081.1 GCA_009786285.1 Candidatus Fibrimonadales bacterium | reverse complement strand
GTCTTTGCTCTTCAATCTTTTATGCGGAATTAAATCGCTGCCGGAGCCAAAGTAAAAAACACCCTCCCCTGCCGCATTTTTAAATTCCTTGCCAAGCCCCAAAACTCCGCTCGCCTCTATCAAGGCAATGCCAAACTGATGGTCTCTGAATGTATCTCCGTTCCAGGCATTGATTGCGCCATATGGAAGCAGCTCCCTCGCATACCAGTCATTTACATGCCAAGCCGCTATGCCGCTCGCAGGAATAGCAGCGTCTATTTCATCTATGTATTCCACAACAGAAACCGTATCGAGAAATTTTGAGCGCAAACTGTCGATATGCATAAGTTGCTCATTCACTTTAACCATCTCGGAAGCATTTGTTGTTCTCTGCCTGTTTTCCAGCAGAATATATTCGTTGCCGTTTATGGGAATTTTTACAATTTCTCCCAAGCCAATTTCAACAGTACTATTTTTATTCACCTCCTTAACACTCGCCCATCCTTTGTAAGCCCTCATCCATGCGCTCGGCATGCTGGGGAAAAAACCATTGCCGGCGTTGTAGCCCGCAAAATCCATTCCATCAAAATAACCGAGCCTCGAATAACCCTTTACCACGTCGTAAGAATACGGAAGCCCCAGCTCTCGCCCTATTTGGCTTGTTATTGTTCCGTTAATTCCCCAGTTAAGCCCGTCTTGCGAAGCTGTTTCGCTTGTGACCATCACGGATGTTATTGTGTCTCCTTCGGAGATTGCAAAGCCTCTCCAAAATTCTCCCCATGTTGTGTCTATATAGGAATCCATAAAATCGCCGGGGGTATTCGCGCCTCTGGTTCCCATAGTTCCGCCGTCAACCAAGCGGTTCGCTCCGGCATGCGCTATTAAAATAACTCTTTTGCCGAACATGGATGGCTCAAGCGGTTTTGCCGGGTCGTTTTTTGCCATTTCCAAAACATCGTTCACAAAATCGGCGTAGTCAACGGCTCTCGCAGAATCAAATTCTGCCATTTTTTCGCCTTTTTTGCGGCTTGTTCTGTTGTAGTCTATTATGTATTTTGGCAATTGGTAAATGCCATAGTACTTTGCATCGATTGATACATTGCCAATTTGCTTGAAATAATTTTCCGCAAACTTCACATGGCTTTTCCAATACTCTTCGCTTCCTTTTGAGCCTTCAAAAAAACCCCGCCCCGTTGTAAGAGAATTATCCGTTTCCTCATATCTAAACTGCACTCTGAGCACTCGAATATCAAGCGTCTGCGCAAAAATACATACAGGCAAAAGAAGAATTAAGAGCCGCATCCTATCCCATAGTTTTTGCGTCATCGTCTCTTTCGGAAGCGCCAAGGACTTGTTCCAAAGTTGTTATGCCTGCTTTTGCCTTGTCCATGCCATCCATGCGCAATGTGCTCATGCCTTGTGCCAAGCATACTCTTTTTACTTCATCGCCGCTCGCTCTCTTCAGAACCAAATTGCGAACTTCTTCGCTGGGAACCAAAAATTCAAAAATACCTATACGGCCCTTGAAACCCGTTGTTTCGCACTTGTTGCAACCCTTGCCTCTGTAAAATTTCACATCGTCGGGAATGCCAAGATCCTTTCTGAGCGCAGCGTCTATTTTGTCTTCTTCTTTGCAGTTCTGGCAAATTTTTCGCACAAGCCTCTGAGCCAAAACACCCTTAATGGCGGTAGCCACAAGGAACGGCTCCAAGCCCATTTCCAGCAAGCGAGGGAATGCGCCGGCAGCATCGTTGGTGTGCAATGTGCTGAACACTAAATGACCTGTTAACGCAGCCTCTATAGCCATGCTGGCTGTTTCTTTATCGCGCATTTCGCCTATCATTATCACATCAGGATCTTGACGGAGAATAGCTCTTATGCCGTTTGCGAATGAAAAGCCGGCGGCATTGTTTATTTGCGCCTGGTTAACTCCATCAATATTCATTTCCACAGGGTCTTCCATTGTGGTGATGTTTATGGTGTTGTCTAAAATACGGCGTATGGATGCGTAAAGAGTAGTTGATTTACCTGAACCGGTTGGGCCGGTTACAAGCAAAATTCCGTTTGGCAAATGAATTGTGTAATCCAGTTCTCTGAACACCGGCGCTCTGAAACCCATCTGGTCAAGGTCTATCTGGCCTGATGTAGGGTCTAAAATACGCATTACAATTTTTTCCACCACGCCTCTTTTGCGAAGGGAAACAGGGAAAGAGCTAACACGCAAATCAACTTCCTTGCCTCTAGCGCGAACAGTGAAGCGGCCGTCAAGCGGCCTGCGTTTTTCCGCAATGTCCATGCGAGACAAAAGCTTTACCCTAGACAAAACCTGCGGCATAAGGCGAGCCGGAATAGGCGGCAAAACCATTAAATCGCCGTCTATGCGAATGCGCAGTTTTAAAAACGTTTCTTGCGGCTCCAAGTGAATATCAGAGGCCTTGCGAGCAATAGCGTCTTGAATAATTGAATTAACCAGTTTTATAACCTGCTGGCCTTCTTCATCGGAGAGTTGTTCTTCTAAGGCTGCGGCTTCTTCGTCTTTGTTTACTGTTTGCAGGTCTTCGTCTTCGTTAAGGCGGGTAAGCTCTCTTATGGCTTCTCCGCTGGAAGAGCCTACATAGACACGGTTTATGGCTTCCGATATATCTTTTTCGCTTGCCATTACCGGGTCTATTTCCATTTGAACCTTGAACCTTATGTGGTCAAGAGTTCTCTGGTTGCTTGGGTCGTGCATGGCAAGGTTTAATACTTTGCCTTTGATGCCTAATGGAACAACCTTGTAGGAACGGCAGAATTCTTCCGGCAAAAGCTGCACAACTTCCGGAGCTATAAACAAATCGCCAAGTGAAACCGATGGGATTTCAAGCTGGGAGGAGAGGATCTCTATCAGCCTTTCTTCCGTCATGTAGCCCAGTTGCATAAGCATTTTGCCAAGCCTAAGCCCAGTTCTCTTTTGTTCTTCAAGCGCTCTGTCGCGCTGTTCCGCTGTTATATAACTTTTTTCGACAAGCAGCTCGCCAATTCTTTTGTGTTCGCTTGCCTGCAATTGCTCGCCCAGAATCACAGTCATTTGTTCTTCTGTGACAAATCCCAGGCGGGTCAAAATTTTGCTTAAATGAAGCCCTGTACGCTTTTGTTCGCCAACTGCATGGGTAAGCTGGTCTTCGTCTATAAGACCTTTCTGTACCAGCAGTTCGCCAATATTCAGTTTAACGGGCATTACTGAATTTTCCAGACAGATACTTTTATTGTTCTGTTGTTACCTACCATAGTTGGAGCTCCATATGTGGCTACCAAATAATCATTTGATGTCCATTCACCGCCGGAAGCACCGTTTGTTCGAACCATAATATAAGTGTCTGAAGGGTATTGAATTTCAGTCTCTCCGGAGTTAGAAACTCTGAAAGTAAAGGCCGATGTGCTTTGGGGGCTTGTTATTCCCCATGGAGGATCATTAGAGGCTGTACCAATTGTATTCCAGTCGGTAACGCCTGTAATCATGAATTCTGTTATAAACCTTACGGAAGATTTTTCGCTTTTAATAAAGCCGGGATTACTGGTTGTTGGGGAATCATAATAAAAATCCGCCAAATTTATGTTGGATTCTCCTGCGCTAGAAACCAAGGCAATGCCTCTATCCCCGGTTTGCGAATTTAGAGTAACATTATCCATTATCTTCACGAACTGCTTTGCTGCTGCGCTCGAGCTTGGGGCGCTGGCAGAGCTAGGTGGCTTGCACAGGTTCATGTTGCGAGTAAAAGTTTTATTGTCTGATGCTGTTTTTATGTTATTTCTGTAAGCGTCTATCACAACCTGATATGTATTGCCATCGCAAAACTCTTCGCCCTCAAACTCATATACATCATTATATTCAAAAGAAGGCTGATTACTGTTCCCAGCTATTTTTTTGCCGCCAACTAAAAGATCAACACGGGAGAAAACAGAATCATCGTCATTCATAGTAGCACTGGCATTTATGGCTAAGTATTGGTGAGTAGGACCGCTCACAGTCGCTGAGATAGTGACATACACGCTATCATTAGTTATCACCTCAGCAGATGATACAGGACCTACACGAGACGAGCTTGAGTCGCTAGTGCTAGGACTGCTGCCTGTGTC
>WQTK01000080.1 GCA_009786285.1 Candidatus Fibrimonadales bacterium | reverse complement strand
TGGATTGCGCGCTCCAAAGGCGCAGCGTATTTACCGTGTTGTTTTTATAACCCGGAACCGGAGTGTCGTATGGCATGGCTTCCACGCTTTCCGCAGCTCTCCACTTGTGGCGGATTTCTCCGTTTTCAGTGTAGCTTTCAACATGGCCTCCAAATTGAACCTGCATAACGCTTGCCGTGCGGGCGAATTCCCAGGGATTTGGGAAACGCAGCCATTCATCCGGGTCTTCCGTTTGCTGGCCGCCTTCAATTTTCTGGTTGAACATTCCAAATTCGTAGCGAAGCCCCATACCCATAGCCGGAAGCTCAAGGGTTGCCATTGAATCCAAAAAACAAGCCGCAAGCCGTCCCAAGCCTCCATTGCCAAGTCCTGCGTCTCTTTCCACTTCCTCAACTTCTTCCATAGTGAGGCCGAGTTCGTTAAGAGCCTCCGCGACTTCTTTTTCCGCATCTATGTTCAAAATGGCGTTTCCAAGCGAGCGGCCCATCAAATATTCAAGCGATAAGTAATAGACTCTCTTTACATTTTGCTTGTAATAGGTTTGCTGGGTTTTTATCCAGCGGTCAATCAGGCGATCGCGAACCGCAAAGGCTATAGCCTGGAATTTTTCGTAATCTGCGGCTTCATAGCCATCACGGGCAAGCGTGTGGCGTAAATGCACGTTAAAAGAGTCTATAAAAGCCTTTTTGGTTATTTCCAAGTCTTCTACCGTGGTGGCATATTGTTTCTTTTTGGCAGCCATGCTTATCTCCTAAAAGTGAAATTCTTTTGAAAAATAGAAAATTATTGCCTATCCTGTTGACCTAAACATTGTTTAAGCCTCACGGCAAAAACTTGAAATTAAAATCTTTGATAAGCCTCTGCTTAACAGGCACGCCGCCCACCAGCGCAGGGGAAAACTTGAATTGCCTAATCGCCGTCAAAGCCGCCGTTTCAAAGCCAAAACCCGGCGGGTCAACCAACGATACAAAAGCCTCCGTTACGTTGCCGCTCATGTCTATCACCATGTTAACCCTAGCAAAACCCACAATTTTGCGCCTAATTGCATGCTCCGGATACTGGGGAAAAACCTCTTTCAACACCCTCGCTTCAACTTCAACTTCTTCCACATTGTAAACCATGTTTTCCATTCCGCCGCTGCCAATTGAAACCCCGCTCTCGCCCACGCCCGCAAGAGACAAATCCATGGAAAAACCCTTTATCCCCTTGTTCAAGCTGCCTTGCGCCTGATTGGGCTTAAACTGATTGCTGCTCTGCGGAACATCCCTTATTGTCCTCTGCTGTATCTCCTTTTTAGGTTCCTTGACCAAAAGCTCAACCTCTCTGGGAGCAGTTTTCTCCTTCTCTTCTTTTACATATTCTTTTGAAAAGAAAAGAGCGTTTATAATAGGAACGGCCAAAAAAAATGCCGCATTTATAAGAAGAGCAAGCGGAATTATAGCGAGGAATTTAAATATACGGCCCATACCCATGTTTTCTCCAACGCTTCCAGCCACGGATAAATAGGTTTTTCTCCTTTTACCATAGCGGAAATTTTATCCGTAAATGAATAACCCCAATTATTTATGTGCTCAATTTCCACCCTAGCGTTTTTTCCTACTCCAGCGCTCTCTTTCGCAAGCTCAACTGCACGCTCAAAACCGCCAACTTCATCCACAAGGCCATTGCTTACAGCATCCATTCCTGTGAACACTTTTCCGCCGCCCAGCGAATACACCTGTTTCTTGTCCATGCCTCTGCCCTCTGCCACAACGTCTGTGAAGCGGGAATAAAAATCATCCATATATTCTTGAAGAGCCTCTGTTTCTTTTTCCGAAAGCCCTTTATACATGCTCTCTGAATTTGAACTTTCATGGGTTTTAACAACTTCCGTTCTTATTTTCAATTTTGAAAGCAAACCGCTCAAGTCCGCCTTGCCGCCGTAAATTCCAATGCTCCCCACAATGCTTCCCGCCTCAGCCACAATTTTATCTGCCGCGCACGCCGCATAATATGCGCCGCTTGCCGCCATGTCGCCAACGCTAGCTATAACAGGCATTCCTCCATCTCTCAAAGTTTTAATAACATGCCAAAGCTCGTCGGAGGCCACCGCAGAGCCGCCCGGAGAATTTATGCGCAAAATCAAAGCCTCATATTCGTTGGAATATATCAGCCAGTTCAGTGTTTCTATTAAATCGCCAACTCCCGCAACGCTTTTTCCAAACAAAGGATCATTGGAGCCATAACCGCCAACTATCATGCCATCGATGTTTAGCACAGCGATTTTCTTTCTTGGCTGCCAGGAATTCGAAAATAGTTTTTCATTGCTCAAATACCAGTCGTCAAAATACGCATCCTTGTTTTCCTTGCCGAGCAACGCCTTGAAAACATATTCCGGTGCTTCTTCCAAATAGAGAATTGTGTCTGCCAAGCCGTTTTTCTTAGCCTCTTTTGCCGTGACTTTCGGGTTGTTTGCGATGCTGTCCAAAAATTCCGGCGAAAGATTTCTTGAAGCGGCAATAGTGTCTCTAACCACACTCCACCATCCGTCTAAAATCTCCTGCAAATTCTCTCTGGCTTCCCTGCTCATGGAATCCAATGTATAAGGCTCTGTAGCAGACTTGTATCTTCCATATCTCACAGATTCAATCTTTATCCCCACCCAGTCCAATAAACCCTTGTAATATAAAACCTCGCTTGAAAGTCCTTTGAAATCGACAAAAGCCGAGGGTTGCAAAATTATTTTTTCTGCAGCAGACGCAGCGTATATAACGCCGGGACGATAGCTATCTGTGTAAGCCGCTACTTTTTTGCCTTTTTTCCGCAGCGAATAAATTCCCCTGCGAATTTCCTGCGAAATGCTTAATCCGCCGCTGTAACTTGAAAAATCGAAAACCACGGCCTTCGCATTTGATTTTTCGAGCAGCGCAAATGTGTTCCGCAATGTTTCCAAATCATCTGCCTGCCTGCCGAGCAAGCTCCAGCCGCTGTTTTTTTCATTTATGCGGCCAAGAGGAACACGAATTATTTTTGTGCCGCTAAGCGATTCTTTGTTCAAATCTGAGTGCCAAAGCAAGCTCGCCTTTTTGAAATTCAGGTCTGAATTCCTGTTCGAATCCCAATCCAAGTCGTTTGCCGAGCCAACTACAGAAAGATTGAAATACGAGCCAAATTCACCGGAAAGAGAAATGCCAAAGCGTCCGTTGTTGTCCGGTTCCACAAGCGGGAATTCCAGCCCAAAAGTCCAGCCGGAAGCCTCCAGCTCAAGCAGTAAATTTTGCTCGGTTTGCGAATTAAAATTCTTCAATTGCGTGTAATTTTTGAATTCCGCATTCCAGCTCAAAGTTATTCCTCCGCTAAGTGGCCTTATTGAAAGCCCTGCGTTTTGCTTTCTGGTTTGGTAAAAGCCATATTGCGCAAGCTGCTCGCTCCAAAATCCAAGCGAAATAACAGACACCGGGCGATAAATAAACCCAGGTGACCACGAAAACGCCGCAGCGTCTTTTTGCGAAACTCTGGCAGTCGAAAATCTGCTGCCAAAAAACAATGAGCGGCTTGAATTGAATTTATTGCTCACAAGAGACCACTCGCTTCTGTCATAACCGTCCGGCCCTGTTGTCCAGTCAAAAGCGCCTCCGTAATTATTTCTCCAAAATCCGAGCAAAAAATTGTCCATGCCATTGATATTGCCTTTGTTCTGCTCATAGCTGAAAATCGCGCCGGGGCTTCCAAAAGCACTGAGAGCAGCCGGGTTTCCCTGCATTCCGCCGTTTTGAGAAAGCGAAGCGTAGCGGCCTTCGCCGGAAATAGCGGCTAATAGCGGCGCAGCAAGGGTAATTATGGCTATAATAAGAACTTTCATGGAATAGAAGATAGAATATTCACCTGCTAATGACCAATTTTTGCCTCTTTTCAAAAGTTGTTTTGCCTTGCACTGTATTTTGCACAACATAATGATAAAGGCCGTTTGCCAGCATTCGCCCTCTTGAATCCTTGCCATCCCAGTGGGTAACTCCGGAAATCGCATTGTTTATGATTTTGACAAGCTTGCCGTTCTGGTCAAAAATTTTTATTCTAACACTACCCTGCCTCTCGCC
>WQTK01000079.1 GCA_009786285.1 Candidatus Fibrimonadales bacterium | reverse complement strand
GGGTAAGTAGATGGCAAGCGACATTGATTTCGTGAATTATGTGATGGATCAAATAAGCGGTGTTGGGACAATATCGCAGAAAAAAATGTTCGGAGAATATATGGTTTATGTGAACCAAAAGCCGATATTTCTAATTTGCGACAATACGGCATACGTGAAAAAATTGGATTGCGTAAAGGAATTTCACAAAACGGAAGAAACAGGCTACCCATACAAAGGGGCAAAGGAGCATTATATGCTTGATGTGGATAACCGTGAAGCTCTGAGAAACATTGCGTTGGCTTTGGAAAAAGTGATACCCGTTCCGAAAAAGAAGGTTAAGAAGAAATAATTATTCGTGGTAAAATTTTCTATATTCCATAAATGGAAGAGCTTGTTGTTGAATGGGACGATAATAAGAATACGATTAATCGTCAAGTTCATCATATAAGTTTTGAAACTGCAAAATTGGTTTTTGCCGATCCTGACCGCATAGAACGGCTTGATAATTCGTTGAGCAATAGCTCAGGCGAGATTCGGTGGCAGACTTTGGGCTTGGTAGGCAAGGTATTGTTTGTAGTTTATACTGAGCGAGGCGAGAATATTAGGTTAATATCGGCTCGTTTGGCAAACAAAAAAGAAAGGAGTAGCTATTATGGCATTGACGACAACAAAAGTTCTAGTTGGGCAAAAGCCAACTAAGAAACAGCTTGCAGAAGTGGAGCTAGCCTCTTCTTTCCCTATTGTGTACAATGAGGATTCTCCAAAGTCTTCTGATGACGCTATTATGGAATTCACCGAGCTTGCAAAAGCAAGGCAAAATTCCAAAGCTATTGTTACTTTGCCTGTAAGCCCCGAAAGCTTGTCGGTTTTTAAATCGTTCAATAAAAATTATGTTAAGGTTATGTCAAAAGTATTAGATTACGTTTCCAATCATCCAAATACTCTGACAAAAATGCTTAATGCAACTCAATAGTGCAGTTCTGTTTGAAGAAGAAAATACTACTGGATTAAAAAACGGCAAAATAACTATGGCAACATTAACTTCGTTGAAAAATATCGGTAAAGAAATAGAGCGAAAGCTGAAATCTGTTGGTATTACTACTGCGGAAGAATTAAAGAAAGCCGGAAGCAAAAAAGCCTTTGTCAAATTAAAATCACATTATTCAAACTTGTGCCTTGTTCATCTTTATTCCCTTGAAGGTGCAGTTTCCGGCGTTGAATATAACAAATTGCCGGAAGATGTGAAGCAAGACTTAAAAAATTTTAAGGAAGGGTCTATGAACTACACCGCAAAAATAGCAAGAGATGACGACGAATACATCGTCTCGTTTCCCGATAAGCCCAACATAAACACCTGTGGCGAGTCTTTGGAACACGCTCTGGAAATGGCGAAAGAGGCTTTGAATGAGACCCTTGTATGCGAGCTTGAATGTGGCAAGTATTTGGTTGCTCCTAAAATAAAAGAAAATGCAAAAAAAGGTTTGTATGCTATTACCGTTAATCCAGAGGTAGATTAAGAATAAATAATTATTCGTGGTAAAATTTCTATATTCCACAAATGGAAGAGCTTGGAGAAGCAGACTTAAAGAAATGTATTGATTTGCAGATTGAATCCAATCAGAGTAAAAATCTGCTTCATAAAGATTCTAATGAATCATTTCGTTTTTTAACGTCCACAATTAAAGCCGTTCAAAAAGCTGGCGAAATTACCGCAAATGATTTGAATTTGCTAATTAACTACACTGCGGACAAAGTTTTGCAGGAATTTTGCCGAGTGAACCAGTATTTCTCGTTCTGCGAAAATGATATAACCAGTTTAAAGGCAATATATTGGGATTTATATCAAGATATTATTATAGGAGAAAAAATAATTGACATTATTTCTCGATTGCATTATGATAAATTGAAAGAATGGTTGGAAAAAACAAATCGGTTCTCACGAAAAATGTATCTAGAAGCTGGAGTTGTTTTAGAATCTATAACTTGCTCTGAATATAGCGCGGTTTTACAAAGCGAAATTCTCTATTTGAATGATATTCAATTATCAGAACCTATTTTAGATATTGGTTGCGGGAAAACGGCGAGTTTGGTGAAATATTTACGAGGAAAAGGTTTTGAAACTTATGGTATAGACAGGTTTTCGGATGATTCATTTTTCATCAAAAAAGCGGATTGGCTGTCTTTTGATTATGGAAATGAAAAGTGGGGAACAGTCGTGAGCAATTTGGGTTTTTCAAATCATTTTGTTCATAATCATTTGCGTGAAGATGGGGATTTCATTGGATATGCAAAGAAGTATATGGAAATTTTGCAATCATTGAAAGTCGGAGGCAGTTTTTGCTATGCACCAGATATGCCTTTTATAGAAAAACACCTTGATAGAAAGTCCTTTTTAATAAATAAGCGTAATATTAAGAATTCGCCGTTTAAAACAACAATTATTACAAAGCTGGTATCTTAGCTTTCTATGTTCTCCCTTTGTATGGAAATAAAACTTGTTACTCCTAGCGATGAATTAAAAGCAGAGGCTCTTGCCTATCGGCAGGAGCATTTTGATTGTGGAGAAATGGTCATAAACGGAAGTGCATTGTTTGATAAAATGAATTCTTATGAAGAGTGGCTTTTGCATATTGAAAAAATTTCCAGTAAAGAAACCTGCCCATCTGATTGGGTCGTGTCATCTGTATTTTTTTGTGTTCGCCAAAGTGACAATAAAATTATAGGCATAATTGATCTTCGCAATTATCTTAATGATTTTTTAAAGACTTATGGCGGGCACATCGGGTATGCCGTTAGACCTTCCGAACGAAGAAAAGGATATGCAACAGAAATGCTCAGCCTTGCTTTGGATTTTTATAAAAATTTAGGTCTCAATAAAGTTATGATAGCCTGTTACAAGGATAATTTAGCGTCTATTAAAACTATTGAAAAGAACGGTGGCTCGCTGGAAAAAGAATATCTATATCTTGATGGAAAACCGATTTTGATATATTGGGTTGGTATAGAAGAAAAAATCCTAAAGCTGTTATAACAAGAAAAGGCAAGAATTGGTATGTAAATATAGATGGTTGCAAAATTACAGTCAATGCTCATAGCTATACTATAATCACGGTTCATAAAATAAATTTCTAAATTACCGCTATGCTCGAATCAATTGACTACAAGCAAATATTCAAAGCATTCAAAGAAAGCGCCAATGCACAGCAGGCGAACTTACCTCGCTTTCAATAAGAGAAGCTAGTAAGTATGTGTAGTTAAGATAAATATCAAAAAAGGGAGAGGCCTCTCCATGTATTCAAGGACATATCTGGTCAGTTTTTCTATATTAACCTATAGTGTGAGGTTTTTATGAAGAAATGCATTGAATTAGAAGCAGTTGAAACGGTTCTTGGAAATGAGAATAAATTAATTGATTTTCAGGAGCAATGGGATAAAATTATTAATAAAGCAAATGTAAATTATGATGAAACTAGTAATTATAATTCATTAACAAAAGAAGAAAAGGTGTGGTTTAATATACAGTTGTTGATTAATGCTGTTAATAATGGAGGAATGATAAGTTTTTTCTATAATTATGAAGCTAATCATTATTTAGAAACAATTGAAAGCTTAAAAGAATTAAAACAAGAAAAAGTAATTGAATTGTTGGAAAAAATTGCTATAATATTTCCAGAAGGAATTGTGCCCAAAGATATTGATGAAAGAAATAGAATTATTGAAAGTCTATCAGATGAAGAAGATGAAAAATATGATAAGATGTTTGAAAAGATTGATAATGATTTTTTTGAAATTGAAAATAAATTAGAATCTGATTTAATTAATTATTTAAAAATAAATAACTTAGTATAAAATTATAGATTTATATATACAACCGAATATGAAGTTTTCCGTTACCTAGTCGCTCCTTAAAAATATAACAACTCCGCATAAATCAACATTTATTTCATAAAAGGGGTTGAAAAATTCTACGATATTTGCTATATTTTA
>WQTK01000078.1 GCA_009786285.1 Candidatus Fibrimonadales bacterium | reverse complement strand
GTCTGTATTCAACCGTCATATTACAAATATAGCAACTAAAAGTTCACCGCCTGAAAGGCGGTGGCTTTAACCTTCAAAAATGGAAGTAAAAAAAGCCGCTGTGTCAAGGGGTTTTAGGGGATTTTTGAGGAGATATTTGCTGTTTTTTTACGATTTTTCTTGCGATTCTGCGTTTTTCTCAGACCTACTAGGCATTTTTAAGCTTAGACGGGGTAATTTATTGCGGCGTTAAAGTTTAATCAACGGATAGCTTTTTTCCCTCTATTTTCTTCAACTGTTCTTCGTTGCAAATGCCGGAAATTTTAGCGTTATAGCTACCGGACAAGTCAAGTGGCTGATAGTCTATTTCAAACTTTATATTCCATTTTACAGGAAATACTTTGTTAAATAAAACTGATATTTTTGCAGTGTCTATTTTTTGCTGGTAAGTATATAAAGTGCCAAAAGAATCGTAAATATTGTGCTCTTCATTCCTATCGATTTTACCCTTAAATCCTTTTTTAGTATTGGGATTATATCCAATACGAGTACTGCCGAATTGTTTTAGAAAAATAGTAGAAAATTTTATATCAGCATCTAAACTAACTGAGATAGTATAGTCATAATCGTAACTCTTTGTTTGTATATTAAGAATTAGAGGAGCATATTGTTCGTAACGCAATAATTTCCATCCTCTGTCAGCATCCCAACTCATGCAATATTCTGCTGTTATAGTATCGTATTTATCGATATTGCCTATTTTTTCTAATTCATAGGCAAATGCAAAAGTTTCAAAAAAAAGGAACAAAAAAGAAAATCTATTCATAGCGAGGAAGCTCCTTTAAAATACTCCTTAAAGAGTCTGTACGAGGACGGTAGGATTTGATTATGGCACGCAAGCTATCGACTTTATGGTAATTTTCACCAAAAGCAAGAGAATCTAACTTGCCAGCCTTAATTGCAGCAACAACTTGTTTCATTTCTTCAGGAGATTCCATTTTTCCGCCAACAGTACGGCTAGGAAAAACATTAATCTTATCATTAATAATTCTAATGCTGTCAACTAAAATATCTATCTCCTTTTGTATCCTCGCTCTTTCTTTACTTTCTTTATTATCAACACGAATTTCTGTTTCATCTTGCTTCAAACTTGGTTTCGCTGGCTCGGTAATAGCATCATTGGTCTCGTTGACGATAATTCCCTCTTTTTCTTTACAAGCAAACAATACAAAAAAGCAAATCAATAAACCTGCTAAAACTCCTATCCTATCAACACCTTTTCCCACAAATACCTCTCCATTGTCAAATATAGTAAAAAAAGCCGTGGTGTCAAGGGGTTTTAGGGGTTGCTATTGTTTTTTGGCGAAAATTAGGGGGATTGAGCCTTAGGGAGAAGTCTAAATTTCTAAATTAACCTAATGGCACAAGAGCGTACACTGGTATCCTTTGACTGGGCGATTAAAAATTTGCTCAGAAGCAAGGCAGACTATGTTATTTTGGAAGGTTTCTTGACAACCTTGCTCGGCAAAGCCATAAAAATTAAAAATTTGACCGACAGCGAGAGCAACAAGAACTCAGCAAAAGACAGGATCAACAGGGTTGACATATTGGCCGAAGAAAAAGACAAGTCGTTAATCATAATAGAATTGCAGTTTACCTATGAATTAGACTATTTCCACAGAATGCTTTTTGGCTCCAGCAAAGCGATTGTAGAGCATATGAAAGAGGGAATGGATTATTCCGAGGTGAGAAAAGTTTATTCCATAAATATAGTTTATTTTGATTTGGGTGGCGGCAAAGACTACATCTATCACGGCACAACCACATTCAAGGGCTTGCATTGCAAGGATGAGTTAAAGCTCACCGCAGAGCAGAAGGCTGAATTTGCGAAGCTGGAGATAAAGGATATATATCCCGAATATTATTTGCTTAGAGTAAACTGGTTCAAAAATGTGATAAAAAGCAAGCTGGACGAATGGATGTATTTTTTGAAAAATTCTGCAGTAAAGCCTAAGTTTAAAGCTCCTGGTTTGAATGAAGCATACGAGAAATTGGAATATCACCGCTTGAGCCTTAAGGCCCGCCGTGCTTATGACCATTATGTTGACAGGCTCCGCAGCGATAGAAGCACAGCTTACACTGCCAGACTTGAGGGCAAAGCTGAGGGCGAGGCTATAGGAATTGAAAAAGGCAAGACGGAAGAGAGAATTGAAATAGCGAAGGGCATGAAGGCGGAAGGCATAAATATTGATATAATTTCAAAGGTTACGGGGTTGTCAAAAGCGGAAGTGCTGGGTTTATGCGGTCAGGGAATTCCCAAGTGACGCTTGTTTGCATTTTTGGGTATTTTTTTGCTTAAAACCCTTTATGAAACATGAAATATGGGGTAATTATCATCTTAAAATATACTCTCTGAATTTTAATTCAATATAATTTGTGCCGGAAAGCACGATTAGCGTGCTGGTTTCTGACAGGTCTGTTGACAACCAAAAATTGAACTTGCGAAAAAATTCACCTTCCATACCATAGCGAAAGCTTTTTACTGAACGACTGCGAAATGTTAATTCTGGAACAATAAGATAGCCATTTTTTTCGTAGAGAAGCTTGAGAAAAAAATCTGTAGCGAATTTGTTGCGGTAAAGAGCAAATGATTTTCCAATGCCAAGGTCAAACCCATCTAGCCTAGAATCTATAAGCCAGGAAAAAGTTTCTTTTGGATTAGCAGAGCGGACTCTTACAGCACTGAAGCTATCGACAGAGACGGAATTGTCTTTGATTCCAATGGATAGATTTAAAAACGCAAATTCATGGTCTGCTTGATAAAACCCGTAGCGGTCGTATTTGTCGTGGAGAAATGGTCTAAATTGCAGTAGGGCTATATTTTCAATAAATCGAAAACCCCAATCCATTCTAAGATACGGATGAGGTGATACATATTTGTAGTGTGGTTTACCTATTCTATTTTTTGTTTGCAGCAAGTCTATTACGTCTTGCGGCAGCAGGATTACGTGTGGTTCTGGCAGTGAATCCATTGAGGCTTGCAGAAGTTTGTAGATGCCGTGTGCGCAGTTATTTGTAGCAAATAGGTAGTCTTCTTTTTTTGTGAGGTATAAATTTAATGTGTCGTGATAACGTTGTTTTTCTGTGGCAGAAAAGTATAGAGGGAAGAACAGCAGTTCTCTTTTTTCTTTTTCTTGATACTTTTCTATTAAATCTGATATTGGTTGAATTTTATAAGTTGCTTCAAATCCGCCAACGATGCCTTTAACTTTATAAACAAGCCCGCTCCCCTCTACGCGAGCGGCATAATCAACGGCTTCGCTTCCTTGCATCAAAAATATATGCCCCATCATCGATGCAGCATTTTGCTGGTTCGATGAAGCTAGAACAAGGTAAATGTCAGAAGCATAGCAACATATGGCGGAACAAAATAAAACAACATGAACTTTATTTACAAAGCTCATCGGCCAGTTCTTTTGCACTTAAATAATTTTCCGCACAGTTATTATCATTATTGCGACTTAATAAACACAAGTCGTGAATTTCTTTTGCTCTACCTCTTGCTTCATTACATACTTTATTTTTCTCCGCTTGTATAGCTCTTTCTTTTTCCGCTTCTTTCCGTTGTTTTGCAGCTTTTTCATCCCATTCTTTTGCTTTTTTAGCATCTTCTGCATCAGTAGTAGAGACACAAAGAAACGCAAATGCCGTTACTCCTAAGGCACCAAGAAGCACAATTGCTATATCTGCATGTGCTTTTTGCTGCATAGCCATCAGCAGGCACAAAGATAACACCAATGGTTTCCATATAGAAACCCTTTTCACTGTTTGTTCCATAAAACAACTCCTTTCTGTTTGTTTAAGCAAGCAAGGATTCCAGAAATAGAAAATCCTCGCAGGATTACTGCGTTATGCGATAATTCTTTTTGTCGAAACGGAATACTATCCGCTACATTGAAATTATTTTTAGCAAATGGGGGGGG
>WQTK01000077.1 GCA_009786285.1 Candidatus Fibrimonadales bacterium | reverse complement strand
CTGTCTGTATTCAACCGTCATATTACAAATATAGCAACTAAAAGTTCACCGCCTGAAAGGCGGTGGCTTTAACCTTCAAAAATGGAAGTAAATTTCTATATTCCCCCTATGGAATACCAAATCAGCGATAAGTTAAAGAACGTTCACGGCAGCGCGATACGGGAAATATTTGACCTTTTAAAAAGAGGGAATATCATCTCTTTTGCCGGAGGAATGCCTGCCTCGGTCACTTTGCCGGAAAAGCAAATTGATGCTATTTTGCAAGGCCTTATCGCGAAATATGGCGTTATTGAGTGCCTCCAATACGAATCCACGCAAGGCAAAACATTGCTGATGGAACAGATAAAAGCGTTTTTGCTTGAATATAAAAGCATAAGCGCCGAGTTGCAAAATATGATTGTCCTCGCCGGCGGCCAGCAAGGCATTGAATTCATGTGCAAGACCTTTGTGAACAAAGGCGACACAGTGCTTGTGGAAAATCCGACTTATTTGTCCGTTTTGCAGATTATTCAAACCTATGAAGGCAAGGCCGTTGGGGTGAATTCAGGCAGCGAAGGGCTGGACTTGGCCGATTTGGAGAAAAAAATAAAAGAGCACAAACCCAAGTTCTTATACGTTGTCCCTACTTTCAGCAACCCTACGGGCGGCACTTACAGCCCTGAAAACCGGGAGAAAATAGCCGAAATCACCGCAAAACACGGCGTAATGGTTTTGGAAGACGATCCTTATTCGCAAATACGCTTTGAAGGCAACCCCGTGCCTCCTCTTAAATGTTTTGACAAAGCGGGAAACATTGTTTACGTGGCTAGCTTCTCCAAAATTATCGCGCCTTCTTTGCGCATTGCTGTGGCAGTCGCAGACCCTGTGGTAATTGGAAGGTTTGTTATAGCCAAGCAGTCAACGGACGTTTGCGCGCCGTCTATCAACCAGCTTGTTGTCGCAGAGTTTCTCAAAAATAATTTGGCAGAGCATTTGAAAAATATCATTCCCATATACAAAGAGAAAAGGGACCAGATGGTGAAATGCATTGAAAAATATTTCCCAAAATCGTTTATATATGAGATTCCGCACGGAGGCATGTTTGTGTGGGGTTATTTTGAGGGCGAGCGCAACCTGCTTGCGACCTTCAAGGAAGTTGTTGATTTGGGAGTCGCATATTTGCCAGGTTCGCACTTTTTCCCGGACGGCAGCGGCAAAAACACAATGCGCCTGAACTTTTCAAACGCAACGCTTGAGCAGATTGAAAAAGGCGTTAAGATATTGGGTGAGTACTTTAAAGGAGAATGCAAATGAAAAAACTTATGCTTGGCGACCACGCAGTTGCCCAAGGCGCTTATGAAGCCGGCGTAAAGGTGGCGGCGGCGTATCCCGGCACGCCCAGCACTGAGATTACCGAGTTTATCGCAACTTTCAAAGAAGTTAACGCAGAGTGGGCGGTTAACGAGAAAACATCTATGGAAGTTGGCATTGGCGCGTCTATGGCTGGGCGGCGTGCTCTTGTAGCTATGAAACACGTTGGCCTTAATGTGGCCGCTGACCCTTTGTTTACATTTGCATATACCGGGGTAAACGCAGGGCTTGCGGTTGTGGTTGCAGATGATCCGGGCATGCATTCCAGCCAAAATGAGCAGGATTCTCGTTATTACGCTCTTAGCGCCCATGTTCCGATGCTTGAACCCTCAGACAGCCAGGAAGCTAAAGATTTCACAATGCTCGCTTACGAGCTTAGCGAAAAATACGATACTCCGGTGTTCGTGCGCCTCACAATGCGAATTGCGCATGGACGTTCCTTTGTGGAACTTGGAGAGAGAAAAGAGGTTGAATACCCTTATAAACAAGACATTTCAAAATATGTAATGGTGCCGGCAAACGCCAGAAGGCGGCATCCCGTTGTTGAAGAGCGTGAAAAGCGGCTTGCAAATGATATAAACGGCGATGTGTTTGAAGGCATAAACAGAATTGAACTTGGCACAAATAAAACGGGCATTGTGTGTTCCGGCATGGTTTATCAGTATGCAAAAGAGGCATTGCCGGATTTTTCGATTTTCAAGCTTGGCATGGTTTATCCTATTGCGGTTGAGAAGATTAGGGAGTTTGCCGCCAAGTGCGAAAAGCTTCTTGTTATAGAAGAGCTTGAGCCTTTTATTGAAAATACATTGAAGGCGAACGGCATTGAGTGCAGCGGAAAAAATTTGACAGGTTTGCAAGGCGAGTTAAGCGCAGAGAAAATTCGGGAGATTGTTCTGGGGCAAAAAGCGGCACAAGAGAGCGCGGAAAACATTCCAATGCGTCCGCCGGTTATGTGCGCAGGTTGCACGCATCGAGGCGTGTATCATGTTCTTAGCAAGCTAAAACTCAGTGTTATTGGCGATATAGGCTGTTATTCGCTTGGGTGTTCTCCACCGCTTAACGCTATGCACACGCTTATTTGCATGGGTGCGTCTATTTCAAACGCGCATGGCACATACTTGGCAAAGGGCAAAGAATTCACAAAAAACAGCGTAGCCGTTATAGGCGATTCTACATTTATTCACAGCGGAATCACAAGTTTAATAGATGCTGTTTACAACAAGTCCAGCATCACTGTTATTATAATGGATAACCGCACAACCGGCATGACTGGTCATCAGAACCATCCCGGCACAGGCAAAACTATTACAAATGAGCAAACGCATCAGTTGGATTTTGAAGCTTTGTGCAAGGCTTGCGGCGTTAAAAATCTTTCGGTGGTGGATCCATACAATTTGGCGGAAGTTGAGAAAACAATCAAGGGGTATTTGGGAACGGACGGCGTGTCTGTGATAATCGCAAAGCGTCCTTGCATTCTTCTTGACAAGAAGTTATGGACCGGCGCAGTGACAATTTCCGATTGCAAAAAATGCGGTTTGTGTTTGAAAATAGGTTGCCCGGCTCTTAGCAAATGCAAAGACAATTCGGTAGAAGTTGATGCATCTCTTTGCACAGGTTGCATGGTATGCGCCCAGACTTGCAAAACCGGGTGCATAAAAACTACCCTAGCCAAAGCTGAAAGCACATGAATTTCTTGTCAAAAACCTGATATATTTTGTTGTCCGTTATAATGAAGGCAAGAAAGATGGCGTTGCGATTGGCGAAGCTAAAGGCGAATCCAGAGTCCTTTATCTTGTCGCACAGGGTTACGGCTATGAGCAAATTAAGGTCATTTTGAAGCGCAAATCCTGAAACGTTTGAACCCCAATACGTGTCTGTTGCGCAACTAACAATATCGCCAAATATTCCACGAAAATGACGAAATTGACCCAGGGCAAGGCACGCCTTGCCCTGAAACGTTATTTGCCATATTTGCAACGTTGCAACCATCATCGTTTGGGACGTTACAACCACGTCATTGCGCAATCGTAACCCACAACGCAACCAAAATCCAACGCATAGGGGCAGCGTGTGCTGCCTTATTCCAAAGTGAGAAGGTTGATTATATTTTTTTCTTAAATATGTAAAAATCGGCAAAAGATGTCGTTTTGTTGTTGTTATTATCAATAGCAGGATATTTATTTGGTATAAATTGCAATAAACTCCAATCTTTCTTATTAGCATCAATCCAGTTGGTGAACTTTCTATGCTTTACATGCTGCACAGATTGATAATCCGTTTTGTTGCTTGAATAAATTATTACAAATTTTAAACTTGCGTTAAAAAGCATTTTCATGTAATTTTCAAAAACGCTGTCTTCTATTAAATGATAAATAACATCAAGAGATAATGTTAGCTCGGCTTTTTCTGCGCTGAAAGAGCTTGTTAGCCGAAACTCTTTAGTTTCATCGTTTTGAAACTTATTCTTGCAAATATTTATAGCTGTTTCGCTAACATCAAACCCTAAATAGTCGATCCTTATAAACCCTGCTTTAGGCAGCGATTCTGACAAAATTTTGCGGGAAAATGAGCTTGTAAATAAAGAGCAAGAATTTC
>WQTK01000076.1 GCA_009786285.1 Candidatus Fibrimonadales bacterium | reverse complement strand
GCGAAGCCTTTCTATGGTGGCTTCGTCGTCTATAATCCAAACTGTGTGCCTTATGCCGTCTTCTGCAGTGAAATTGTAAATAGGATTTTTTTGAATGGTTGGTTTTAGCAATGCGAACTGCCCTTTGTCTTTATATGTTAAAAATACCGGGCCGGTTTGTGCGCCGGTGGACAAGATATGGTTCAACCTGTCATCTTCCTTGTCTGCCCTAGTGAGTTCGTGTTTTTTTATTGAGCCTTTGAAATAGTCATCTGCTTTTACGCAAGCCACTAGTCCGTATTGTTCCCTGCCTTCCATAGTTTGGCGGTAAACATAAAAGCATGGTGTTTCTTCCTGGAAAATGACTCCTTCTCTTTCCATTTTTTTGAAATTCTGTTTTGCAAGCTCGTAAACCTCCTTGCTATGGGGATCTGCCTCTGGCAGCTCTATTTCCGAGCGTGTTACCCTTAAATAGGAATGCGGCTTGCCTTCTGCCATTTTGGCCGCTTCTTCGCGGTTCATAACGTCGTAAGGCAAGGATGATATCTCTGCGGCTAATTCAGGCTTAGGTCGCAAAGCGCGAAATGGATGTATTGAAAACATATTAATAATATAGTAAAGCAATGATCACAGCGCTGCAATCTCGCGCCGTGAAAGCCCGGTATAATCCATGATTTTGCTCACTGTTTCACCTGCAACTTTCATAGCTTTGGCAACTTGGCTTGTGCCTTGGGTTATACCTTTGGCAATGCCATCGTCCACCCCGTCTTTATAATCAACAGCGCGCCATTCCTTCAATGTCAAGTCTCTGAGAAGCATACTGCGAACCTCCGACGAATGCTCTTCCAAAAAATCCTTCAATATATCACGGCGTATGCAATCCTCTATGGCACGGTCTATGGCTTTGTCACGAGACATAGTCTTTGAATACGACTTTATCAAAGATACAAAATTCTCGTAGCCACTAAGCAATTCGCTCTTGGTTGCAAGCTCCTCGTTGTGCCCTTTGTTTATATTGAGCACCTTTACAGTCAATTCAAGCTCGGGAGAGCCTTTGCCGCAAGCTTCCGCATACATATCAGACAATTTCAGCACCTGCTGGTCAGGGCATTTGTCGTTGCCGTTGTAAAGAACAATGAACTCAGGCTTTGGGATTAGCAGTATTTTCTATATTTTCCCGAAATAATCAAAATTAGGAGTTTTTTATGAGAAATCCCCTCAGTTTCAAGAGCCTGGCAATGGCGGCAATAATGGTAGCAATCCCTCTGCAAACCGCTTGGGCAGCACAGGTAACATATACGATGTCAGGATCTACATCCTCAGATATTACAAATCTTAACACGCAGGTAACTAACTTGCCTGAAGGCGATACTCTTGTTGTTTCTTATACCAACACTGCCGCTTATCTTAGCGGAAGTTTGACCATTCCCGCAAACAAAACAGTGTTTTGGAATTGTCCTGGTTCTGTGACAAGTAGTTACGGACAGACTTTGAATCTTTCCGGCGAAGGAATTTTTGAAGTACCTGCCGGTAGTAGAATTGGATATGCTGCCACTTATACTCAACATCTATCTACTTATGGCGTAACAGTTAAAATAAACGGAACTCTGTACGGCAACCTCACTTTCAATAGTGGTACATATACCTTTGACGGTAACAACCTAGGCAACGGAACTATAAGCGGCAGCGTTTCTTTTTCCGGAGGTACTTACACTGTTACAGGCGGAGTATTAAATGCCTCGCTTGCAGGGACGGTGAATCTTAGCGGCGGGACAATTGGCGGTTATAGCGGTTCTGATTTGAATATGACTGGCGGAGTTATAACAGGCGCGGTTACCCATACAGGAAACCTTGACATTAAAGGCGGAAGAATCAACGGCGCAGTTACTACAACAGGAAACTTTGCGGCAAGCGGCAATACCGAAATTTACGGAAGCATCACCGCAGGCGGCAACGTAACTCTCGGTGGTAACGTTAAAGTCAGCACATCCGGCAAAACTATAAGTGCTAACGGACCCGCTTCCATTGTCGCTATCAGCGGAAGCGTCGATGTTTACGGGTCAACCGCTATCTCTGCAAGCGGTGCTACCGCAAAAGTCAATGTATCCGGTGGCAACATCTTCGGTACGTCAATTGGAATCGAAACATTAGGCTCACACGCCGAAGTTAACGTCTCCGGCGGAACTGTCGCTTCTACTTCCGGAACGGGAATCTATACCCACGGCTCCAACTCAAAAGTCGCTGTCACCGGCGGGCTTGTGGAATCAGCTTCGGGCGGGCTTAGCATCTCCTCTACCGGACAAAACAGCGTCGTGTCCGTCAGCGGAACAGGCGTGGTATTCGGCTATGGACCAGATATAATGGGATCTAGCAACGTTATCGACAACCAGATATTCTCAGCTCCCTCAGAACTCGGAACCGTCATAGCATTCGACGAAGCCAAAAGCCAAAAAGCTTACACAAAAGGCGAAACTACCGACTTAACAACCCTTCCAAAAGAAAAAGCAAACTGGACAAAAGGCATCCACTCAGACGGAATAGACTACGCAAACAGCTCAAACACCGGCTTCATCCCAATAGACTTGGTATCAGTTAGCAAACGCATTCTGGGCCTCTCAAACTTAATCTTCTCGCTGCCTTCCAACATCGTCTATAACGGCAGTCCGCAAGGAATCGAAAGCATTTCGGCAAACGGCAAAATAGGCTCCGTTCAGGTGAAATACAACGGCATAGCCGCCATTCCCACAAACGCCGGAACCTACACCGTAATAGTTGACGTTGCAGAAGGCGAGGATTACGAAGCCGCTTCAAACATAATGCTGGGCAGCTTCACAATAGGAAAAGCCTCCGGTGCGGCAGTAGTAGCAGCAACGCTAAACGCCAAAACCAAAAACAGCATAACAATCAACGCTGTAGCAACCCCGGCAAACGGACAAACAGTGGAATACTCAAAAAGCACCATTCCAACCGCCCCTGCGGAAGGCTGGCAAACAAGCCTGGAATTCGACGGCCTAAGCGACAACACAACCTATTACATCTTCGCACGTGCCAAAGAAAATTCAAACTACAACGCCGGAATAGCCTCAGTATCCGACGCAATATCAGTAATAGGCGACAAACCGCTAATCTCCAGTTGCACAGTTTCCAATGTTCCTGCGCAAACATATACCGGCGAACAAATAAAACCATCGATAGCAATCACCTGCAACAGCAGCAAGCTCATGGAATCAATAGATTACATCCTGTCATATGGAGCGAACCTCAACGTGGCTGAAGGCGGCAGCATAACAATATCAGGAATAAATTCCTACGCCGGAACAACGACAATAGAATTCGCCATAAGCCCCAAAAACCTGTCTGCAATCCAACCCATTGAATCCAGCACAAACTGGGCTCCTCAAATCACGGTAAAGGACGGCGGAAAAATTCTTGTAGAAGGCACAGACTATATCGTCTCTTACAGCAACAACTCGGCACCTGGAATTGCTACTGCCACAGCAACAGGCAAAGGCAACTATGCAGGCACTGTCAGCGAAAACTTTGAAATACTGGGAGGCATAACCAAAGCCCACGTAATAGGCAAAACCATAATGCTGCAAAACCTGCAAAAAGACGCAAAGGTGAATGTGTATAACCTAAGCGGCCAGCTTATTTATAACTCTCAACTCTCAACTCTCAACTCTCAACTTAAAATAGATGTCCAAACAAAAGGCATATACATTGTAAAAACAGGAAATCAAACGCTAAAGGTAACGGTGAAGTAGAAATTTCTATCTTCCCACAATGCGTCCGGTTTCACCTGAAAACGAATCTGTGGAAGAAGCGGCGGCAGAGCAAAGTCTGCGGCCGCTTTCGCTTTTGGATTTTACAGGGCAAGAAGCCTTGAAAGAAAGCCTCTCCATAGCCATGCAAGCCGCAAAAAAAAGAAAAGACGCACTGG
>WQTK01000075.1 GCA_009786285.1 Candidatus Fibrimonadales bacterium | reverse complement strand
AAATATAACTTTTTTCTGAGGAAAAGTCAAGGGACAACGAGAAATATCTATGGCTATTGAACAATATGATTTCGTTCAGTTGGCATTAAGTATCCAAATACGCTGAAAACTGCCATAAAATTAAAATTTAAATACTATTTAAACTATGATCATCAACCTAAAACTAAAGGCAAAGAACATCCTCATATTAAAATTTTGCTGGATTTAATGAAAACAAGCCCCGAGCATTCGGAATTCTGTGAGATATGCCATACCCTGAAAAATCACTTTGACGCTCTAACTGAAAAAGTTAATGAGACCTGGAACCCGATAAAGGCTTATTCGTTTGAAAAGGCCGTTGCGGCTGTAAGTTGCTTGTATCAAATAATTTTTAAGCAGCATTTTGAAGTAGAGGATCCGAACTCCATTTTCATCAGCCCAGAGGGTTCTTATTTAGCAGCATGCAGCGACTATTTAAACAAATATCGGGATGAATCAACTGGATTTAGCAAAAGCATAGATCAATCTTCATGGGAGAATTTTATGCAAACTGTGAAAAAAGAGTGTTTAGACTTTGCAAATGACCCCAAGCCCGTTTTAATAAAGGAAATAGGATGTCATATTGTAGCTATAGTAAAGTTAAATAACTTCTATGAACGAATTTGCGAGCCATTTATGTTTGACGAAACTTTCAAACTCAACTTAAATACCAAAAAATATTACTATGAACCAAATTCTATTAAATTAAAAGTAAAGTTGCTGCATGAATATTACAGGACTATACATCGTCAACTAGCTATGGAAGAAATAAAGCAAAATGAGGAAAAATATCCGAATGTTCCTAAGCATGTATTAACTGCAAGAGTAGAAGCTCGATATGTCGGTTATCCTATGTTAAGAGAATGTTTTGGAATTTCAGATAAGTTTAAATATAAGCATAATGGTAAAGAGTTTACTTATGATTTGCAATCGCTCCTTATTCAAAACAATAGCTTAACCGATTATTGCGAAAATATCCATGTAGAGGCCTGGAATATAACGCCGACAAATGGAATCAAATTTAAAAGAAATTCCGATGCTTCATACGAAGAGGAAGAACTATATCTTAGAGCTCTGAGTACAGATTTGAGCGACAAGTCTCAAAAAATAGACCTGAATCTCTCAAACATGCTATGTTACGGAGATTCCGAAACCTGTTTTATATTTTCGCACATCAGAGCTACAAAAGGGCTATCCTACTATGCGCTAATAAATCTCTTGAAAAGAAATACCGATGATGTTCGGGATGATAAAGAGGTTAAAGAAGAAGCTAAATGTATAGAAAAAAGAGTAGCCGAGTTATTTGAGAAAGGCTGCCATCCTATGTTTTCCAATGTCAAGATAACAAGTAATCATGACTTTTATGATTTAAAAACTAAAAAGAAAAAAGGAGAAATTGATGTTGCTGTGTATGACAAGAAGTCAAAAACTCTGATCTTGATTGAGGTAAAATCTACTTATATAGCAGAAAACCTCAAAGATGCATACCGTCATCAAATATGTTTAATGTTTGCTGGGCATCAAT
The DNA here is from genome assembly GCA_009786285.1 of Candidatus Fibrimonadales bacterium. Classification (GTDB taxonomy): domain Bacteria; phylum Fibrobacterota; class Fibrobacteria; order Fibrobacterales; family Fibrobacteraceae; genus Fibrimonas. Next base: position 2,351 of record WQTK01000075.1, on the reverse strand, counting down.
TAGATAAGGTGTATAAGGCTTTAAAGACTGATAAAGAATTACTCTTTCAGATAACAGGGGATCAAGAAGTCAAATCAATTGATGATTTAAGAAGAATAGAAACTCTTATAGTCAGCAATTCTTTTGAATTTGACGGTAAAAAATTTAAAAGCCAAGAATACAAAGATCATAGGAAAATATCATTGCTGGAACTTATGATTCGCGTTCGCCCTCTTGCTGTTATGTTGATTTTAGACCAACTCGTTAAATTTATGCAAAATAATCCAAACGTTGACTTAAATAAGGAAATAGAATCGTTAGTTAAGGATTTAGATTTATGCAAAAAAGGAGCCTCAGCATCCATAGATGATTTTTTGAATTCTTTGGACATAGATATATGGGAAAAAATTCGACAATACAGGGAGGAAAAATACAAGTAGTTTTTCAACAAACCTATTGCATATTAAACTCACATTTAGGGAGTCCATTATGCAAAAAATTCTCTTCGTCTCATTTGACCTAACCAGAGCGCATGACCCAGCAATGCCTCTGGCAATAGCTTCTATTCTCGCAACCTTGAAAAACAGCGAAAGCCTAAAGTCAAGGTTTGAATTTGAGCATCTATCAATAAATATTTATGCCAAAGAAAAATGGCAAGAAAAAATCAAACCATATAAACTCAGCAGCTACTCCTTCATAGCAATTTCCGCATACATCTGGAATGAATGCCTTATAAACGAATTTACAGAATCTCTGATAAATCACAGTTTCAACGGGCAAATAATCCTTGGAGGCTATCAAATAGCAAATGACTCTTTAGAAAATCTCAAAAAACGCTACCAACTAGCAAATATTTTTATAGAAGGCTATGCAGAACAAGCTCTGTTGGAGCTTTTTACAGGAAAATCTACCAGCGGCATTATTAAATCCAAATTGGATACAAACATTCTACAATCTCCATACCTGACAGGCGAAATAGAGGTTAAGCAAAATGCAAAAATGCTCAGACTCGAAACAAAACGAGGTTGCCCATACGCTTGCACTTTTTGCCGACATAGAGATGTTGTTAATAATTCAGTACTAGAGTTAGATAAAACCAGAATAATAAACGAGCTGGATTATTTGCTTTCTTTCAATGTTAAGAAAATAAATATAGTCGATCCTATTTTTCATGCGGGGAAAAATCACATGGAAATTCTGAAGGAAATAGTTTCTCTGAGCAAAAGTAAGAAGGTCGACACTTTATTTAGCTTGCAATGCAGGTTAGAATTTTTAGCAGGGGATAAAGGCTGTGATTTTTTAAATCTATGCAAGCAAGGCCATTTTGAATTGGAATTTGGCTTGCAAACTTGCAACGAACAAGAATCTGCGTTAATAAACAGGAGAAATAATATGCCATTAATAGAAAAAGCATTGGAAATGTTAAATGAATCTGGTATAAAGCATGAAATTAGTTTGATATATGGCTTGCCTAACCAAACATTAGAAAGTTTTTCGCGAAGCGTAGATTTTCTCAGGCAAAAAAGCAAAGCTGAAATTAAAACATATCCTTTAATGCTTCTGCCTGGAACTCCATTATTTGCAGAGAAAGAAAAATATGTGTTTGAAGAGCAAAAGGATGAGCTGGGTATTCCGCATGTTATTTCTTCAAATTCATTTACATACGATGAGTGGAAGGAGATGGAAAATTACTAGATTAGCTATTCCAAGCCCAACAAAAAATCCGGCAGAAATTTTTGCTCGATTCCGGCTTTATTTTCGCTGAAATCTTTGTCTAAGCTCAGAATAATTTTAGGATGATTATCCAAGTGCGTGGCTACTTGCAAATAAAGCAACAAAACCCTACAATCTGGCAAAGTATTTATGTGTCTTTTGCGCAGAGCTAGTTTCGACATAACCCTTTAGCACATTGCCGCAGTACACCGCAAAAATTGCATCGTCCGGTGGTAAATCTTGCAATTCTGTTATACCATCAGGGTCTTCCAAGCTGCAATCACCGCTATTTAAATAGCTCACGGATATTTTATTGCAAAAGATTTCTTTTTCGCCATAGCTTATTTCGCCTATTACGCAGCTTATGGATTCATTGTCCAGGGAGGTTTCATTTCTGGAATGCGATATGCTTGAAATGGTTAATAGCATAACAAGAGGAATACCAGCGATGAGTAAAGTTTTTTTCATAATGTAAATTTAGAAGAATATTGTTAAAAAGCTGTTACGATGGCATTAAGTTTGAGTGAATTTGTGGGAATGCGAACAGGAAAAAATGCTTTCCTCGCTGCAGCTTAAACCCGATATTATGGTAACTCATTTTATGCCTTCGTATTCTTTGGTGGAAAAGTGTTGGGCATCGGATTTATGTACCACTTTTT
>WQTK01000074.1 GCA_009786285.1 Candidatus Fibrimonadales bacterium | reverse complement strand
TAGTGGCTAGTGGCTAGTGGTTAGTGGCTAGTGGTTGGTTATGAAAGAGATTTCGGAAAGAATTTTGGCTTTGGATAATTTTGATTATCCTGAGACTTTGGCGTTTCGCATTGAGAGCGAGGCGGAGAAAATGAGCAATGAGGGGTGGTTTTTTACGCATTCCTCGGTTGATGAGCTGATGGAAAATTTAGTGCTGTTTTTTGAAAAGGAAACTTAGGAATTTTCTATATTTATAACTTTTTTCATGGTGACTTTATGGATCGTTCTAAACATCTTCTACGTCTGTGCGATTGGAGCGGCAATCGCATAATTGATACTATACGCATAGCGATTCGTTTGAAAAGCGAAATCAGGGAAGGAAAGCCTTCCTGCCGTTTTGCCGGCAAAACCATAGGGATGTTTTTTGAAAAACCTTCCCTAAGAACCATTACCACCTTCCAAGTAGGAATGCACCAGCTTGGCGGAATGCCTGTACTGCTGGATCCTAAGAGCATTGGCATAAACCAAAGGGAAAGCGTAAAAGACATTGCGCGCTGCCTTTCTCGCTGGATTGATGGGCTTGTGGTGCGCTGCTTTGAGCAAAGCCTTGTGGAGCAGCTTGCCGAGTACGGCAGCATTCCGGTTATAAACGCCCTTTCCGATGAATACCACCCCTGCCAGGCCCTTGCTTTTGGGCAAACTATGGTTGAGCAATTTGGCGAAGACCTGCGGGGGAAAACCGTGGTTTTTATAGGAGACGGCAACAATGTGGCAAATTCTTTAATGGCGCTTTCTGCCAAGCTTGGAATGAATTTCACGCTTGCTTGCCCCAAAGGTTATGAGCAGAAAAAAGAGGAAATTGAATTGTGCTTGCCGGATTTCAAAAAGAGCGGCGGCGAATACAGAGTGTTCAACGATCCAAAAGAAGCAGTGGCTGGCGCAGATATTCTTTACAGCGATGTGTGGATTAGCATGGGGCAAGAGGGGCAAAAAAACGAGAAGCAGTCTCATTTTGTGCCTTTTCAAATCAACGATGAGTTGCTGAAGCTGGCTCCCTCGCATTGCAAGGTTACGCATTGTTTGCCTGCGAACAGAGGCGAAGAAATAACGGACAGCGTTATGGATAATCTGCAAATAAACCTTTGCTACGAAGAAGCGGAAAACCGCCTTCATGCGCAAAAAGCGGTGCTGTGGCAGCTACTTCATTAACATTGAACCTCTGCTCAGGTCCACAAAGGTTATATAGACGAACAGGGTTATAAAAAACGCCATCGCTATTTGCTGAATGCGAATTTGAGTGTTTTGGGAAAGCGGCCTGCCTCTCAGCTTTTCAAGAAGCAGAAACAAAAGAACACCGCCGTCTGTTATCGCAAGCGGCAGCAAATTCATAACCCCTAGATTTATGCTTATCAAGGCCAGCAAAAGCACGAATTTTTGCAAATTTTCAAGCCACACAAGGCCAATCACCTGCACAATGCCAACAGGGCCGCTCATGGCTCGGAGTTTCACCTCTCCCTTTATAATGCGTGAAATATACCTGAACACAGCAGTTCCCATTATATAGCTTCTTTCCACCGCCAAAACCAAGGCCGTGCCAAACGGCTGCGGAACAACCTGCAATTCGTCAAACTGGGCAAGCCCCATGCGAATTCCAATCATATACCGTTCTTCCTCTTCATTCCAAAACGGAATTACCGCCGTGTTCATAGTGTCGCCTGCTCGAGAAAACATAACCTCAACTTCTTCTCCATCTGATTTGGAAATTATGTTTATCATGTCTTGGTAATAACCCATCACATAACCATTAATGCTCAGAATAGTATCGTTTTGCTTTAAGCCGGCTTTGCCTGCCGGAGAATCCTTTGTTGGCTCCGTTTCCACAAAAACCCTGTGCCTTGGGTGAATGCCTGCTGTGCCAATGCCAAGCTCGCCAAGCTCGCGCGGAACAACAACAACAGTCTTCCTGCCGTCTTTTGTTCCTATTTCCATGGGAATGTTTCTGCCAATGCCAATGCCCATTTCTTCCCGCAATTTTTCCCAGCCGTTTGCTTTTTTGCCGTCTATGGTGAAAATAGTGTCGCCGCCTGTGATACCGGCTTCTGCCGCAGCGGATTTTGATTCCACAATGCCAACCACAAGCTTGTCAGAAATTGGCTCCGGGTTGCCTATCATGTAAATTCCCGTGAGCAAAAAGAATGCGAAAACAACATTGAACGCTGGTCCTGCGAAGGCTATCAAAGCGCGTTTCCAAATAGCCTGCACATGAAAATCATCCGGCCTGTCGTCTCTTACTTGTTCTGGGTTTTCTCCGGCCATTGCAACATAGCCTCCGAACGGAATCGCAGATATGCAATAGTCCGTTCCATTCCTGTGAATTTTCACAAGTTTTTTTCCAAACCCTATTGAAAATGTGAGAACCCTGACGCCGCAAAACTTCGCCGCCAAAAAATGCCCAAGCTCATGTATAAAAACAAGCAGGCTTAGCCCCAAAAGCCCCAAAATTATTTGAAAAATCCAGTATATGTTCATATTTGAGTTGAGAGTTGAGAGTTGAGAGTTGAGAGTTTAAAAACATAAAACGCATATCTTTTACAGAATCTGCAATAATCAAAAAATTTTATACAACGAAACTTAAAATAACTCTCCATTCTCAACTCTCCATTCTCAACTGAGCATTGTTCCGCATTTGCAGTTCTCATTGCTCTTCAATTTCTCAAGCGCTCTTTCTTTTGCTAGTGCTTCTCGCTGCTTGTAGGTTCCCATTCTCTTCATCATGTTCTCCCAGTCAATCTGGTGAGCGTCAAATTCCGGGCCGTCAACGCAAACAAATTTCACAACGCCGCCAACAGTCACCCTGCAACAGCCGCACATTCCCGTGCCGTCAACCATAATGCTGTTTAGGCTTGCAAAAGTTTTCACTTCGTAAGGCTTGGTGGCAGCTGCGCAGAATTTCATCATTATCGGAGGGCCTATTGCTATGGCATAGTCCGGTTTTTCGCTTTCGCAAAGCTCTTTTAGAGGCTCTGTTACCAAGCACTTTCTTCCGTAAGAGCCATCGTCCGTGCATATAATCAGCTTGTCTGCGAGGGCTTTCATTTCTGCTTCCATTATTATCAAGTCTTTTCTTCTTGCGCCTATGATTACCGTGACTTTGTTGCCGGCTTTTTTAAGAGCCTGCACTATGGGATGCATTGGGGCGCATCCAATGCCGCCGCAAACGCAAACGGCATGGCCAAAGTTTTCAATGTGCGTTGGCGAACCGAGCGGGCCTGTCAGCACCGGAATGTCGTTGCCTGCCTTGAGCTTTGCCAAGTCCATTGTGGTTTTGCCCACCGCCTGGAAAATAAGCGTTATTGTCCCTTTTTCTCTGTTTGCGTCTGCTATTGTGAGCGGTATTCGCTCCCCTGTTTCCAAATCCGTTTGCAGAATTATAAACTGCCCCGGCTGCCGTTCTTCGGCTATAAGGGGAGCTTCCACCACAAACTTATGCACATCGCTTGAAAGCAGCTCTGTTTCCAAAATTTTCGCCATAGTTCAGTAAAATAAAAAAAACGCAGGGGCTATTTACAGGATTTCAGAAATGTGTGCAAATGCATAAGTGTGACTTTGGGAAATGTACACTTTTGGCTAGCGGTCATGTCCCATGTCCCAAGCATTGGCGTAAACATTGCAGAATAGCAATCCTATAGATCCTCTAATCAGATAAATCGGGGTTCAGACGTTTTTAATGCCTCAAAATATCACGAATTTGCTCGTAATTGTAGCCCTCTGCCATAAGGTCAAGGACTTTGGCTTCACCAATGGCAACGCCCTCGTCCCTGCCAATTGCAACGCCTTCATCCCTGCCTTCTTCAAAGCTCACTGCAAGGGCATCTTTCATATTCCACTCAGTTAGCAACAAGTTCTCTACCTCC
>WQTK01000073.1 GCA_009786285.1 Candidatus Fibrimonadales bacterium | reverse complement strand
GCTCTGTGCAATATTTTTTTCAAAAAGTCAGACCATGAAATTTTTAATGAAAGCTAACGAAAGTGGGATAACTTCTTCAGCGTTTACTATATTATATGCTATCGCATCGATGTGATGTGATGAATATTGGGTGACGAAAGTCTATAAGTCCCGAAAATATCAATGCTGTGCTGATTAACGAGAAGATTCCGCAGAAAGTACGGTTGATTAAATTAAATGGAATTGCCATTCAGCAGATGAAAGTGCTAAATGACGTGGAGAAGAAGGTTTTGAAAAACATCTGAACCCCGATGCCCTAGATTTTAGGATTTTCCCGATTTGCAAATGATGTGGAACCTTTATTCCTAGTCACACCAAAGCAATTGGTAGTTAGGCACAGATTGCCGTGCTCCATATACAGTGGTATATGTTTTCATTCCAAGATATTTTGCATAACCGCCAAATGGTACTGTCCTAGTTGGCATTAACCTGCAATTTCCTATATATCCGGCATATTGCACCATAATTGTATAACCAAAATTAATATCCTCTACAAGAGCCATTTCGCCATTATTTTGAAAAACCCAGCCTACAATTTTTTGACATTTATCATTATTCTCACAACCATAATATATATTGGCAAGCTCTATGGAATTTATTTTATTTTTAGGTAATTTTTTTATTTTAGCAACAAGCTGTTTTTCGCATAAGTCGATAAGTTTTTTATTGCGATGGACATTACATTGGTCTACACAGTATTCCATATCATCGTCACCATATCGTTCCTTGCATTCTTCAAGGCTTTCTTTCAGTTTATTTGTTTTCAGCAATGTTTTAATTCTATCTATTTTAGGTTGATATTTTATTGAATCTTGAAAATACAAACACGGTTGCAAAGTTTCTGCGAATAATTTTTGGTGTTCACTGCATTTGTCTAAGATAACATTCGCCTCAATGCCTCTTTTTTTAATTAAGGCATTGATTTCATTAATGGATTCTTTGTTTGCATACACTTGCATATGCGCCAAAGAGATTATTTGCTCCATCTCCGCCATAGTTTTGCCATCATCGCCAAAGTTGAAGTTACTTGTCTGCATATTGTAATAACTGTTGCTCACTACACTTTCATCATTCCAATTTCTATTCCACCCATACACTCCCTCTATTTTTTCATTCCAATTATCCCCGATTAATCCCCCAATTTTTTGCTGTCCTGTTACAGTTCCCATGAAATGACTATTAATTATCGTGCCACTGCGAATAGTCCCAACTAACCCGCCGATTTTTTGTTGTCCAGTCACTATACCCGTGAAATAACTATTAATTATTTTACCACCAACAGCAAATCCCGCTAATCCCCCAATATTCCTGACGCCTTTAATATAAGAATCTATTACCCCAAGATTTTTCATGGTCGCACTAAATTGCGCAAACAGTCCCTGAGAATGGTCTGCGGAATTTATATAAATTCCGCTAATTACATAACCATCGCCGTCAAAAATTCCGTAAAACATATGTCCAGTTCCTATCGGTGTCCACACATTGGCAGGCGGACTGTTTTCCCAATTTTCCCAATTTTCCGTATTGTTTATCAAAATATTTGCGCCAAGTTTAATAGTTTTTCCAGCAAAATCGGTTCCATTATTTACTAATTTAGCGAATCCAGCTAACTGTTCTGCTGTTGTTATGATAAACTCACTTTGCTTGGTCTTATACCAAGTCGTATTAGCAGTACCATTCCAAATATTGCTTTGCTTACTCACAGCTACGGGCTTCTGCTCCAAAACGGCTTTAAGCTCTGCTTTGGCAGTATCGATTTCACTCACCGCTATTGGTTTCAGTTCTTCAATGGCCTTAGCTTCAGCTTTGATCGTATCACCTTTACTTGTAACATTATGAGCAGGGTTCCCGCATTCCGAGCAGAATTTGCCAGTGTTTCCAGCATGACCGTTAGAACAAGTCCAAGTAGATGCGACCTGCGAAGTGTCTTGTTTAGTAACTTGTGGAGCGATTTGCTGGGTAGATTGTTGTTTCGGAGCTTGGCACCATTTTTGCTCGGCTTCGTCTTTTTGCTTCTTATAGTCTTTTTGGCAAACAATAGGGCAACTAAAGCCCCCTGTTGTTTTGCAAGCCTCTATACATCTATCATAAACAATTTTGGCTATTCTGAGCTGGTCGTCACACATATTGTATTGAGCGAAAACGGTTTGAATCAAAAATAAAATGGTAACAAATTTAAGGGTTTTCATTTAAATAACTCCAGTTATTGTCCTTTATTTTTGAGCTTCAATCTTGCAAGCACCTAGCGTTGAATAGGTACGTCGTCTTAGGACCGTTGCGAATTAATTGGGCGTTCTCGGAGTCGTAGCGCATATACCTGTAGTGGGCGTATTTGCCATTGTGATTGAACTCAGTGCTACTCCACCAGTAACCGCGGCTGCCAACATAGTCGAAACTACCATCCGAATAACCATGACCACTAGGCAAGGCTGAAAATCCGTAAATGTCAGTACCGTTGCCATTGCTATTCCACCCGCTAGTTGCCTTTAGTTTGGTTCCTGCTGTTGAAGCTCCGCCAACTGCCGTCATTAACGTATCCCAATCTGCATCGCTGGGAATATGCCAGCCATCTGGACAAATACCTTTATGTTTTGATTGTATTTGACTTGCGCAAGATTTGGAACTGCAATTTTGGTCAAGAGCCATGACTGTCGCCCAATTATACAAGCGGCCGTAGACATCGCAATTATTACTGTGACATTTGCTGCCTTTTGCCTCGTAATTCAAATTCTCTGCCATCCAAACTTGTTTGCCGATTTTTACAGATTTATATTCTTTGCCATCTCTGGAGCCTTTGAAGTCTGAAGTATTCCTTTTACGTTCTGCTTCAAAATAGCTTTTCTCTCTTTTTTCCAGTTGTTCATAAGGTAGTACAAATTGTTCGGGGAGTATGAATCTAATATGTTCATAGCTTATATGTTCAGGGCTTCGCATTTCGTAAAGAATGTCACCAAAAATTTGCCAATAGTCATAGTCATATATACATTGCATTACAAAATTGCCCTTTTGATCTATAAAACCAAGTTTATCGTTATTTACGACTTTAGCGTAATTTCCACGAAAATTATCAACTTCATCAAATTGAGGATTTATTGCTATTTCACCGTTTTTATTTATGTAGCCAGACTTGCTTCCAATTCTCACCGGAGCTAATTTATTTCCATCAAAACTTGATGCGGCATCAAATTGTGGATTTATAACAGTCTCGCCTTTTTTGTTAATCCAGCCATATTTTTCCCCCAATTCTACAACAAACAAACCGACGCTATCATATTCCATGTATTCATATTGCGGATTTATCAGATAATTGCCTTTCTTATCAATAACGCCAAACTTCACATCATTTCTAATTATGGCCATTCCATCAGAGAATTCATCTGCATAATCAAATTGCTCATTTATAACAATTTCACCATTCTGATTTTTATAACCCCATTTGCCGGTTTCTGCATTATTAAAAGAGTAAAGTCCATCGCTGAAATCCCCCATATGCTCGCCTGTTGTAATTATCGCCTCTTCTCCATTCTTATTTATAAATTTTTCTATAAGACCTTTCTCCTGGCTGAGAACTCCTATTTTTGCTATGCCATTGTTAAAATTTCCTGCATACTTCAAGGAATCTATCTGCAAAATCATTTTACCTTTTTTATCTATTAGCATAGGAGGTTGATTTTCTTCCTGTACCCAAGCAACGCCATCACTAAAATCATTTGCCCAACTGTAAATTGGAGAAATTATAAATTTGCCTGCTTTGTCTATATAATGCCTACTGAACGAACCTGACATTTTTTGGGTTATATATAAAGTCTATTGCATTTTCTATCCAAATCATCAGTTCATAAGAGAGCGTGC
>WQTK01000072.1 GCA_009786285.1 Candidatus Fibrimonadales bacterium | reverse complement strand
CAGTAGTAGTGGAGGCACTGGGCGGAAGCCACTGTATTGGCCTTCTGGAATTGCCCTTGCCAACTGTGCCGCCATATAGCGTTCCGCCGCCGTCTGCCCAGTCTGCGTTGCCAGACGGGCGTGTTATTATAGCTTCTATCTTGCATTTTGTAGTATTCGTTTCCGGATTTTCGTGAGCGTTTGAAAATTTGAATCCACCCACAAGGCTGTCGTAAGACATTTCAAGGCGGTCTAGCAGGGTAGCAGTCTGGCTGGCGGTTATGCTCGCATTTTCGCCGGGGTTAGACCTTATCACAAACCTTGCGGAGGTGTCTATGGCAGTCCATCCTTTTGCGTCGGTATAATTGCCATCTGCGTTGGAACAGAGGGAAAAGCTGTTATTCAGCTTAGTTTGCGCAAATGCGTTGCACAACAACAATGCTGTGCTTGCTGCGGCAAAAGCAACGAAAGAAGAATTGTTCATATTTTTCCCCAAATTAAGATTTCTATTTTAAAATAGAAATTTTTCGCCTATCACAGGTTATATAAATATAATTGACGGGCGAAAAGCGAGGAAATAGAATGAAAACAGGAGTTACACTAGGCAAATACGCACCCTTTCATAAAGGGCATGAATTTGTCATAGCCACAGCGCTAAAAGAGATGGAGTACGTTATTGTTATTGTTTACAATGCCTCTGACGTGACCGACATACCGACTATAATCAGGGCAAACTGGATCAAAAAAATATTTCCATCTGTTGAAGTTATAATCGCAGAAGATGGACCTCAAGACACCGGCTATACGCAGGAAATAATTGAAAAACAAAATAGATTTTTAAATAAATTGTTGCAGGGCAAGCAGATTGACTCGTTTTATTCAAGTGAAAATTACGGCAGTCATGTAAGCAAAGCATTGAATTGCAAAAATAGAACTGTTGATGCTGAAAGAATTAATTTTGCTATAAGTTCAAGCAAAATAAGAGAAACAAAAAATATCAAGTTGGTTAAAAACTTTGTTTCAAGATGCGTTTACAACGAATTAAAACCTAAATATTACTTTATAGGCGGAACATCTACCGGAAAAACAACAACGGCGCAAACTTGCGCAGATTTGCTGCATGGTTCATATTGCTTGGAATATGGAAGAGAATACTGGTTTAAGTTTCAAAAAAAACACAGGCTGTCTATGAATGATTTGGAAAACATAGCTTTTGGGCATACAAAAATTGAAGAGAGAATTTGCGAAGAAGACTGCGATTTAATGTTTATTGACACAAATATTTTAACAACTTATTGCTATGCTTTGTATTATTTCAATGAGGTTTCAAAGTCGCTTACGCAATTATTAAATGAATCCCTGTACAAGTACAAAAATCTTTTTCTATGCGACGAAGATATTCCATTTGAAGACACTTTTGATAGATCGGGGCCAAAATCCAGAGCAGTTTTGCAGCAAATAAACAAAACAGTGCTTGAGCAATACGGTCTTAAATATACGCTTTTATCCGGAACTTTGGAAAAGCGGGTTGAATCGGTAAAAAATCACATCAAAGCGAGGTTTGGCTATGAGTTTATTCAGCATTGACACGATCTTCCTGAATATAGGAGATTATCCTTTAAGCTACATTGAATTTGCAGGAACTGTATTGTATTTTCTTTCGGTTTGTCTTTTGTCCAGAAAAAATATTATCACTTGGCCAGCCGGCATTCTTTCCGTAATATTATATTTTATGCTTTTCTATCAGATTCAATTGTATTCTGATATGTTGGAACAGATATACTATTTTATTATCTGCATAATTGGCTGGATTACGTGGCATAAAAGAAAAAGCGAAAGTACTGATATACAGACTTCTTGGAGCGATAAAAAAGGCATATGGTTGAGCATTTTAGTTGTGTGTGTTGCGACCGGAGCATTATCATTTTGCACTTGTAATTTTCACAATTGGTTTCCGGTAATTTTTCCTGAGGCGGCGTCTTTCCCTGTGTTGGATGCGTCCACAACTGTAATGAGTTTTGTTGCGATGTATTTGGTCACTATAAGAAGAAATGAGGGGTGGGTATATTGGATTATAGTTGATATTGTAGCGATATGGCTGTATTGGGTAAAAGATGTTCATTTTATTTCTGTACAGTATGTTTTTCTGTTTGGAATGGCGGTTTATGGGCTTTTAAACTGGAAAAAAAATGCAAAAAATACCTGAATTTTCGCCTAGTTGATGTTATATATAACAGACAAACATTCGTATTTTTTCTATATTCACTATGGTCTTTTGAAGGAAGGTGAAGACGTTATGAAGAAGAAAAAGGACATTGAAATGCCTGAAGCAAGTGTTTATCAGAGTATTAGAAATATTCTAGTTCAAGCCCGCTCAAGGGTTTATTATGCCATAAATTCCGCTATGGTGGAGGCGTATTGGGATATTGGACGGCATATTGAGCAAGTTGTTGGAGATCGAGCTGAATATGGTAAAGGGCTGTTGCGAGATATTTCAAAAAAGTTGACAGTTGAATTCGGTAAAGGCTTTGATGAGAGAAGTTTGCGGCGAATGCGCCAATTTTTTCAGGTTTTCCCAATTCGGGCCTCACTGAGTCCCGAATTAAGCTGGACACATTATCGACTTTTGATGAAAATAAACAATGTTCCAAGACGAGATTTTTACCTCAAAGAGTGTGTCGAAAGCAATTGGAGCGTACGCCAACTTGAACGGCAAATACACTCTTTTTTCTATGAGCGCCTAATTGCTACTAAAAAAGATGGTAAGGAATCTGTAAAAAATGAAATTCAGAAAACAGAGCCTAAAATAGAACCGGATTATATTTTAAAAGACCCTTATATTTTGGAATTTCTTGATCTGAAGGAAAACCGCGACTATCAAGAAAATGAGCTTGAGCAGGCTCTTATTGATAATTTACAGAAGTTTCTTTTAGAATTGGGCAAAGGTTTTTGTTTTGTCGCTCGGCAAAAACGTATTATGCTTGATGGAGATCATTATTATCTGGATCTTGTTTTTTATAATTGTATATTAAAATGTTACATTATAATTGACCTTAAGACTACCAAATTATCTTATCAAGATATAGGTCAAATTGATTTTTATACCAGATATTATGACGATAAGATTAAATTGCCAGAGGATAATCCTACATTAGGTATTATTCTTTGTGCTGAAAAGAATGAAGCTATGGCAAAATACTCTGTGCTGTCTGATAAAAATAATTTGTTCGCTTCAAAATATATGCTTTATTTGCCAACGGAAGAAGAGTTAAAACTTGAGATTGAGCGTGAGCGCAGACTTATAGAGCGGCAGCGGATGTTGGAAGAAAATTCGCCTAGTTGATGTTATATATAAGTAACAAAAATTAGTCAAAAGGAGTTTTTATGAATAATTTGAGAGAATGTCTGGACCCGTTTTGCGATGAATACCAAAGCTCGGAAATGGGGCGGAAAATTGAAATTCTGCGAGAAGTGCAAGAAAAAATGCCTTTGGAACAGGCAGTACGGGAATACAAAGAAGATTATAAGCACAGAACCGAGCCGGCAAATCCGCTAAGTGTTTTGCCGAACGGTTTGGTGAAAATAATTGAGCATTTGCTTTTGGAAAACAAGCAATTGCAATGCAAACACGAATTTGAACTTGCGGCGTGGGCAGAGAATAGCCCTGCGGCGCTCGCTTGCGTTAAATGCGGGAAGTTTGTTTTGGAAGATGAGGTTGAAAATGGATGATATAGAATTCCGCCTATTTGATGTTATATAACAATATGAACAAGGAAAAGAAGCAACGAGCAATATATGTGCTGGATGAGCTAAAAGCCCTTGTGCCCAATATGGATGCGGATAGTCTAGCGCAAGCTATGCAACGAATTTTAAAAGCCGTTTTTGGGAGTGGGTGAGGTAATACCCTAAA
>WQTK01000071.1 GCA_009786285.1 Candidatus Fibrimonadales bacterium | reverse complement strand
AGGCATTTTTAAGTTGAACTTCAAATTCAGGCGGGTTTTTAGCCAAATACCAGCCGTAATTCACCGGCATAATGTTGTTTTGCGGGCAAAATTTTTCAAAAAGCCATGCGGCGCACATATCGCCGAAAGGTTCGTGATGCCCATAAGATTCGCCGTCTGTTCCTATGGAAACCAACTGGTTTCCCATTTTGTGGTTGTTTTTCGTGCTTAAAATTTTATTTCCCAAACTTGCGCCGTTTTTAAGCAAGTGCTCAAAGCTAACCGCAGTGGAAAGGTCTGCGTCGTAAAAGAACACATCCAAATGCCCTTCGCAAATTCTGTTTCCTTTTGAATCCCTTGGGATTATTCTGTAAGGCCTTGTTGTGTCTATGTTTCCGCCTGAGCAGGTTGTCCACGGAGCATCTTCTTTGTTTTTCAAGGCTCTGAACGATTCTGCCTGCTTTGGCGAGAGAATTGTGAATGTTATTCCTTCGTTTATCAGAGCCACTACAGTATCCATGTTTATGGCTGTTTCCGCCAGCCACATGCCTTCGGGATTTCTGTTGAAATGAAAGGCAAAATCCTGGATTCCCCAGCGAATTTGCGTTAATTTGTCCTTTTCGTCCGCTAAAGGCATGATTATGTGGTTGTACGCCTGCGCTATTGCGTTCCCGTGCCCGTCCAGCCGCTCGGCGGAAAGCATGTCGCCCTCTTTTATGTTGTTGTAAACATCCGGCCTTTGAATTCTAATCCAATTCATTAGCGTTGGGCCAATGTTAAAGCTCATGTAGCTATAGTTGTTCACTATTGCTTCTATGCGCCCGTTAGGGGAAAGAATGCGTGAAGCTCCGTTTGGAGAGTAGCATTCCTCCGCTATTCGCGCGTTCCAGTCATGATAAGGAGCTGCGCTTCCTTGCAACTCGACCATTCCAGTCCAGGGATTTTCCCTTGGAGGCTGGTAAAAATGGCCGTGTATCGTTAAGTAAAGAGAATTTATTCCCATAGAAAAGATGTCCCGTCTAAGTTTAATACCTCTGCGTCGTGCAGGCGTTGGTAGAGTATTTGCATGGCTTCTTTAACTATTTCATCACGGGATTCCGAAATAGGCGTGAACCACAATTCCGGCTCCTGGTTTATACGTACGTAGCAACGATCGGCTATGTGCTGCATGCCGACCATGATTTCCAGCGTGCATTTAACGCCATTAACAGTTACATGTCTTATCCAACGAATGCTTGGCATACAGATGAATATAGAAAAAGAGCTTGGGGTGCAGGGTTATATTTTACTAAATTTTACTCATTAATATGAACTTTGAGGTAAAGTATGTCTTCGTCAAATAAGTCCGCTTCCATGAAAAGGAGGCTTGTTCTTTTCTCTGCAGTGCTGTTTTTGCTCATTTTTGTGGTTTGCAGCACCGCATTTGTATTGTCTATGCGCCAAATTCTTAGAAAGAACGCAGACGCAGAATTAACCAAGCTCTTGGAAATAGAGCGAATAAAGCTGGAGGCTTCGGTAAACGGAGAAATAGCCATAGCCCTCAAAATGGCAAGTTCGCCATTGATACAGGACTATTTTGCCAATCCTGACAACGAGGCTTTGTCAAAAGTAGCTGTTAAGGAAATAGGCGGGTATCGCCGTGCCTTTGCCGGCAACACGGCTTTTTGGATAAGCGACATTGACAAGAAGTTTTACTCCGATGATGCCTATGTTTATACTGTTGACCCCAAAGACCCTTCCCAATACTGGTACTCCATGACCTTGAACGAGACGGATAAGTTTAATTTCAATATAAATTACAACGACCAGTTGAAAAAGATAATGCTGTGGATAAATGCTGTGGTAAAGAATAACGGCAAGCCTTCCGGCATAGTCGGGACCGGCATAGATCTCAGCGCGTTTACGGAGGCTATTTACAAAAACTACAGCAACAAAGCTTCTTTGTACTTTTTCAACGGCTTGGGAGAAATTACCGGCGCAAAAAATTTGAGCCTAATAACCGAGAAGAAGAAGATTGAAGATGAATTCGGAGCTATGGGCGCAGAGGTTATGGCTATTACAAAAAATATCAAACCCGGCGAAACTAAATTTTTTGCCGGTACAAATGGCCAAATAGCTATTAGCGCGGTTCCCGTTTTGAATTGGTATGCGATAGCCGTCATGCCAAGCTCCATTGATGATTATAAAACTGCCATGACATGGATTTTCCTTGCGATGCTGACCCTTATAGCTCTTATATTTGTGGTATTCAACGCTTTTATTTTTACGATGGTGAAGCCATTGCTGAATATGGTGAAAGCGCTCAATCAGACTTCAATGGACTGGGATTTGACCAGGCGGCTTGAAATTCAAAGGAATGATGAAATTGGAAGTGTAGCCAGTTCTGTCAATGATTTCTTTGAGAAAATTCGCAGTATTTTGAAAGATTTGCACTTGAATTCGACAAGCATAACAAGCTCAAGCGAGAAACTTTCCATGGTGAGCAAGTCGCTTTCTGCCGGAGCGGCGGATACCGTTGCGCAAAGCAAAATGGTTTCTGATACGTCTGGGCAAATGACCGTTAATATAAACTCAATGGCAAGCGGCGCCGAGCAGGCGAGTGTAAACGCCAGCGAAGTGGCAAGCGCTGCGGAAGAGATGAGCATGAACATGAGCACAGTGGCAAGCGCCATAGAAGAGATGAGCGCAAGCATAAGCCAGATTGCGAGTAACACAGTTGAAATGAGCCGAGTTGCCTCTGCGGCTACAGGCAAGGCCACGGATGCTACAAACGCTATGAGCAAGCTTGGCTCTGCGGCAAAGGAAATTGGCCAGGTTACGGATGTTATCAAGAAAATCGCAGACAAAACGAATTTGCTTGCGCTAAATGCCACTATAGAAGCGGCGAGCGCAGGCGAGGCCGGCAAGGGTTTTGCGGTTGTTGCAGGCGAAATAAAGGAACTTGCGAACCAGAGCGCAAAGAGCGCAGACGATATTTCTCATCGCATAGAGGGCATTCAGGCAGGCACAAACAATGCTGTTGGCGTGATTAATGAAGTTTCCGGCATAATAGCCCAAATAAATCAATCAGTTGAAGACATTGCGGGCCACATTGACCAGCAGACAAAGGTTAGCAACGAAATAGCGAACAATGTTGCGCAGGCAAACACCGGCTCAAAGCGTGTGGCTGGCGCCATAGGCGAGGTTGCGAAGGGCGTAAGGGATGTTAGCTGCAACGCAAGCGAGGCAGCAAGGGGCGCAGGCGATGTTAACGACAATGTTATGAATATGAACAAAGCTGCCAATGAAAGTTTGCGAAGCGTTTCGCAGGTGAACGAAAGCGCAGGCGATTTGCTGAGGATAGCCGGCGAACTAAATAAAACAGTGGGGCAGTTTAGGGTATAAAGGCCATTACCGAAACACCCAAAACCTGTTCAGCATAAAATTCAGGGGAACCGTTACGCAAAGCCCGAAAAACGGGGCAGCGTATTCGGAAATCCCAAATACATCGACTAAGGCATACAGTAGGGCAGTGCCTATGACCAAACCGGAAAAGGCATAAGAAACAACCATGCGGAACGCAGAACCCACTGCGCTACGGCTCTCTCTATTTTCATAAAAAACATGCTTGTTGTTCCAATAAAAAGCATTAGTCATACTAACGGCAAATGCAATAATGCTGCTCAACAGATAATACAATCCTGCATAAGTTAAAGCAGCATATGTAAAGTAATAAATAAGCGTATTGGCAACGCCAACAATGCCAAATTTCAAAAACTTCCCAAAAAGATGCCTCATTTTTTCTCAAAAGAAAAATAGAAAATTCATTATTTGCTATAGTAAACGCTGATTAACTCCTCTAGGCTAGTGGTCAGTGGCTAGTGGCTAGTGGTTAGCAAAATCAAAACGGCGAATATGAGCAAATTTT
>WQTK01000070.1 GCA_009786285.1 Candidatus Fibrimonadales bacterium | reverse complement strand
CAAGGATCACGTGCACATGCACATAAGCTATCCACCCCAAATAAGTGTCAGCGATATAGTAAAGCGGCTGAAAGGCCGTAGTTCCCGCATGCTGCTGCAAGAGTTCCCGGAATTGCACCGCAGGTACTGGGGCTGTCATTTCTGGGGCATAGGTTACGGCAGTTGGAGTACAGGCAACATAACTGAGGAACAGATTTCAGCCTACCTTGAGCATCATAATGATGTGCCCAACAGCGAAGAGAATTTCATTCTCGGCTGACTTCCAATTGACTTGAGTCAAAAATCAGCCGAATTGTATTCGGTCTCTAACCTATGGACTTTCATTCCATAGTTCGTTAAGTTTTTACATACTTGCTGATAGCTTCTTCTTTACGCCAGGGCAACGGATGAAGACCTCTTTTGCCGTTATGCTTTTTATCGTGCGGATTATTTGGGTAGCACTTATTTTCGGCACAGATTGTATCAAAAAATGCACATGGTCCTTATCCGTGCCTATTTCCAAAAACCTTATGTCATAACGCTTTTCTATTTCTTGGCACGATTCTTTAAGGACGGAGTCAACATCATCGTCAAATACGACTCGGCGATATTTCGCCGGACAGACGAAATGGTATATCAATACCGACACATTATGAGATTTATGAATATATTCGCTCTCTGCCACACCTTAAGATACTAATTTCGCCGCAGAGCGGCGGGGAATTAGACCCAGAGAGATTAAATAGTGTCACGAAAGTCCACGAATGATATATCCGGCTGTGGCGAAGTCAAATGATAAATTTATCCTTCGATAGCCGTCTCTCTATAAAATCCTGTTTGTTATCCATAAACCCTTTTTGGCTTCAATAGTTCCATGTTAGCTGGCCGGTTATTATATTTGACCCTGGTATGGCTGTTGCGCAGCTTAGTACACCTGTTGTCAGCATAGTTAGCCTAGTAGCGGATAATGAAGTTCCTGAACCATAGGAAGCTGCGGCATAGCTAATTGCCTTTGGAAAATAGCTCGTTGGCATAGTTGCTATGGTTCCGCCTGCTGTATGTCCCGAGGCCATTGTATTGGCTATGGACAGCATCGCTTGTTTGGTGTTTTTGTTGACTCTGAATGAATATGATGCGTTAGCAGTGTTGCTCCATGTGATTCCAGTTACTGCGGTCCATTCACCTATGTTTCTGATTTCTGTGTTGCTAAAGCCATCAGTAGAGAGAAAACCTTCCGATTCACCTGTCGAAGTTTGAGCGTTCCTAGACAGCTTGAGTTCTGTATACCAGCCGCCCTGTGTGAAATTGGCAGAAGCAGCGGTTCTTGAGCCTCCGCATCTGAACTTCTCCGGCTCTCTGGTCGAGCCTTGGACTATGCACAGCGTGACCAAGCATCTTTGAGGAACAGAAGTAGTAGGCGTGACATTTTCAACTTGTATTTCAATTCCTGTTATTGTGTAAGAAGATCCATAAGTGGGCAAAGTCCAACCTGATAATTTATCATACTCGCTCAATGAATTGACGAAAATTCTTTTGACTCCTCTTGCTTGATGAAAGACGGATGCGTTCAAGGTCTCATAAACATCTGCGTTTGCCAATTTTGAAATCATGCCGACACCGCCGTTAAGTCCAGCATAGTCACTTAATAGTGCTAAGGCCGAATAATCTTTTAAGGTGAAGCTGGCTGTACTTGGCGTAAGGTCATTGTTCCCCAGCCTCATCTGCGTTGCCGTTCCTGTCGTCAGCTTGTCCTGCTTTCCGGAAAACAACTGTGCAATATTGTCTATGAGTATTTTGAGCGAGGCTCGCAATGATCTAGTTCCCGCTGTTATTTGAGTTGCGCTTGCCGCCGGAGCAACCACGGTAACCGGGATAGGAACGCTTATATCACCACCATTGTCCGTAACGGTTCCTGTTGCGCTGTCATCGCCGCCAATGGTTCTATTCAAGGCAAACCCTACTATGTCCCATGAAGTAGTCGCATTGTTGTATCGGAACCTATACGTGCTGTTGGCCTTTATCATGCCAGCAATGGCCGCTGTAGTCAACGCTGTGCCATTCAAATGTATGGCCCTTGCAATGCTGCCGTTGATTGAGAGAGTCGAATTTGTCGCAGAGTTCCCGTTTGTGAACCTTATGGTGACTTCCGCTCCGTCTTCCAAAACGAAATTGCTGTTCGTGCTGGCAACGTTTGCCGTTTTAGCTGCTGTGGCTGCTGCTGTGGCGCACACACCGCTATGCACTATATTGATACTGCCGTCAAAATTGACGCCGTCTATTGTACTCATGGTCTACCTCCAAATTATTATCTCTTAATAAGATATATTTTTTTCTGAAAAACGGCACATTTTTTTTGAAAGACGCAACTTTTTAGTTCGGTTTAGTTCGGTTTAGTTTGGCATAGCTCAAAATAACAGGGAGGTAAACACAAAAGCCGAACTAAACCGAGCTAATTTTTGCTAAATACCCCTTGACAAAAGTTTTTTCTTTTTCTATATTTCCATACCATGAAAATCCAGGTAAAAGGGGGAGGAGCTCGCCATTTTACCTCCCCTTCCAATGTCGCCCAGCTATGCGAGATTCTATATGAATATTAGCAATAAAACAACCGTAGATTCTTTTATAAATGGAATAATTCTCCTAGACAAAAGCGTTTCGGATTATACTTTGGACTCGGATTTTATTTTCAAAGGAAATTACAAATGCTTAAAAAAAGCTATAGCTTACGCAAAGAAAACTATAGATAATATTGTAAAAAAACAGCCACTTTCAATTAATCCTTTGATTTTTGCCGGCAAAGTGGATTGCTACAAAAATCGCCTTATGCTCGCAATTTGGAATTCATTAACAAAAGAAAAATTGAGCAGAGGCGAGCCGGAAGCAGCAGCCATTTACCTGCAAGTGGCCTCCGGCCATGACCCGATGAATAATATATACAAGAAATTCAGCATCAAGAGAAAAAAAGAGGTGTATAGGAAATTGGTGGAAAGAGTCAAAAACTTAGATATCGTTTTTATAAATGAAATCCAATACCTTGAAGGCAAACACGAGGCCATGAGCTTGTTGCTTGAAATGGTCAAGTTTATGGAATCCATAAATAAACCAATAATAATGACATCGCAAAAAACAGACCTTGATAAAGCAGGATTAATCCCGGAACTTGCCGAGCGCTTTGAAAGCTTTGAGTACATTAAAATTCCTTTGCCGGATGCCGAAGATAGAATCAAGATGCTGGAGGATTTTTTGAAAGAAGAGAATTTAAGCCTTGAAAATGAACTAATTAAGAATAGCTGGCAAGAAAATACAGAGAAATATTCGTTAAAACATTTGATGGGCAAGCTCAATAGACTGACTTATGAAGCGAAAAACTCTGTAATAACCGCTGAAACCATAGAGTATATTTTTGAAGAGAAGGACTCTATGAGAAAGATACTGGATGCCGTGTGCGAATATTTCAGGATAGATGTTAAAACGCTGATAATCGATGAAAGAAGGTTTGCTTGCGAAAGGGCTATTGCTATGTATTTTATGAAAAATATAAACAGGGAAATGAGTTTTAGCGAAATAGGAAGGCGGCTCAAAAGAAGCGAAGATACGGCAAGGATTGCTTGTGACAAAATAGGGCGAATAGTGGATGGAGACAAGGAATTCATCAACAAAAAAAAGCCAAGCCAAATTAAGACAGACGTAGAGGAAATAGGAAAGGCTTTGAATTTACTAGATTAGCCACCGATTAACTCAGATTTCGTTGCTTGGCTAGTAGCTAGTGGGGAGTGGCTAGTGGAAAAAACACTGAAATTTGTTCAAATTCGCCGTTTTGATTTTGCTAACCAC
>WQTK01000069.1 GCA_009786285.1 Candidatus Fibrimonadales bacterium | reverse complement strand
CTTCCATCAAACCAAAACCACGCTTCATAGTTCCTCCCACCCGCTTTTTCTTTTCATGTGCGCCGTGAATGAATTTTTCCCCGCCGTTTTCACCGCTGCGCCGCAATAGTTGTTGGCGCAAGCCACAAAACAGCCGGTTTGGCTAACGCCGGAAAGACCTATCTTGGCTATGGCAGTCACCTTGTTGCCGGCGAAGTTTGCGGTGCAGGCAGATGGCGGATTGTTTGTCACAACACTGTAACCGTTAGCGAGCGTTTGCTCAAACAGAACCGTACCTGTGGTCGAAGCTCCTAAGCGTGCTTGCATCAGGCTGCCATTAATTATTATAGAAACCGTGTCCTTGCGCATCTTGCTCATAGCAACCGCTCTTTCAGCGAAAGAAGTCATTGTTATTGCCGTCTCCTTTGCCTTGTTCGTTTGAATAAGCTCACTCATGCTTGCCCATCCAAGCGCCGACAGGATTCCTATTATTAGTATCACTGTAAGTACCTCAAGCATAGTGAAGCCTTTTTTGTTGTTAGTACTACTCATGTTATTTCCCTCCCAGAACGCCGTTGTTCGGAACGGGTATAACCGTGACAGAGCGATTTATCTCGCCTTTTTTGTTTATGCCAAGCGCAAGCTCAAACGCTTTCACCTGTGCCTTGGCAGAGCCGGCAGACGGATTATAGCTGGAGCCGCCGGAGCGGTCAAAATGGTAAACATGGTCGGTTTTGCGATAAACCTTGAAGTTTGAAATCTTGAGATACCCGTCTGCAGCCATGCTGTAAAATGCGGATGTTATGCCTATGCAGGCACTAGGAATGGCGCTTGGAACGCTGAACTCAAAATATCTGGATGCGTTTGCGGCAGGGTCTTGCGGCGGATAAAACAAAAAGTCCGGAACGCCGCCATACGAGCCATCTGTCATGCCGTTCCTAAGCCCTATGGAAAGATGGTCGCGGCCCGCTTGGAACATGCTCATCCTCTTGTATCTGGCGGCGGCATCTACGTCACAACTGGTGCTGCCATTGCGGCAAGGATCGTTTGTGGTCATGGGGAGATAGGGAATATCAAAACTTATCACGTATTCCTCGCCCGGAATTAAAGATGTGAAGGATTTGCAGCCACTGCCGTCTGCTAGGTAAAAATTCGTGTGCAATGTGCCGCTGGAAGACGAGTTCTGCTGAAAGCCGGCCAGCGTTCCGCCGCTGGTGGTTGTGGCTGCGTTGCCGTTGATTATGAATCCAAGCGTTGTGCCGGCAGCGTTGGAATTGTAAAGCGTGTCTGCGGCAGACGGAGAAGAGGAGCCATCATAACCGGCTCTAGAAGGAAGGAATCGGAACTGTGCAACGTTCTTGGCCATTTCTATTGTTGCGGGGCAATCGGTAGCGGTGAAGCCAGTACCGGTGCATCTATTGTTACTGCTTGGCGTGATGTTGCTGCACTCCCGCACAAGTGTACTGTCAGACATTCTGACATACCATTTTACCTCAAGCACTGCGCTGCAGATGCCGCTTGCATTGTAGTATGCTTTGCGGAATGTCAAAGTGTCGTAGCTGGATGCGTAAGAGCGGCCAAGGCGGTAGGAGCTTAAATCTGTATTTGTAGCACTTAAATTAGCAGGTACGTTTGCAACGTTGTTGAAGTTCATGTGAACGGATGCAACCGTGTCGAATGTGATGCCGCTTGCGCTGGAGGTGCTAGCACTGGAGAATCCCCAGCTTTTTGTTCCCATCTGCGAAATATCCTCTTTCAAAAGTGCCGAAATTCTGCCTGCTTCCTCAGCGCTGTTCACCATATTTTGGCTGCGAAGACGCATTCCTGTTGCGTCTGAAAACGCCCTCCCGGCGACAACAATTATAAAACCCAAAATAGCCATGTAAACAAGTAATTCTATCAATGTAAAACCGCTTTTGCTCCCCTCCGTATATGAGCAAAACAGGCCAATTGCTGGGGCGGCGGTTTGCCCAGACGGCAAACCTCGGCTCGCGAGGGGGTTACTATGATGTTTTTGACCTATTTCCATACTGCGCCTCTATGCGAATCTGGACTATCCGTTTCCCAACACAGATAGTCACATTTTCACGGATATCTACGTATAAATATATATAATTTTTAGCCAAAACGTAAACAAGGAGGCGTATTTTTGGAAAAAAAGTTAATTTTGGGTGATTTTCTCGTCAAAATTTCACATTTGAGAGGAAAACGGAAGCTTTGGAGGGAGATTTTCGGCGATTATATGGCCGATTTTTACCAAACCGCCAAAGCCAAGGCGTCCTGGAAATGTCAAGTTGAGAAACAGATTGTCACCATAAAGCAATGGTTTAGCGACCAAAAAATCGTTCATTACAACGATTTGACTCGGGAAAAGGCCCGAAGCTATGCCGACTGGAGGGGCAAAAAATCAGCCTCTACAGTCAACAAAGAGCTTCTAAGGCTAAGGGCGGTAATCAAATTTGCCGAAAGGTTCATGGGATTGCCGCCTAACTTCGCCTTTGACGGGATAACAGTCAGGGAAACAAGCGAAAATACACGGCTTGTTGCCCCCTTTTCCATCTCAGAATGCAAAACCATATTGGATTGGGTAGGCAAAAAACCCTACTACCACGATATGGTGCTGCTTATGCTGCTAACCGGCATGGAAAATAAGGCCATAAGCCTTATGACCAAGGAGTGGTGGCATCTGAAGGAAAAGCTGCTATTCGTGTTCCCGCAGAAAGTATCCGGGGTAATAGACGCAAAAAACCAACACCGGGCTCGGAAAATACCCATCACAAAGACCATGCTTGAAATCTACAGGCGTGGGCATATCTTTGAAAGCAATGGCCGAAGATTCAATATGAGAAGCCAGAAACTCTTCAGGAAATGCACAGACATGACAGGTATCGGAGTCCATTGCCATAAATTTAGGCATACTTTCGCCAGCCAAGCCTTGAGTGCAGGGTACGACGTGGTTAGAGTATCGAAAATGCTTGGGCACAAGAACATCAACGTGACTTTGAAACACTACGCTGACTTTATTTTCAGTGAAAGCGACTCAGGTTTTGAAGGCATGGTTAAGGTTCACAAAGAGTGGCTCAAATACCTAAATGAAGGCTATTTTAAGCAAATTTTATAACTATTATATCTGCCGCCCCAGCAGTATTTACGTTTTTTGGGGAGAAGTTCGATAGCGATAGAGTTGGCAGGGGCGGCTTGATTTTCAAAAGTGGTTTCACACTTATAGAAGTATTAACAGTAGTGGTAATGATAGGGATTTTGGCAACACTTGCCTATTCCAGCCTCACTGATATTATCTTCACCAACAGAGCAAAGGAAACAGCGCAAGCAATGCGAACTTTCACAGAGCGAGCCTTGGCTGAAGGCAAGAGGAAAAACACGGACGTGGAAATACGGCTCTCTCCGCTGGGCATTGAATACACGATAGATTCAACCACCGTGAGCGAAAAATTCGCAAACGGGTATGTGAGCGTAAACAACGCAAGCCCAGCTCCATCCGGAGGCTCCAACTTCAATTCCGGCATAACAGCAACTGTGCGCTTGGGCGTTTCCGGCATCTCGGAAGAAGGCTATTTCGTAGCTTGCGGAGTAAGAGGCTACTGCGCCGCCGCAGTAAAAAGCTCAGACAAAAACGCATTCCAAGCGTATATCAAAAGAGGCTCTAGCAGCTCATGGGAGGCATTATGAAACGTTCGGCTGAAATTGCCCTCTTGGGAGGGCTGCCCGAAGGGCTGGGTGGGACTTCGTTGCAGTGCGTAACTTCCTCGCTCTGCCCACCCCGTCAGCTTCGCTGCCACCCCTCCCGAGAGGGGA
>WQTK01000068.1 GCA_009786285.1 Candidatus Fibrimonadales bacterium | reverse complement strand
TTGATTGTGCCTAAGGGTTCACCTTTGAGGGTGAAGTACTTTGCAACTATAAGGGTATGGGGTATGGGGTATGGGGTATGGGCAATTGGAGTTTCGTCGCATTTGCTTACTTCTTTGCCGGATATGAACTCGCATACATCTTCGTCTAGCGTTGTGCAGTAGTTGCCCCGCATGCAGGAAACTTTTCGAACAAACTCCTCCTCTTCTACCGTTTCCATTATCACTACATTGGTACGAGCTAATGCGTAATTATCCGATGATACATTGTCTGTGATTATGGTTGCTGTGGCTTTTTGGGTGGTTTCTACACGTTTGGCTAGTGGGGAGTGGCTAGTGGCTAGTAGATATTGCAAAAAGACATTGGGGATGCCGTTTATTGCGGTTTTGTCGTCTGTGCCTGTGCTGTCTTTTGCGAAGCCATCGTAGTTTATTAAGCCAAGCAATGCGTTGTGCATGGCAGATGAATCTGCGAATGTTCCTTTTGGAACCCATAAAGTGTCTTTGCCTGAGTTGGTGCTGAAATTTGCTAAAGTGGTGTCAAAATATGGCTTTAGAGGTTTTTTGAGAATATCGAATTGCACCGTGTTGTTGCGCAAAATGTAATTTTCACGATCTTTTTCGTCTATTATCACAGCCGTTACAGTATGAGTACCGGCGGCTTTTGGCTTGTTTATATGCAACGGAATTTCTTTTGTTTCGCCATCGTACACAGTTGGTTCGGGGGATTGAGTCATTCTGTTGTAAACAAACTTGCGCTCATCAGTCCATTCTACTATCAATTCTTTTCTAGCTATTATGTATCCGCAAGTGGCATTTTCCAAAGTTACATCGTTGTCTTCTTCAGGATTTTTAAGACTTGCTTTTATTGTGTATGAATCGGCGTCTGTACCTTGTTCGCCAATTTCTAAGTCGTAATCAGATATGGGCATTGGAGATTGTGGACTGCCACTATAGGTAAAGGAATAACCGCATTCCGGAAACCAAGTGACTCTTACTGTTTTATTTGGCTTTATCACAAAATTCACAATTTTTGTTCCGAAATATTCATGTTTTAGGCCAACAATGTAAACTATTCCACCCGGCGATGCATTTATGTTTTCGCCGTATTTGTATTCAAAATCCTTGCCTTCTGTTAGCGTTATGCTGTTTAAAGTTACTGCTGATTTTGGCGGTATTATTTGAGAACCAGTGTACACTTGCGTTTCTATTTCACCATATTGCGCAGAATTCATTTTATTTTGCCATTGTAGATAAGGCAAACTGTCGTTGGAATACGGGTCCATGCTCCAAATGCTTTTAAAATTCCAGTTGAAAGAGTTTTTGATTTTCATCAATTTGAGAGACATACCATAACTGTTGGAAATTGCGCCACCGCTTTCGTTTTTTCCTACCAATGTGCCAAGTGCCATTTCTTGGCTTTCAGGTACATTCCATGAAGCATAACTCTCGTCTATAAAGCCTTTTTTTGAATTAAGCCCCGTTAAGCCGCCAAAATTTATCTTGCCATCTACATTCCCTATAGCATAACTGTTGCTTATTGAACCCATATTTTGCCCTGCCAAGCCGCCTATATTTTCATCGCCTTTTACGCTGTCTACAGCATAACAATCGATAATTACACCGCTAGTATCGTTAATTCCTGCCAAACCACCTATATTTTTTTCCCCTTCCACTTTTCCTTTGGCATAGCTGCTGTTAATTTTGTTACCATTAGCATTAAATCCGACCAAACCGCCAACAATACTGTCTCCCGATACATTTCCGGTGGCATAGCTGCTGTCAATTGCGCCTCCATCAGTTTGTCCTAGCAAGCCGCCAACATTTTCATTGCCCTTCACCTTTCCTGTGGCATAACTGCTACTTATTAAGGTAAAGCTATTAAATCCAATCAAACCTCCTACGTATATCTCTCCTTCTACCTCACCTGTGGCATAGCTATTGATAATAGCCTTCTCAAGAGAAACTGCGGAGTGACCGACCAAGCCACCTACATAATCATTTCCTTTTACATTTCCTGTGGCATAGCTGTTATTGATTATAGCATAACAGTCAGCGTCCGCTTGATGATTAAATCCTACCAAACCGCCTACATAATCATATCCATTCACATTCACTTTGGCATAACTGTTGATAATTTTACCATAGCTAATTCCGACCAAACCCCCTATATAATCATGTCCATTAACCGTACCGGTTACTCCGAGATTTTTTATTGTACCCGCTGAACTCAGTTTTCCGAACAGGCCCAGAGTATTGCTGCCTGGCTCATTGATATAAAGTCCGCTGATAACATGACCATTGCCGTCAAATGTTCCTTTGAATTGATAATAATCTGTTCCGATTGGAGTCCAATCATCGTCTTTAAGGTTAATATCATTGCCAAGCATGATATATTTTCCCTGAAAAGTTTGGCCATAGGAAACAAGCAAAGACAATGTGTCCAGTTGTGTTTTATTTATTATTATGAATGGATCGCTTTCAGTTCCACTTCCACTTGCGAAATGCTTTTCAATGCGCCCTGTTATACTGTCGCTGAATGTTGGATAACTTCCAGGATTGTGCTTCCAAGCTTTGGCATCGATTATAAATTCTGCAATGGAGTTTAAAGAATCGGCAAGTTTGCTATCTATGTCGCTGACATCTTCGTAATAATGGTTATTTAAAATATTACCGCTGTATTCTCCCACCAAGCTACCAATTTTTACTCCTCCCTCTTTTTCTATAAAATAACTATTGTTTATTGTAGCGTCACTGCTGTTTTTACCAACCAATCCGCCAATATCACTAGTTCCCTTTACATCTGCTATTGCATAACTGTTGAAAACTTCTTTGCCGTTGAGACCTACCAATCCTCCGATATTATTTTTCCCTTCAACAATTCCTTTGGCATAACTGTTGAGAATTGTACCATTGCTATATCCCACCAATAGACCAATAGAATTGCTTCCCTTAACGAACGAGGCTTCCACTCCAAGATTTTTGACTATGCCTTCGCCTTCCTGATTATTTATTGCTCCAAATAAGCCTAGATTTTCGTTTGAATTATTAATATAAACTCTGCTGATAACATGGCCATCGCCATCAAATGTGCCTCGAAATGGAAAGTCATCGTCTTCTCCGATTGGAGTCCACTGGTTACTATCATTTCCTTCAAGGTCAATATCATCACCCAATTTAATATGCTCTCCACTAAACGCTATTCCGTTGTTTACAAACTCAGAAAAATATCTCAACTGCTCTGCGGTTTTTATCAAGTAGGGATTTTTTTCCGTCCCATCTCCACCGGAAAAATATTTAACAACGGTTATTGTTTCGCCGCTGAGTTTTGGATATTCTCCAGAAGTATAAATCCACTTTTTACCAGAAAAAGAACTAGCGATGAGATTCAATTTTTCAACAAAATCTTCGCTTTGCATTTCCGCCGTTGTTAAGGAAGTTCCGTAGATGGAATAAGATTCGTCTATATCAGAGTCATAATAACTACTGAAAATTCTTTTAAGGTAATGATCATAGAAGTATCCTACCAAACCTCTATTTCCCACAGCATAATTATTTACCATAATACCGCCATGCGCTCCTATCAAACTTCCTACATGATTATTTCCAAATACATTCCCTACAGCATAGCAATTGCTGATTGTGCCACTATTATTGAACCCCACCAAACCTCCAACTTTCTCATTTCCCTTAACATACGAAGCTACTACCCCAAGATTTGTAACTTTGCCGTAGCTTATATATCCGAACAAGCCATAACCGCTGCTATCCGGAT
>WQTK01000067.1 GCA_009786285.1 Candidatus Fibrimonadales bacterium | reverse complement strand
TATCCAGAACGGTTCTTTTACATCAGGCGGCAAAGGGATAATCGCTTGGGCGATAGCGCGTGCCTCCTGTGCGGGGTTGTGTGAATGGTGCAGGCAATAAAAGGGGTCGTAGCCGCATGAGCTATCGTCTAGCGGGTTAAATACTTTTATGTTCGCTCTGTAATCCTTGGTGTTCTCGTATAGCTCGCCCTTGATATCTATCGCAAAACACACTCTCGCCGTAACTTCGCAGGGTGGGGATAGCGATACAGGAGCTTTTACCCGTACCCACGCCGCCGACAACCAGAACATGCCCGTCGAGTTCTTCGGGCTTGCAGACAATACGTCTTGCCCTGCTTGCCGAACACAACGCCGCACGGCTTTGGGCGGTGCAGCGGAGTTGCTGAATTGATTTTCACTCTTCCCCACCTGTTATGCTTAATTCCAATTGCGATAGCTAAGGGGAATACCACTATAACCGCAAAGAGATTCAACAGTTCTGGCTTATCAATTTTATGTGATAAGTAACCAACGCCGCCACAAAGCGCAAGCATGAGAACCACAGGGAGCAGCAGCTTCTTTTCCCGCAGTTTGCCTATCCCGTTAATCACAGCCAGGCTACTCTTAAACGCTACCCCGATAGCCATTACAGCTACGTTGGCTATATTCATAGAATGCGTACATCTCCATTCTCTTGACATGGAATATCTTTATGTTCAGTGAAAATCCCTCATACATTAATCATTTCTCTGTTGTTTTGCCTTATTCTACAATTGAAGCCAAAAAGCGGGATATACTTCGAATTTGTCATTAAAGTTTGAATTGTACTTTCTTCCTTCCTCAGAGTTATTCTTGCAGTAGAATTCAACAGCATAATTCAATCCGTTGCCCGTATTGCCTGTATAAATATTATCCTCGTTACCCGTCCGAAGCCATATGTTGCCATCTTGCTCCATAAAGCTTACGTTATACATTTCCATTTCATTGTAGCTTAAAATGAAAAACGAATAATAGTATGTGTCTTCAACCCAAGGGGGCGAATCAAAATCAATAATACGTTTTAGCGGCCTTTCGACTTTTGTTTGTATAATCATCTCTCTTTCCTTATTGTTGAATCTCACTAAAAAAACGCTATTAAGCCATTTTTGTAAAGTGCAAAACTTCCAACTAGTCACATCTAATTTAGTTGTATCATATGAGCGCTTACCTACACTTTCGCTTGCGAGAAGAAGCGCTTTGTTTTTTTCAACTTCCAAGACATCCCAAGTATAATAACCAAATTTAACTGTATCGCCAACCGCTAAATTTGCATTATCAAATGTCGGAACTTGATGAAAACATTCTTGGTATATGAAAAAAGATATAACCGCAGTTAAAAGAACCAATGCGGGTATTGCAACAGATATAACAAATCTTTTTATGAACTTGGCTCTTTTGAGCTTCGCGACTTCCTTGGCTTTTTTTGCTGCGACTTCATCTCGTTCCCGCTGCTCAGCTTCTTGTCTTTCTCTTTCTCTTCGGGCTTGCTCCGCTCGCCATTCCCGCTCCGCTTGCCGTGCAGTTTCTGTGGCTCGAGCCCTCTGTTCAGCTGCCCATCGCGCCCGCTCCGCTGCTGCATCTCGTTCCCGCTGCTCTTTCTCTTTTCGCGCCCATTCCTGTTTCAGTCGTTCTTGCTCTGCTCGCCTTTCTAGCTCAGCCACCAATTCGTCAAATGCGTTGTTTGCGATTTTTAACTGGTTTTCACGTTTATCTCTTTCTTCTTTGCTTCTATCTATATTTTTGTCAGGGTGCCATTTTATATTGTTCACTTTTCGTGCTGCTTTCATTTCTGCCAAAGAAGCATCTGGGGATACTCCTAAATCATTGCAATGCTTTTTATATTCACTCTCATTCATTCGCAATGCTTCTTTCTAACAAAAGTAAATTCATTCAAAAAAGTGTTCCTTATCTTAGAAACACCTTATTTTTTGCGAGTAAGTTTTTAAATACCTTTATGTTTTGGTGGCGCTTTTGCTTGGCCAGCTGGGTTGCCTTGGTTTATTGCTGCTTGCGTTGCCTTTTTCATTAACTCTCTTGCGCTTTGCTGATCTGAATCAGAAAGAGTCCAAGGATATTTCATGGTATAAAATCCATTCCCTGCAACAAAACCTTTTTTTCTTGCCTCTGCTAGTATTTGTTCATCTGTCAAGTCCGTATAATTTGCGGGAGTTTCACGCTCATTACTTTTTTTATCTAATGGATTCATTGATACCACCTACCCTTTATATTTGTCTAACAGAGGGCAGGGCTTGCAGTATAACTGCAATACTTGGGGAGAGGGGCTATTCGCATAGCTCGAACAGTATAGCCTTATATTACCATTATACCTTCCAACCCTCGAAAGGTCAAGAGCATTCTTGAAAAAATTTACCGAAATCACCAATATTTAACATAAAATTAACATAGGCAAACACGCTTAAAGCAAAGGCGGGAGCGTATGGCTCCCGCCTTTATCGTATTCAGTTAATCAAAATGCCATCCAAATCCAGCCAAAACACAGAACGCATAAGAGCCAGTTTCTAAAGTTCGACACGTACTTTGTGGTCTTGCACCACAACCTGATATATTTTGTGGCAGCCTCGCTCTCGGGCGGCTCTTCTGTTGTGGTCGGCTCTGCTGTAGTGGTGGGGGCAGTGGTCGTTTCCGGTGCGGTGGTTGTAGCAGTGGGTACAGTCGTGTCCGGTGTAGTTGTGGTTGTAGGTGGCGATGTCCTTCCCCCGCCCGGTGCAACTACCGTGGTAGTGGGTGGCGGCTCAGTTGTGGTAATTGATGTAGTTGTGGTTGTGTCCTGTTCGGTCGTAGTTGTAGGAGTAGCCGTCCCAACAACCTCAAACGCGCTTGGCAATTCAATTCCCTCGGTATAGTGATAATTGCTGTTACCAGCAACACATACCTTTAAATCATAAAAGCCAGGTGCTAAACTTTGCGGCAATGGAATGTTTTTATTACTATAGAAATAATATGACCCTTGTAAAAGCCCTGCCAAATCATAGCAATAAGTCCAAGCGCTCGTCCCTGCTTTTCTATAAGCCGAAACAAATACCGTGCCGTTTGATGGAGAATAATAAGTAGTATCTTCTTGATAGTTTGCCTTTTTAGATATAGGAAAAGGTTGAACGTTATTTGTATCTCCAAAATTCCTTTTCGCGTTGGTTAGTTTTATATCACTTGCAGACAACTCGCTCGTAGGATGGGAAGGACCAGAATGATAATAAGAAGTCGATACCCCAGCGCCATTAACTATAAAGTCCATAGCGTAGTAAAGAGTGTCCATAGAATCACCATAAGGAGATGTTGCGCCTGTATAGTATACTGCTGCGACATCAGCAGCAGATCTTGTGTTTGGATAATCCCCTTTAGTGCGTGGGTTATAATATGTAGCAGGTTTTGAATGATCTAAAGAGAAGGCAGAAGAAGTTAGCGTGCCAGTCTTTTTAAAATAAATCGAACCAATCATCAAACCACCAGCAGGAGGCTTTATGCTTCCCCCTTTAACATTGTAGTTAAAATTAAATGTACCATTTCTAGCATTCCAACCATTTACATAACCAGCCGCTTGCTCAGCCCAGCTATCACATGCAGGAAAATACGCCATCTCTTTTATACCCCAAACATCACCTCCATTTTCGTCGCACAACTGAAGCTGTGATGTAGCATATTTTAAAGTCATAGCGACGTTTAATATCGTCATGCTAGAGTGAATGCTAATATCTAGCTTGTAAACGTCGGTAGGTCCAGCGGGATAA
>WQTK01000066.1 GCA_009786285.1 Candidatus Fibrimonadales bacterium | reverse complement strand
TTGCATCAAGTCCTGGCCGGCCTAATAAACTACGACGGCTTCGCAACAAACAGCAAAGGCGAAAGCGACGACAAAACCTCCCTAAACGGCAACCCCAACGTCTCTTTGCAATATCCACTAGCCACTAGCCACTCCCCACTATCCAAAAGAGTAGAAACCACCCAAAAAGCCACCGCCACAATAATCACAGACAACGTGTCCGCAGACAACTATGCATTGGCTCGCACCAACATTGTAATAATGGAAACAGTGGAAGAAGAAGACTTTGTAAAAAAAATCGCCTGCTTCCGAGGCAACTACTGCACAACACTCGACGAAGACGTTTGCTCTTTCATAAACGGCGAAGAGGTCTCAAACTGCACTACACTAAGAAAATTCTGCTTCATAAACAACGGCCCATGCGTAGCAAACATGCTCGTAAGCGAATGCGCCGGCATAGGCGGCACAGTAGCAAAAACCGACGAACAAGGAACTTGCCAAGCAGTCCCTATTTTACCAACTATCCACTCCCCACTTGCCACTAGCCACTTGCCAAAATACTACACCCTCCACGGCCAACCCCTAGGTACGCAAAAACCTTCAACCCCCGGGATATACATTGAAAAAGCTGGCTATCAAGCTAGAAAGATAATGGTAAAATAACTTATAATACCACCACCTAGACAAAATTTTCTACATTCCCCCTATGCCTTACATAGCAATGGCGAGAAAATGGCGGCCACGCTCCTTTAGCGAGATGGTCGGGCAGGAACATATTGCCCAAACACTTAAAAATGCCATTGCCACAGGCAACATACACCACGCTTTCCTGTTCACAGGCACAAGAGGGGTTGGCAAAACAACATCGGCCCGAATTTTGGCCGCAATGCTGAACTGCACTGCGCAAGGCGAGCAAAAACCATGCGGGCAGTGCGAGTGCTGCAAAGCCATAGCCGCAGGCTCTTCCATGGATGTTTCCGAATTTGACGCAGCCAGCAACAGCGGCGTTGACGAAATGCGCGACCTGCTTGAGGGAACTCAGTACCCTCCCATGAACAGCAAATACAGGGCTTTAATCATAGACGAAGTTCATGCCCTCTCCTCAAAGGCCTGGAGCTCCATGCTAAAGACCTTGGAAGAACCTCCCTCGTATTTGATATTTATTTTAGCGACAACAGAAGTAAACAAGGTTCCGGCCACGATTTTATCCAGAGTGCTGCGTTTTGATTTCAAAAGACTCTCCCCCATGCAAATTTCAAAAAGACTCGCCTATATATGCGAGCAGGAAGGCATAGAGGCAGAACCGGAAGCTCTCTCCATAATCTCAGAAAAAGCAGACGGCTCAATGCGCGACGCTCTAACAATTTTTGACGAGGTTTTTGCCTACAGCGGAAAAACAATAACAACGCAATCCGTGCAAAACTCGCTTGGCATTCCGTCTAACTCGCTTTATTTTGAGCTTGTAAACGCTTTTGAAGCCCACGACGCAAAAGGCAGCTTTGCCGTTTTGGAAAACGCTATGTCTCAAGGCGTGGAAGTACAAGTGTTCTTAGACGGCTTCACAAGATTTTTGCGCAATTTTCTTTACGCCAAAATCGGGCTTTCCGCAGAGCAGCTTGAAATATCCCAAGCCAGCTTGAAGAACCTTAAAGACCTGGCTCCAAAATTTGACCAAGGCGATATTTTGCGAATCGCAAAAATTATAACTGAGCTGAACGAAAAGTGTTCCGCAAGGCGCGGGTTGAATCCCCGTTTGCTGGCAGAGGCGGAATTTGCGAAAATCGCATGGCTAGACAGAGTGGCAAATATAAAAGACGCACTGGAAAAAGTAGAGAACATGGAAAAAGTTGCTCCGGTCGCTCCTCGGAAAGAGGAAAACCAAAAAAAAATCGGAACCGCAACCTATTCAGCAGGAACGGGTTCAGCCGGAACGGGTTCAACCGGAACAGGTTCAACCGAAACCGATTCAGCAGGAACAGGTTCAGCAGCAGGCAGTTTCCGCATCAACATTTGAAGACGTTTTAAAAAGCAATCCTCGTTTTGCGAGTTTTGTAGAATATATGGGATTAAAAGTTACCGGCACAAAATTTGTCGGCACAAAGGAGAAAGAACATGGACATGCAGCAAATGCTTCGCTCAATGCAGAAAATGCAAACGCAAATGAAGAAGACCCAGGAGAACCTGGAGACTCAGAGCTTTAGCGCAGAAGCCGGCGGCGGCGCGGTTAAAGTAACCTTAAACGGCAACGGCAGTGTAACCGAGCTTAAGCTCGCGCAGTCTGCCGTGGATCCAAACGACGTGGAGGCATTGGAAGACCTTCTTATGGCAGCATTCAACGAAGCCATATCCAAAAAAGACAATGCATATCAGGAAAGCGTTGGAGCCATAACAAAAGGCCTGAAAATTCCGGGGATGATGTAGAGTGGTTGCCCCTTTCGCCATGTGAAAAACGTCTGAACCGGAATTCACAGAATTTTCAGGATTTACAGAATTGTGTTGAATGCAATGCGGCATAGAATCTTAAAACGTCTGAACCCCGATTTACTTGATTTAAGGATTTACTTGATTTTCTCAGCGTTGTGCTTGCTTGTTCACAAACAGCAAAGGCGATATTTATTGTCCACAAAAAACGATGACGAAAAAATTTTGCGTGCATTTTAGGTGCAGTTGGTTTGGCTAGCGGCTAGTGGTTAAAATTCCCGTTTTTGCATTTAAACTGGAAATCGCTTTTCTGCCGGTTTCTTTTTCAAGCTTCTTGCGAGCCGCCTTGGCCACGTTACCGCCACGTCTGGCTACAACTTTATGCTCTTTCATAGTTTTTGGATTTGACGATTCCGATATGCTTTTTGTCGAAATTTCCGCAAGCATGTTAAGCACTAGCTCCGCATTTGTCATGTTGTCCCGCAAACTTTCTTTTTTCAAGTTCTTGAATTGCTTGTATTCCTTTGTCGTTTTGCCGGACCAGGTTTTGGTTATTATATCCGTCAATGCCGCAAAATGAGCTTCCTCTTTCAAGCCTTTGTTTTTCCACTCATCAGTTAATTCTTTGCGAACTTCTATGCTTTTCAATCTTTGGTTGATCCAGTTATCCGAATAGCCAAGATTCTTGTAATCCTGCATTGCCTGTTTTATTGACTTTTCGGGGTCTTGCATTTGATTTAGCCGTTCGTTGCCAACTTTTGCGAGCCATAATTTGAATGGTTCCGCTTTGGGTGATGGAATGGACTGGATTATGCGGAAAAGCTGCTCGGTGGTAGCTACATCGGTAAGGTAGTTTTTGCCGTCGGCAGCTTCCAGTTTCAGTTGTTGACAATTTGTCAACAACTCGGAACCTTCTTCTTTTAATCGTTGCTTCAGCTTTCCCCAATAGAAAGTTGCGCCTCGCTGTGTAGCTTGCTCCGTAAGCACGGCTACCACATCAACCACAGAAAAGAACCATTCTTCTTTTTCTGCGTCCCAAACAGAACGAACTTTTCTGTTTTCAAACAACTGGATTTTATTGCTATCCATAAAGCCTCCAAAATAAGGTTATTTTGCCGAGGCGTCAGGAATGTAGGTATGAATAATCCTCTGCAAAGGGGAATATAGAAACTTTTTTCCCTTTTGTCTGAACCGTAATTCACAGAATTGCCTAAAGCAACCCCGCAACCGCATCAACAATATTTGCTACCGAATCTTTGTTCATTTGGGAAAAAGCAAACCATTTATTTCCTAAGTCCTTCAAAGAAGCCCCAATATGATACACAGCTTCGCCTCTGTCTATAATTAGAAACCTGTCATG
>WQTK01000065.1 GCA_009786285.1 Candidatus Fibrimonadales bacterium | reverse complement strand
GGAAATCATGCGGGAGAAAGCTGAGCTGCCAGTAACGATAGCAGGCGGCATAAGAACGGCGGCAAGCAGCTTGACAATTCAAAAGGCAGGCGGAAGGCCGTCCAGTACTAGTGACCATTTCTACGGCGAAAACCCCGCCGTTCCTCTGGCTGTGGGAGCAGTCGACATAAAATGCCCCGGAATGTACATTATAGATTTCTTCAACCTGATTTTAAAGCTGAAGCGTGAGGGGGAAATCAGGACGGGCCAGCTGCTTCTGGAGCACAACCCGGCTACAGGCTCGTGGTGGGTGCACATGGCGAATGATCCAAGGCTGGTTCTGTCTCCGGAAGATTTGGCCAAAAGAAGCAACAGCAGCATCAACCTCGTCGCTTACAGCTCAGACAATGGAAAAACATTCACTGCCATTCCGGAATTTTCTATATTGCAACGAAATTGCTTAAAATAGCGGTTTTTGTTGCGGTACAATTGCAGTGACATAGATTTTAACAAATTATGACGCTGCGGAAAACCGCTCAAAAACGGCTAAATTTACGCAGAAAACCAGTTTCGGAATATAGCTCAGCCTGGTAGAGCGTCTGCTTCGGGAGCAGAAGGTCGTGAGTTCGAATCTCGCTATTCCGATTTTGACAGCTTCAAAGCAAGCTCCCCGAACACCCTTGCGCCAACACTGTTCGGATTCGAAAGCACCGCCGGCAGGCCGCTTTCGCCGCCTTCCATCAAAGACGCCTCAATGGGAACCTGGCCCAAAAGCTCAATGCCAAGCTTTTGCGCCAAATTTTTCGCGCCATCCTTGCCAAAAATAAAATGCTCCTTATCGCAGCCATCGCAAATAAAACTGCTCATATTCTCAATTAAACCCAGAATAGGCACATTCAGCTCCCTGAAAAGATCAATGCCCTTCAAACAATCCGCAAGAGCCACCGCATGAGGGGTACAAACCATAATCGCCCCGTAAAGATTGCAGCCCTGAATAATGGAAAGCTGAACATCGCCGGTTCCGGGCGGCAAATCTATGAACAAAAAGTCCAAACTCCCCCAATCCACAACATTTAGCAAACTGTTCACAAGAGCCGCAGCCCTCGGCCCCCTCCACGCATTGGCCTTTTCCGGCGGAAACAACTGCGCAAGAGAGGCAACATGCACGCCATGAGAAAAGACTGGAAGCTCGTTACCGGTCAAATTAAACATTATCCCCATGCTTGGGCCATATAAATCAGCGTCAAGAACGCCAACGGACTTGCCCTCCAAAGCAACAGCCAAGGCCAGATTAGCCACAACAGTGGATTTTCCAACCCCGCCCTTGCCGCTGGCAATGGCTATTATCTTTTTTACGTCTTTTAAAGGCATTCCCGGAAGATAGTAAAATATGGCACACTTTTTGCAAGTAACAAAAATATGGCTAGAATCACGTTT
This sequence comes from Candidatus Fibrimonadales bacterium, assembly GCA_009786285.1. Lineage (GTDB taxonomy): Bacteria > Fibrobacterota > Fibrobacteria > Fibrobacterales > Fibrobacteraceae > Fibrimonas. Next base: position 2,339 of record WQTK01000065.1, on the reverse strand, counting down.
ACAACCATGTATGATACCACGATGCGCTACCTGCAACGCAACGGGAACAATCTCAATAAGCTGCAAGAGCAAATTGCGAGCGAGTCAAAGATAAATCGCCCCTCAGATAACCCCGTTGGCTTTACAAATGGCCTTAACTATGGTACTATCCTAAACGCGTTGGGGCAGCAAAAAATCAACATGGATGATGGCGAAATCTACATGACCGTTATGGAAACCACCCATAACAGCATAAACAACGTTTTTACCCGTTGCCAAGAGCTTGCGGTTCAGGCATCAAACGATACCGAAACACACCAGAACAGATTGTACACGAACATGGAAATACGTGAACTTTTGGAGCATATGGTTTCCCTTGCGCAAACCCAGCACAAAGACAATTATATATTCAGCGGCAAATGGACAAACATGCCTCCATATGAGATTAAAGCCGGGCAGGCTGAACTCAGATTAAACGCAAGCAATGCGAGCATCCCATTAAATCCAGCAGGCTATAACCCTACCGATCCAAATTCCACTTATTTTGACCCAGCCTCTCCTGTAACTATCAATATTACCGACTCAAATTACTGGGACCAAAACGCAGTTCCACCCGACAATCCGGATGCGCAGCGCATTATCCCCGGTTCCATCCAATTGAACGGGCTTATGGAAAAACCGAACAGATATGCGGATTTGCCCGAAGGCCATCCCGATTCCATTTCAAGCTCCCATCCGGATTATTTAAATTCGGATTACGAAGTGGACTATGTTAACGGCACAATAACCCTTATAAGCGACAAGGCAAAAGCTCTATTTTACGATACCACAACAGGAGACGCGATAGAGACAATAAAAAGAGACAATGCAGGCAACCCCGTGTTAGACAACACCGGCAGCACCATTCGCATATTTGACGGCAACAGTGTTCCTGCCATTTCATTTGATTATGTTTACCGCAATTCAATAGATATGAGCGGCGAAATTCTCAGGGAAATAGATACCGGCATAACCATGAAAATAAATGCCAATCCTGACGATCTGTTTGGAAAAAATAATGAAATGGATGCCTTTAAAGAAATAATAAGCTTTATGCAGGGGCTTTGGCACAACGACCAGCCGCAAATAAACAGAAGCATAGAGCATTTGAATAACGGGCGCGAAAGAAATTTGGAGCAGCAGGCAATTGAGGGCGCAAGGCTGAACAGGCTGGCAACGGTTTATGACCGCAATATGGACCTGACCACAGCCAACACCGACGTTAAATCCAGAATAGAGGATGTTGATTTGGCAGATGCGCTTACGCAGTTTGCGCTGGCAGACGCTGTTTACAACGCAAGTTTGCAGGCCGCCGCAAGGCTTATGCAAAGATCTTTGATGGACTATTTATAGGAGGCAGCCATGTCTAACACTTTGTTCAGCGTTTCGTCTATGATATACCAAAACAAGCTGCGCTTGCACAGCGACGCTTTAACGCGCGCAACCGAAAGGCTTGCCACTGGGAGCCGCATAAACAATGCGAAAGACGACCCCTTTAGGAATTACGAAGCGAAAAACGCAACTGCCGAAATAGGGAATATGGAAAAGGCGAGGCAAAACTCTTCTGATGGCGCAGCTCTTCTGCAAATTGCGGAGGGAACTTGCAGCGAAGTGCAGAATATTTTGCTGCGCATCAAGGAGCTTTCCGTGCAAAGCGCAAACGATTCTTTAACAAGCGCAGAGCGTCATTATCTGAATGATGAAGCCTCTTCGCTTTTAAAAGAAATAGACCGTATTGCTGCCGGCTCAACTTTCAATTCAAAGCAGATTTTCGGTACAAAAGGCGATTCTTTTACTGGCGATCAGGGATACGGAGTTTTGCATATAGGCTCTAGCGTAAGCCATACCAGAAGTTCCTACAAGTATCAAGATTCTCTTTTGTATGTAGGAGACCCTAGCAAAAACCCCGGCCAATACCACGACTCAAACCAGATAAAAGTTTCCATTCCGGAGCTTTCCGCAGAAACTCTTGGCCTGAACATTCTTAGCCTGACCTATCAAGGAGGCGCGACCAAAGCCATAGACGATTTGGATAGCGCGATTACTTCTCTTAGCACAATTCGTTCTTACATGGGTTCTTTGGTGAACAGGGTTGAAAGGCATATTGATGATTTGGAGGAGAGAAAGATAACCTCAAACGATCATGTGAGCAAAATCAAAGACACGGACTTTGCAAAGGAATCCACCGCTCTGCTAACTGCGCAAATCCAGCAGCAGGCCGCAACAGCGATACTTGCCCAAAGCAACTCGAGAGTAAGCAGGGTGCTGGAGATATTGGGAAGGTAGCAGTTTTCTATTTTCCTTATATGCCAGATATATCA
>WQTK01000064.1 GCA_009786285.1 Candidatus Fibrimonadales bacterium | reverse complement strand
CCAAACCCCGCCTCAGAAAAAATATCCGCCAAATCCTTCTTGTTAAAATACTGCTTGTGGTCCCTAATCTCCGCCTCGTTCACTATTCCTAGCCTATAACTCAAAAACTACAAAACAGCCATCAATATTTCTATATTACTACTATGCCAAAGTCATGCCTTTCTCTAGCCTTAGCTCTTTCAATCGTATGGGGAGCCGCAGACAAATCATGGTATTACGCCACAGAAACCGGCTTTACAATCCGCACTGCAGACGAACTGGCTGGCTTGGCTGAGCTTGTAAATGACGCAACAGAATCTTTTGCTGGGAAAACCATCACTCTAGCCGCAAATATAGACCTTTCAAATTACGGAGTGGATTTTAACGAAGGCAAAGGATGGATCCCCATAGGACGAGTTGCGCCATCAGAAGGATCCACAACTATTGAAAGCTTTGACCCATATTCATTCAAAGGAACTTTTGATGGTAATTTCCATAAAATCACAGGATTATACATTAATGATGGCAATCGCATTGGCAGCGGATTGTTTGGCACTCTTAAAGATGGCGTGATAAAAAACACAACCATTGAAAAAGCCAGCATTACTGCTAACATAAGTGCCGGTGGCATTGTTGGCGGAAATATTATGGGCACGGTACTGAATTGCTCATTTTCCGGAGAAATAATTATTTTGCAATTTAATGGCGGCGGCATTGTAGGATACAATTTTGGCACTATAGCAAACAGTTATTCTATCGCTACAATGGGTGGAGATGCTGTTGGCGGCTTAGTAGGAACTAATGATGGCAGTGTGATAAATAGCTATTCAAATAGCGTAGCAAATGTAGAGCAACCTCCGTCTGCGAAAATTGGAAGTTTGGCTGGATATAATCAAAATTCAATAATAAACAGCTACTGGAATACAGAAGGTTATAGCGCAGGAGTAGGATATGCAGCTTTTGCTCTAGAAGAAATAATTACCGGAATGAGTGCTGAAGAAATGCAAAACGCCTCTTTTATAGATATTCTAAACAGTTCTCTAGGCGAACAATATGCCACTTGGTTGCCAGATACAGAAAATATCAATCAGGGATTTCCTGTTTTTGAATGGAAAAAGGATGATGAACCGAACGAAGATGATAAACCCGGTGACGATATAACAGCAATTCCGCTAACTTACAGCATGGAAAGTTTGCAAATTCAAGGACTTGCCAAAGCCCAAAAATTACGTTTGTTTAATTTAAAAGGTCAAACTCTAATGGAACGCACCGTTTTACCGAGTGAAAAAATTTCAATCGCTCATTTGCCACACGGAGTATATTTGGCAAACATCTCGGGAAAAACATTGAGAATTGTTAAATAGGCCGGCTTAACTAATTGTACATTTTTTCGGGACTGGCGAGATCACTAATTTATATATGCCACAAAAAAATTATTCATCCAAAGCTGAAAATACCTGTGCTCCACTTTCCCAAACCTCGCCTCCCAGCCGCAGCCAACATCCAAAAGCTTGCACTCAGGAAACTGCCTAAGTACCGGCAGAACCCTCGCAATGCGCATCTTGCGCAAAATCGGTTCTAAAAATGGCTCTTTCATGGTAATATAAGTTAGTAATCTGCAAATTCTGAAAAAATTTTCTACATTCCCCAAAGAGGTTTAACTTATGCCAAACGCAAATCCGGGATTTTTTGCCGGTAAACTGGACGAGCTGGTTAGCTGGGGTCGTCTGCACTCTTTGTGGCCGTTTCCTTACGGAACGGCCTGTTGCGCCATTGAATTTATGTCCACGGAATCCGCACGCTACGACCTTTCAAGGCTGGGTTCGGAATTTGTGCGGTTCACGCCAAGGCAAGCGGACGTTTTGGCCGTTTCCGGCACAATTACATTCAAACAGGCACCCATATTGAAACGCATTTACGAGCAAATGATGGAACCAAAATGGGTCATTTCAATGGGAGCTTGTGCCTGCTCCGGCGGCTTTTACGACTGCTACTGCACAGTTCCGGGCATAGACCGCATAATCCCCGTTGATGTTTATATAGGAGGCTGCCCAAGCCGGCCCGAGGCATTCTTTGACGCAATGCTGGAATTGCAGGAAAAAGTCAAAAATCAATCATATATGGAAGACAGAAAAAAGAAATTGAAAGAACAGTGGGAAAACATCAAAAACTGGGACTGGAAAAATGGATAATATAGAAGTAAAAGCAAACGAAGTTCTAATAGATATCGTTGGCGTGGATTATCTTGGCATGGAAAACCACAAAGGCAAGCGTTTTGGCGTTATCTATCAGTTTAAAAACATGAAGACCATGGAACGCCGGAGTTTCAAGGTTTTGGTTGACGAAGGCGAAAAAATCCCAACTCTGAGCAAGGTTTGCCCCATCGCAGACTGGCTAGAGCGAGAGGTTTGGGACCAGTTCGGAATTGTTTTTGAAGGACACCCTAATTTAAAAAGGCTATTAAATCATGCTGAATTTGAAGGACACCCGCTCCGCAAAGACTACCCCGCTAAAAAGCGGCAGTGGCTTTCCGAAAATGATTTAATGCAAGACCAGCTTGAAAATCGTTTGGAAACCCTGGGATACAAGGTAATATGAAAGTTGCGATACTGACAAATGAATTTCCGCCAAATATTTACGGTGGAGCAGGAATACACGTTGATTTTTTGACAAGAGAACTGAAAAATCTGTGCGAAATATCCGTGCATTGCTTTGCAGACTCCCCTGCTCGTGCGTGTGCCGAGCCGGAAGACCCAAAATTCAAGAAAATTCTTGAGCCTCTGGATACCAATCTGCAATGGCTATGTGCAATGCGTGGCATAGACATTGTGCATTGCCACACTTGGTATTCTCACTTTGCCGGAGTGCTGGCGAGCCGCCTGTACCAGGTTCCTCTTGTGCTAACAACGCATTCCCTTGAGCCTCACCGCCCTTGGAAAGCCGAGCAACTCGGCAATGGCGGCTATGCCATGAGCTGTTGGATTGAGCGCACTGCATACCAGAACGCAGATGGAGTTATTGCTGTTAGCGAAAAGATGAAGCAAAATGTGATTAATCTTTACGGAGTTAATGAGAAAAAAGTAAGAGTTATTTACAACGGCATAGACCCTGAATTTTACCAACCGACCTTTGACGAAGCGATTTTGAAAAAATATGGCATTGATCCGCAAAGACCTTTTGTGCTTTTTGTGGGCAGAATAACAAGGCAAAAAGGCATTTCTCAACTAATCCAAGCTATCCCGAAAATCAGCGAAAATGCGCAAATTGTGTTATGTGCCGGTGCGCCGGACACTCCGGAGATTGCGGAAGAATGCAAAAATTTAATAGCAAAGGCAAAAGAAAAACGAAATGGCATAATCTGGATTCAAGAGATGCTTGACCACAAGGAGCTAAGGGTTCTTTACAGCCATTCTACAGTATTTGCAACACCTTCGCTTTACGAGCCTTTTGGCATAATAAATCTGGAAGCGATGGCATGTGGGACTCCAGTTGTTGGCAGCAGAGTTGGCGGAATCCCGGAAATAATCGTTGAGGGCGAGACTGGATTTTTAGTCTCTTTAGATCATAAATCAGATTTAGACTTTTCGCCGGACGATCCTGAAAAATTCCAAACTGAGCTTGCTGAAAAGCTCAATTTGCTGCTCACAAACCCTGATCTTTCCAAGAAAATGGGCGAGGCTTCGAGGAAGCGGGCTTTGTCCGAGTTCAGTTGGAAGAGCATAGCGAAGCAGACAGTGGACTTTTATGGGGCGTTGGCTGGAGGTAAAA
>WQTK01000063.1 GCA_009786285.1 Candidatus Fibrimonadales bacterium | reverse complement strand
GCCACACGACTTTCGCAAGAAAGTCTAGTGTGTTACACCTGCTGCGGTTCCCGGATTGCTTTGGTTCCCAAAGCAATGCAGGGATACGGCGGCACGCCGTCACCGCGGCAGGTGTATGGGAAACCCACGCATAGATGAAAGGTGCGTTTGCCGAGGAAAGCCTCTATCCTGCAAGCTCGCGGGCCCGTAAGGGGAAATCTACTTTGCCCTTGATTCTGGCGTGGCTTACAGGGCAGAAAATCCGCGAAAACGGCACCGAAACACAACACGTTCAAAAGGCCATCGCTAGTAGAACAAGCATCGTGTTTGTCATGACAAACACAAAATGCTTGCTAACAGCAAGCAACGCCAAATGGATACCATTTGGCAAACTTAGGGACTTCGTCCCTAAAACCCTGCTTGCCACTGGGCAGATAAAAATCTACCGGCACAGCCGGTAGATTTTCTTATGCGGGCGTAGCCCTCTTATACTAGCGGCGCCTCAAGGCGCTTTTTGCGGTCTGCCGCTTGCGAGGGGATTGTTACTTGCGACCCGTAAACGGGTCTTCAAATTCCTTTAGCCTGATCTGGTCGGACATTTGGTCTTCCTTCTGCTGATTCTGGATGTACTGCGCAATGCGCTTCGTGCTTTTTCCGGTCGTATCCACGTAGTATCCTCTGCACCAGAATTCTCGGTTGCCGTATTTATATTTCAAATTCCCATGCCGCTCGTGGATGATCAAACTGCTCTTCCCTTTCAGAAACCCCACGAAACCCGAAACACTCATCTTTGGTGGAATCTCTACTAGCATGTGGATGTGGTCTTTGCACAGCTCCGCCTCGATAATATTCACATGCTTCCATTCGCAAAGCTCCCTCAGTATTTTTCCGATGTCCGCTTTCAACTTCCCGTAGATGATTTGCCGCCGGTATTTCGGCGCAAACACGATGTGGTACTTGCAATTCCATGTCGTGTGTGCTAAACTGTTGCTGTCATTCCCTAATCGAATGGCCTCCTTTTGATGGTGTCTTCTTGCAGTTGGCAGACCGCAAAGCTATTCTACATCAAAAGGAGCTTTTTTTCAATGTCGCTATAAGCGTTGACCCCCAGCATAGCTGGGGGTTTTCAATACATAAAAAAAGACGGCTGCGGGGTTCTCGCAGCCGTTTTGCCTGGGGTCTATTTGGGTTCTTGTGCCTCCTTCCACTCCGCGAACGCCCGCTGCCCTTGCGAGGGCAACGAAAGAGCGGCTTGACGCGCTGGAGGCCGAAAAAGAGAAGCTGGAGCTTTCTCTCCTGCAAGAGGAAATCAGGCATCCTGTACTGACGGAAGAAAAAATCCGCTTCTGGCTGCTTGCCTTCCGAGCGCTGGACTTGTCGCAATTGGAGCATCGCAAGCGGTTGATTGACAGCTTCGTCAATTCCGTCTATCTCTATGATGATCGCATTGTAGTAACCTTCAACTACAAGGACGGCGTAAAGACCATCATGCTGACGGATATTCCTGATGATTTCGGTTCGGATTTGGATAATATCTTTCCACCAAAATATAAGCTGCATTTTTGCCAAGGCTTACCTTGTGAAATGCAGCTTATTTGTTATACCTACTGATGCTGCGTTGACTTTCCGCCGGGGCTGTGATAAAATGATAATTGTGTTTACCGGCAAATCCGGAACATACAACTCATCTTAAATTGCCAAGGAGGAAACCCCCATGCAAGCGTTTGCGGCCTTTTTCACGTGCGTGTTCCTGCTGTTGTCGGCAATTCCAGGGGCGGTTATGGATTCGAGGCTGAATTATCCCCTCCTGCAAACGCGCTGGAGGATCCTGATGGGCGGCCTGTGGGCGCATCAGGACGTCGCATATGTTGAATACAGTTGAAATATGTGATATAATATAATAAAAGGGGTTGAAACAAGAGAAAAGAGGGGAACGACATATGAACAGTTTATTGCCAATGAGCGATGAAGTTACATCCGGCAAATGGATTACTGAAGCTGCCGGAAATATATTTCAAATAGTACAAGATAATTTTCTATATAGAAACGAAATAATCAATAGGTTTATTCGTGAAGAGGAGCGTCGATTTGTTGTTGCGGGAAAAGGAATGGGTAAAACCCTGTTGTTGGCATACAAGAGAAAGATTTTGGAAGAGAAATATAGATCAGCCTCATTGTTCATACCCAAAGACAATCCTTATGTAGGCTCAATGATAAAGTTGAGGGAATTGACAGCGGATGTTATTAATTATTTGAAAGATTTTGATCATTGTAAAAGCCTTTGGTTGCTCGCTATAGAGCTATCCGCCCTTTCGCAGGCAGCTCAATCAGCTGAGCCAAGCGACGCGGCTTGGGTGCATAAATGGCTTGTCCGAGCGCAGGATGATTTGGACACGGCGAAGCATCTCTATTCGAACTACCACCCCAAAAAGTTAGAGATCATTTGTTATCTATGCCAACAGGCAACAGAAAAAGCACTGAAGGCATATTTGACGCAGAATGATTTTGCGTTTCCTTTTACGCATGATTGCCGTAAGCTGTGTTTGCTCTGTGCGGAACAAGAAAATTCGTTCCGAGAATTTGTAGACGACTGTGTAGATTTAACGCCCTATGCAACATAAGCGAGATATCCGGACGATGATGAAATCACCGAAGAAGAAACGGCGTCTGCCCTGCGCAAGGCTGAACGGATAGTGAGTTTTTGCGCCAAACTGATAGGGCCTGCCCCGTCAAGCGACACCCCTGCGGATGGTTAATACCGGCGTTGATTCTTGTTGTTTATTTGTTGTTTATGACCCCGAAAAACAAACAACAAATACGAATGCAGACGAAATCAGAAACGCGCGAAGCCCTTGATAATCAAGGATTATTTAAGATTGTTAAAGCTCATTAAAATTTTATTAAATGCCTCTGACTCTGTTTGTCTGGATTCGAATCCTAGATCCGCAGCCAACCATGAAAGCCTTATGTATCATAGTTTTTATGGTTTTTATGTGTTCAAGAACTCGAACACGCGGCGCGGCAGGGACGAAGGGAGGCGCCCTGGGACCCCGGGAAATGTTCGTGCACCATTTGGGCCCTGGCAACGGAACGCAGATTTGAAGCCGGGCGGACTCTGGCGATTATGAAACGCGGCCAAGGTATTCGCAAAGCGAATCACATAGTTTGTTAGGTCGAAACCCCGGCGCTGTTTTCCATATTTCCCCAGCACTTGATTGCCAAACGACAATGCCGTCAATATTGGCCTCCTCTACGACGTACCAGTCCGATGGAACCGCTGGGTTTACTTTGCGTTGTGAAACTGTAACATCCACCACGTTGAGCCGAGGGAATTTGCAGACGCCGGTGAGTTCGTGGCCGAAAAACGAAACATAGCCATAGGTAACTATATATTGGGCGTATTCCTCCGCAAAACGAAGTGATAACGCCTGTTCGGCTTCTTTTGTTTGTTTGTCCGATGCGCCTGTTCCGCAACGGAAGGCATTCAGGCCTGACAGTTTTGCGACAATATCACTCATAACTACATTGCTCCCTGTGCTTTTGCAACTGCATTCCAAAATTCCCGCACTTGTTTGGACCACTCTGAGCCATGCGATACCGTTGACCCTTCTCTGATTGGGTGCCATATAAGGTTGTTCTCAACGCTTATATGCTCGACTCTTGTCAGAATTGCGAGCGTGGCATCCGCCTTCTGCCCAATATGGTGTAAATGATATGCGAGACCATCTGGG
>WQTK01000062.1 GCA_009786285.1 Candidatus Fibrimonadales bacterium | reverse complement strand
AAATCCAAAGCTGCCGGTAGCTTCCAGTATGGATGCGCTCACGAGCAAGTCGTTGTTATACAGCTCCGAGCGTTCCCAGTATTGCATATACTGGCCCGCCTTTCCTGCATTGCCCCATGTTCCGACATTCGGAGAAACGAGCTCTCTGCGTATTTTCCAAATGGCATTCTTTGCGAACACCACTATAATCCTGCCGCCATTGTCAACCGGCTGCTGAATGGAGAAAGTGGGGGATGATACGCGCTCAATGTTTGGTATGTTGCTCTGTCCCGCAACCCAAGTGAAAACAGGATGCGTAAGTACAATGGAGGTGTCGCCTGTTGTAGCGTCTAGTGCAGTAACAACAAATTTGTTATAGGGCAATGGCTGGTTGGTTAACGGGTCAACAGCACGAATTCCAGTGTTTATTATTGTGCCGGCGGGAATAAGGCCACCCGTAATAGTAACGCCGCTTATAATATTGCTTCCGTTTGCCAGAGTGCCGCCGGTGAACGATCCTGTCGCTGTTTTGATTATAGGCACATCGGCAGACTCTATAACGTCTGCTCCCGCATATCTGCCAATATCGGCATTTTCTTTGTATGCGGTCGCTTGGTTGCCGCTCTGCCAGTTTCTCTGGTCGTTGCGGAGCTTGGCTAAAGCCAAGGGAGAGCCTAGTATTGTAATTGGGCCGTTTCCTCTCTGCGCCCTGACCGCTCCGATTGCCAAGTTGACATACTCATACAAGCTGTTGGCATCAGCAAAGCCGTCGCCGGTTTTAAACGCCATTGATATGCCGCCTATAGCCGCTTTTGCCGTTCTGCGATTCGTGCCTGCGACAAGCGGCATGACAACAGGGTCTTTTATCTGCTGCTTGAAATCCTTTACCACTGTGGAAAGGTCAAGATTCGCGCCTCTGCCTGGCGTGCTGTATTTATTCAGCGTTACCGGGAATGTGTAGTTCTTGATTTTGGAAAAGCTTGAGGTATCCAAATCGCCTTCCACTTCCTGCACGAAGCCGGAGCAAGTGACATTGGCGGAGGCTCCATCGCCAGCCGCCATGTCCTTGCTGTATTGCAGATTTATTCTTTCATCAAGAACAGTCCGCTCCGTGAGAATTTCTCCGGCTAAAACTGCTTTAACAGTGCCGGTCATGTTTGATACAGCTTGCGCCATAGTAAACTCCATAAAGTTATGCCGAAGCAAGGCTGCGCACAGCATCGCTTAAGCTTGGTTGATGAGATAGCGTGTTTGGGTGTCAACGCAGAACGGACTATTGTCGGCTATCGGCACGAGTGAACTAAACGCAGAACGGACTTAAGTCTCTTATGAACAATCGTGCTTATGTACATACATAGTAAAAAACCGCATATTTTTTTCAAAAAAAATTTATTTTGCGATTTTTTTTCAGAAATGCCCCATGCTGGCGGCTTTTTTTACTATGCTCTCGTAGTTTTGCGCATTCGTCTTTGCGAACGCCAATACCGTGCCGTCCCCAACGTCCGGGCTGCGCTTTATCAGTTTTTTTATATCCTTTTTGGGAATAAGGCACATTTTATTATTATCCGGCAAGCGGCGCACGTATTTGAGGTCATCTTTAAGCTCCCTGATGAACGGCATGGCATGGGGGCACACATATACCTTGTCCCTCAAAAAGTTGGCGAAATCATCGTAAAGCTCTGCCCGGCGTTTTTCGTACAAGTCCTTCCGTATGGCGGATTCGCCGAATTTTATAGGATGAACCATATTTGCAAGCCCGTCAAATGACGCTTTGGCATACCTGCCTAGGCCGGAAGCGTCATAGTTTATAATATCCGGCTTTTTTCCCAGTCTAGCTATAAACTTTTGCAAAAACGGACGCAATGTGTCAGGGTTCGTTTTTTCCTTGTCTATGAGCAGTATGTTGTTGTCCGTTCTGGCGGTTGCCGAAGTGTAATCGCCTTCATCGGCTATGTCAACGCCCACGCAGATTCTGCCGTATGTTACAGGCTTGTCATTGGGAACCAAATTTTTCAGCAGGTTCACGAACAGGCCATCTGAAACATTGGATACTACAAGGCCGTTCAGCTCGCGATCAACTATTAGCTGGTCTTCATCTTTGTACAGCAATTCTATGCCTTTCATCCAGTTTTCCGTCAAAGCTGGCGAGCCATCGGGTTTCAGCAAATGCGCAATGTCCCTGTAAGTGCTGTGCACAAACAGGAAATCAGAGCTTCCGTCATTTTGCTTCACGTAATCGCTGAACCAGTTTTCAGGGCCAAGCGGAGAAGAGGCAAGATATGCCTGCGTTCTGCCGGACAACGAGCCTTTGCGCAGGCATGGGTATGCAATATTCTTGAAAAAAGACTGCGTGCAATAAGCCGCCTCATCCATGGTAAGGATATTGCAATTCTTCGAGCGCAGATTATTTTCCTTCACGCCGGAAAAACATCGTATGCGGCCATCGCCTAGTTCTTTGCAGTGATAGCCATTGTCTTTTGCCGTCCTTTGCAGCGCAAGCCCTTCGCTCGCAAGAACTTCCCTAAGCTGGTCTATAGCTTCGGAAGCCTGGCTGTGCGTGGGGCCAGTGTGTATATGATCATCGCCGTCTTTGATTGAACGCAGCATAAGCGCGGCAAGCGTTAGAGTCTTGCCCGATCCTCTGCCGCACATCATGGCATTGAACGGCTTGCCGCTAAGGAGCATTTGACCCTGTTGCGGGCTGATCTGGAATTTAGCCATTTGGGTACTTAATCTTGTTCCAGCATATAGCCCTGTCAGCTCTAGGGTTGCTAATTACCTCAACCCGCTTCATTTCCTCAATCAAGGCATTAAATCTGGCTTCCAGCTTTTCGCAATGCTCGCACTTTGGATCGGGTGGATTCGTTGGCTGGGGCAGCGGATTGGTTGGTTTGTTCGCGCTCATGCTAACCCCCTCCTTCTTTGCGACGCAAGATATTCTCTCACGTCATCAGCATTGTTCATGTCATATTTGCCGTTGCTTGCTGCCGGTATTCCATTGCCTGGCTGCGGAATATTCGCCGGCACGTTCGGGGCTGCTGGTTTTACTCTCCGTTGCGCCGTATTTGCGGTCATTGAAAGAAACGTGTTCAGTTGCTCTATCTGTTGCTCTGGTTTTAGGCGTGCGAACGCTTCCCAGTTATTTACGTTTGTTTTTTCATCCGTATAATCAAATGCCTTGTACAAAGCCTGCATAAGCTGAATCCTGTCCGGCCTGTCCATCATGGCTCTCTGTATGTCGTGGGTATGCTCAAGGGCATTTAATTTCGAAGAGTAGAATTCTGATTGCGCTTTGAATTCGGGGTTTTTGTCCTGGTATTCCGAAAACTCGGTTCTTAGCTCTTCCAGATATTGGCGGTATTTGGCATCAGCTTCCTTTTCGCTTAGCTCCGCTTTATATTTGGCTATGGCACGCTCGGCTTCGGATGCGTTTTTGTCCTCCGCTGTTTCTTTGTGCTTCAAGCTTTCCTCTTGTAGCTTCTTTATATCAGCGGAAGTCAAGCCGAGTTCTTTTTTCAAAACACGGTCTGTTGGCGGAGCATATTCATTGCCTAGCCTCTCCTTGAGCTTTTCCTCCTTCTTCTCCTGCCTAGTCAACGGCTTGTCGTGGCTGACGTTCTTTAGCTGCTCCCTTACCTTGTCGGGGTCATCGCCAAACAGAGCATCATCGTCAACTTTCGTCTCCGGCGTTTGGCTTTCTGCGTTTGCGGGAACTGCGTTATCT
>WQTK01000061.1 GCA_009786285.1 Candidatus Fibrimonadales bacterium | reverse complement strand
CATGGGTGCCGGCAAATCGCACTCCAACTGCTAACGGAGTTCAGGAAGTTACAGCCACCAGAGTTTCAGGAGGTGATTGCGCAGGCATGACTGCTTCGTGCGGCACCATAAATGTTGGCGGAACCACAGCAGTATTGCCACAGGGATTGCAATCCAGCCAGAATTCGGCAATTGCTTTGTATTCCATAAAAGGAAACAAAGTGCAGAACAACACCAATCTTCCTGCGGGAATTTACTTGGTAAAAAGTAAGTTCTCTACAACAAAAATCGCTCATAAAGGCGGCGTTTTGAAAATCGACGCTCCATTGTTTAGCAATTCCACGTCAAAAACTGTTCTGGCAAAACCGGGCGACTATGGCGAATGGACTATAACCGTTTCTGCGGATGGATATACAACTCAAGCGCGCAAATTCTCTCCGGATGCCGGGCTAAACGGCGAAGAAAACTTTGAACTTAAAAAATTCGAGGCTCTGCAATGCAAAGATTTCACGGAAACCGTAGGCAGCGTGTCTTTTGATATGATATGCATACCCGGCGGCACATTTACCATTGGGTGCGAGGCGGCAAGCGGTTGCCCGGCTAATACAAAAGCCGTATCTGGCGTGACAGTCAGCAATTATTTCATCGCAAAAACCGAGGTGACAACGGGTCTTTACAATGCGGTGATGGGAAAAACCTGTTCCGGTTATATGTGCCAGCCAAACAACTCCCACACGAGCATGACTTGGTATGATGCCATGGAATTCGCTTGCAAGCTGAGTAACTTGACAGGCAAAAATTATCGTATGACTACGGAAGCGGAATGGGAATATGCCGCTAAAAAGCCTAACAGTTCGGGCATGAGCAATATGAACAGTACCGAAGAGTGGGCGTATAACTCCTGGAACGCTTCGCATTCGGGCGGGACTGACCCCGTAGGTTCCGGTGGACATACGCAAAAGACACGTCGCGATGCACAGGGAACCGGCGATAACATAACAGGCCGCCTTATCCGTTCAATAGAGGGCATTGGCCCTGCGCTCCGCTTGACCCTTTCTGCAGACGTGGCATATCCGCCAGACTATGTTTCTCCGTGCGATTTGCATGCTCCGCACATGAGCGGAGAACCGGAAAATTCTTATCGCGATATGCGCTGGGTCACGGGCAGCAATGCCAAATGGAAGTCTCAGGGAGCTACGGCTTATTATGGCATTGACCTCATGGTTTGGGAAGACGGCACAGCGAGATCTGGCAGCACTAATGGCCAATGGTTCACTTCAAACAACATCACCTTTGTGTTTGTTCCGAACTCAGGCTCTGCCAAAAGATATGCGTATATTTTCCTTGACGAAGAGAACGGCTCGCTTATTGCCGACTTTACCGGCAGAATAGAGAGGGTGGAAGCTGACCACGTGGATAAACCTACCATTGCTAACTTGCAGAGCGGCGAGGATTTGGCCAAAGCTCAGGCGAATTTTGCCACTTACTATAAAATGGTTGATATGACCAATCCGCCAAAAACCGAGCAAGACGCCCGTTTGCTGGACGGGCCAAGCCAAGGCTGGTTCCAGCATAACGTTGGCAGCGTACATCACTACAGAAAAGATGTGGACGCCGATGAATTCCGATTCACCGTCAATGACAACAGCGCTGGCGGCCCAGGCCGAACCATGCTCGCCAACGGTACTTGGTTTACAGTCAACAACACATTCCTTCGGGTAACGCATTCAAGCGGATACACAGCCGAGTATTTGTACAATGTTACGGATGGTTCTAATCCTTCTTTCAGCCATAATTCGTTTATGGGATATGAGAGAGGAGATTTCAGAATGTTCCAAAAAACTGACAACAATAGCAGCACGTTTACTGGCGCTTGCGGCAATCTATGCAACGATGAAATTCCAAAGGGTTTGGATGCTTCGTTTTATAGCAATGCGCAGTTTATTGATCCTAAAGTTGGTAATTCCACATTTGTGCCGGCACCTTGCCCTGCGGGTGGCTGCAAGTGAGTGAAATATCAGGCTGCATATAGGCATTTTCGGCAAAGTAAATAGCGGCAAATCAACGCTGCTTAATGCGCTTGCCTCGCAAGAGGCGGCGCTTGTTTCCCCGGAAAAGGGGACTACTGCGGATCCCGTTTACAAAGCTATGGAAATCAACGGCATTGGGCCTGTTATGTTTATAGATACCGCAGGTTTTGGCGACGTTGGAAACTTGGGGGCCATGCGCTTTGAAAAAACAAAAGAGATAACAAAAAAAACGGACATGGCAATTGTAATGTTCGCAGACACGGATGTAAAAGAGGGCCTCTCTTGGGTTCGCCAGCTTAGAAAGCAAGATATTAAGGTTATTATTGTTGTAAATGACATGGAAAACAACAACGCAAAAGAAATTGTTCTCAAAATAAATGAAATCGCAAATGAGAATGCTGTTGTTGTAAACGCTTTGAAAAAGCACAATATTGAAGAACTCCGGAATGCGCTGATTGAAAACACGCCGAATGGCAAGGACTTGGAAATCACGGAAAATATGGTCAAAGAAGGCGATATAGTTATGCTTATTATGCCTCAAGACAAGCAGGCTCCCAAGGGAAGGCTTATTCTGCCGCAATCGCAAACCATTCGTGAATTGCTGGATAAAAAATGCGTAGTTGTGAGTTGCACAGCGGAAAAAATGGATGAGACTTTGGCTGCGCTCAATAAAGCTCCGAGTTTGATAATTTGCGATTCGCAGGTGTTCAGAATAGCATATGAGAAAAAACCAAAGGAGAGCAGGCTAACTTCTTTTTCCGTGCTTTTTGCCGCATACAAAGGCGATATTGAAGTTTTTTTAGCCGGAGCGAAAGCCATTGACTGTTTAACAAAAGATTCGCGTGTTTTGATTGCGGAAGCCTGTACCCATGTGCCGCTTGAGGAGGATATAGGAAGGGTGAAGATTCCCAATATGTTGAAGAAATACACTTCATTGATAACGGTAGTGAGCGGCTCGGATTTTCCTGCGGATTTGACAAAATACGATTTGATTATTCACTGCGGAGCTTGCATGTTCAACCGCAAATATGTGTTATCGCGAATAGAAGAGGCAAAGCGCCAAGGCACGCCCATAACAAATTACGGCATTGCGATTGCCCGCCTGCAGGGGATTCAGTTATTTGAAGCTGAGTCGTGATTGTCCAATCATCCACAGCGGCACAGAATGCAAATTACCCTCGTGCTCGTAATTCTTTAGCTAAGCTCTAAGCGCGTATAAGCCAGCTTTGCGTTGATTATTAGCATTTGCAAACGGTTCTCTATGTTGGCAAAACTTGTGTCAGGGTCGTAATCCAAGCTTAACACCTGAATGTGGGGATATTTTGACTTCACGGCTTTGGTAAGGCCTCTGCCGGAAATGTGATTATCCAGGCAGGCAAAAGGCTGGACTATGACAAAGCTGTAACTCAATAATGGATTCTGACTCTTTTTTGTTATCAAAAAGTACATTATTACTCGTACGATTTTCCTTTGTATATTTTGACATTGTTTACCTCACCGCCACACGTAAAATTTGTTTCTCACTATCGAATTTCACCATTACAATATACATTCCTTTTGGCAAATGCCCAAGCGGCACAGTATAAACACCGCTGTCAAAACTTTGCCTACTAATCAAATTTCCTTTCAGATTGAAAATTTCAACCGTAGCATTACTTGTTGCCTGCAAATTTATGCCGTTGTAAATTT
>WQTK01000060.1 GCA_009786285.1 Candidatus Fibrimonadales bacterium | reverse complement strand
ATGGTTTCCAAGCCCGTATCCACAAGGGTGACTTTCCAAGGTTCGGAATTGGAATTGTGGTATGTCAAATTGTTGTTGCTTAAGTCTATGGTTACATCGGAGGAGTGCATATAGTAGTGGCAAAAGTAGTCTTTTATAAAATAAGACTTGTATCCGCAGCATATTATGAATTCGTTGAATCCATAGTAGGAGTAAATTTTCATTATATGCCATAAAATCGGCTTGTCTCCGATTTCAATCATAGGTTTGGGGCGAAATTCCGTTTCTTCGGAAAATCGTGTACCAAAACCGCCTGCAAAAATGACTGCTTTCATAATTCTGAATATAGTAATTTTCTATCTTACTACACATGAAAAATTATCGCCTAGAAACCCTAGCCGTCCACGCTGGGCAGGAAAAGCCGGACAGCGCAACTACTGCGCGCGCTGTTCCCATTTACAGAACTTCCGCCTACGTGTTCAAAAGCGCCGAACACGCCGCTAATCTGTTCTGCCTTAAAGAACTCGGCAACATCTACACACGTTTGACAAACCCTACTACGGAAATCCTGGAAAACAGGGTTACCGCTCTTGAGGGCGGTGCGGCATCCGTTGCTCTTGCAAGCGGAATGTCTGCAATCTTCTACGCAATAATAAACCTTGCTCAGGCAGGTGATGAAATTGTGAGCGCAAGCAACCTATACGGCGGCACTTACACGCAGTTTGATGCCATTCTGCCTGCGCTCGGCATAAATGTGAAATTTGTTGACCAAAGCAAACCTGAAAATTTTGAAAAAGCCATCACCCCTAAAACCAGAGCTTTTTATTTAGAAACAATAGGCAACCCGGGGCTGGAAATACCGGATTTCAAAGCGATTGCAGACATAGCGCATAAACATGGAATTCCGCTTATCGCAGATTCCACTTACACAACCCCGTGTATGTTCAGAGCCATTGAACACGGCGCAGACCTTGTGGTGAACTCGCTCACAAAATGGATGGGCGGCCAGGGAACAAGCGTGGGCGGCATAATCACCGATTCTGGAAAATTCAACTGGGAAAAACATCCCATATTCACCGAGCCGGACAAAAACTACCACGATATTCGCTGGGCATTTGATGCGCCGGAAGCTTTGAAACCCATAGTGTTCGCCGTGCGCATGCGTTTTGTACCGCTTCGCAATTTGGGTGCGGTTCTTTCGCCGGATAACGCTTGGCAATTCCTGCTTGGGCTGGAAACTTTGCCTCTACGCATGGCTCGCCACAATGAGAATAACCTGAAAGTAGCGGAGTGGCTTTCAAAGCACCCGAAAGTAGCATGGGTTCGCTATCCCGGCCTTCCAAACGACCCAAGTTATGAGCTTGCGAAAAAATATTTCAAAAACGGCTTTGGCGGCACGCTCGCTATGGGCTTGAAAGGTGGATACGACAGTGCGGTAAAATTTATCGAAAATGTGCCTCTGTTCTCTCACGTGACGAACATTGGCGATACCAAAAGCCTTATAACCCACCCAGCAAGCACAACCCACTCGCAACTTTCCAAGGAGCAGCAGCTCACAAGCGGCATAACACCCGAATTCATGCGCCTGAGCATAGGCATTGAGCATATAGACGATATTTTGGAAGCATTGGAAGAAGGATTTTCTAACTTATAGAAAGTGTATAACTTGATAATAAAAGGAATAAATGCGCAGAATGACATGCCTGCGCTGGAAGGTATTTTGCGCAAAATGCCCGGCTTGGATGCTAATCAGATTTCCATGGGTTTAAAATACCCGCCGTTTAAAGTGCTCTCCACTGCAGGCGAAGAGCAAGCGCAAGCTATTAAGAACACGCTTGAAAAAATGGGAGCCGTGTGTGAAATAGAAAAAACCGATAATGCCAGAAGGCAAACTGAAAACCAAAAAACGGCGAATATTCCCAGAAAAGAAGATGAAAAAAAATTTCAATGGCGTTTTTTATTGATAATATTTTCCGTCCTGGCTTTTCTTATACTTTCGACCATTTATTTTTCCAATCGCGAAGATTCAAAGAAAACGCCTAATCAGGCTGCGCCCAAGCAAGCTGCGCCCAAGCAGGTTGCGCAACAGCCTGCAGCGCAAGCTCCCAATGCGGCAAGCACGCCAAATGCGGCAAGCACAGCGCAAGCTACCCAAAAAGGCCAATCCGAATCCGGTGCTCCAGCAAAAAACAAAGAGGAATTAAAGCAGGATCTTGTTAAGAACTCATACAATACGGAAGCTTGGAAGTCTCTTGCGGAAACGCTTGAACAAGAAGGGGACACGGCAGCGGCCAGAGTAGCGAAAGCATCTTACGACAGGGCGGTAAAAACGCAAATGGTGCTATCTAGCTTGGCAAAAACTTTTGGCAACAACGTGAGGGTGGAAATTACGGAAGATGCGGTTTATTACCGTACTAGCAGAAATTTCACGGAAGCGGAATTTTACTACGAGGCCTCGAAATTAAGGGATTCTTTGAGCGCGAAGTTTCCGGGCAAAAGAAATCTGTTCATTGAAAACTACACCTCAAACAATGAAGTTCAGCGAATAACTCTGGAGCCCAGCAATTAGGGCATCACAAAGATTATACATCTTGCTTACTTTGATGTTGATGTTCCGCAATTAAAGGTTTGAGGCGAGTTGCAGTTAGTAGTGTTATTGTTCGTAGTCACCATGTTGCTTACGTTAAAACTCACCAACTGCGTGCTGCCGCTTGAATTATAGCTTCCGCCTGTAAACATGCGCATATTGCTTTCGGTTCCGGAATGCGAGCCTCCGGTTCTAACCTCAAGCGTTCCCGTATTTATTTGCGGGCTGGTGATTAAAATCCGGGTTGCGTTGCGCAGGGTTCTGAAAGTTACAACCTGATTGCCGCCCGATGTCACATTGACAATAGTATTTGCCGCTACGGCACTGCTACGTTTAACAAAAATGGTGCGTTGCTTGCTGCTCTCTTTTGGCGCATGCTGCATGCATTGGCTGTCTTCGCCCAGCGCAATAACAGTGCCGCCGTTAAAAAATATGTCTTTATCCGCATCTATGGCTTCTTCAAAATTGCTGGTGCCAGAACCGAATACCACGATTGTGCCGCCGTTTATGGTTATATCGCCATTGGAATCAAGCCCGTCTGTTCCCGCATCAACATAAATCGTTCCGCCATTTACAATAAGACTTCCGTTTATAACGCAACAGATGGCGTTTGCACTGCAACCATTGGCCGGAGACTTGGCATAATCAGATACGTTGAAGCCATCATCAGAGCTCTTTACCTTGATTGTACCGCCGTTTATGGTTATGTTGAAGCCCTCTATCCCTTCGTAGGATTTTGTTATGTCAATGTTGCCATCGTTGATTATTACGCTTCTTGCGCCTCGGAGACCGTCACCGCCATTTGCTGAAGTTGTGCCGCCCCAGCCGCCAAAACCACCGGTTCCGCCGCTGCCCATGCTGCTGTTGGTAGCTACGGTTATTGTGCCGCCGTCTATTATCAGGCCTTCGTCTGCGTGAATGCCATCGTCTTTGCTATCGATGTTTATTGTGCCGGATTTTATGTGTACGTTTTTGACCGCTTTTATGCCTTTGGAGCTGGGGTCGTTGGTAGCTCTTGCGGTGCCATTGCTGCCGCCGCCTGCCGTGACTTTGATGGTCGCGTTGGAAATATTCAAGTCTGTAGCAGCCTGTATTCCATCTTGGGTAGAGTT
>WQTK01000059.1 GCA_009786285.1 Candidatus Fibrimonadales bacterium | reverse complement strand
AGATTAATAACAGTTGAACATGGCAAATTTGTGGAAAAATCACCGGAATGTTTTTAGACGAAAAAAAAATTGAGGTAATTTCCGGCAAAGGCGGCGGCGGAATTTGCAGTTTCCGCAGGGAAAAGCATGTGCCGCTCGGCGGCCCAGACGGAGGAGACGGAGGAGACGGAGGCAGCGTTTATTTGCGGGCAAACGAGCAATACACCACGCTCTTAGACATGGGAAACGCTTATAAATACGCCGCAGAAGCCGGCGCATCCGGCGAGGCGGCAAACCGCACGGGACGTTCCGGAAAAGACATTTACGTTGACGTGCCCAGAGGAACAATAGTGAGAGATGGCGAAGGCAGAATTTTAACGGATTTAACTGAAAGCGGCTCTGCATGGATGGCAG
Organism: Candidatus Fibrimonadales bacterium; assembly: GCA_009786285.1. Classification (GTDB taxonomy): domain Bacteria; phylum Fibrobacterota; class Fibrobacteria; order Fibrobacterales; family Fibrobacteraceae; genus Fibrimonas. Next base: position 3,248 of record WQTK01000059.1, on the reverse strand, counting down.
CGCAAGGCGGCGAAGGCGGCCTTGGAAATTCACGCTTCACAAGCGCGACAAACCGTGCTCCCAGGCAACACACAAGCGGCAAGCCCGGAGAAAAAAGAATTTTGAATCTTGAGCTTAAACTCATGGCAGATGTTGGCTTGGTTGGCCTTCCCAATGCAGGAAAATCCTCGCTTGTGCGCAAAATTTCAAGCGCAAAACCAAAAGTCGCAGACTACCCTTTCACAACCTTGGAACCGGTGCTTGGCATTGTGCAATGCAAAAAGAAAAGCTTTGTTGTGGCGGATATTCCGGGGCTTATTGAAGGCGCAAGCGATGGCAAAGGTTTGGGGCACAGGTTTTTGAAACACATTGAAAGAACCCGTGCTTTGCTTTTTGTGATAGATGGTTTTGAAGCAAATGCGTGGAAAGCGTTTTGCCTGTTGAAAAAAGAATTGGAAGCGTTTCATCCCAAGCTGCTTGAGAAAAAATTCGTGGTTGCGCTAAATAAAAGCGATTTGGATATTTCAAAAGCGAAAAAAGAATTCGCAAAGCACAAACAGGCTGTTATTGAAACCTGCGCTTTGAGCGGCGATGGCTGCCAGAGTTTGGCAAACGCACTCAGCGATATTGTTTTTATCAATGAAAAGAAAGAATGGAAATAGCTTCCCTATACTTTTTTGCACCCGGCATCCCGTGAAAAAGCCCCATAAGAGGCTTGCGCAGAAAACTTGGCGGAACACCTTTTTCAATTTGCGACCGAGCATACAGCAAAAACTTTTCTAAAACTTCTTCCCTGGTTTTTGTTTCCGGATTTTCACCAAATATCTCAGAATCCGCATTGGCCAAAATCCACGGCGTTTCGCACGCTGCCCTGCCTATCATAACGCCATCAATATTTTGCAAAATATTTTTGGCATCTTCCAAATTTTTGACCCCGCCATTCAAAATAATTTTCCAATCCGGATGCGTTTTCTTTAATTTGAAAACTATATTGTAATTCAAGGGCGGAACTGTGCGGTTCTCCTTTGGCGAAAGCCCTTTAAGCCACGCTTTGCGGGCGTGGACTATAATATACTTGCAACCTGTTTTCTCCACAAAATCCAGAAAAAATTCCCATGAATCATCGTTGTCTATTCCTATCCTCGTTTTAACGCTAACCGGAACTTTCACTGCGCTTTGCATAGCAGCCACGCACTCCGCAACCAGCTCGGATTCCCTCATCAAACAAGCTCCAAAAGAACCGCTCTGAACTCGCTCGCTTGGGCAGCCGCAATTCAGGTTTATTTCATCGTAGCCAAAATCTTCGCCTATTTTTGCGCACTCTGCCAAGTCTTTCGGCGAACTGCCAGCCAGTTGCAAAGCTACGGGATGCTCTACCTCATTGTATTGCAAAAATTTTTCCGGCTTGTTATGCAAAATTGCGCCGGTAGTCACCATTTCCGTGTAAAGCAAAGTTCGCTTTGTTAAAAGCCTTGCGAAATATCTAAAATGCCGGTCTGTGAGTTCCAGCATAGGAGCTATGGAAAGACGCATTTACGCGCCAACCGCAAACAAAAGTTTTCCCTCGTTAACCCTGACGTTAACCACCGAATTTTCCGCAACCTCGCCCAGCAAAAAACGGTTCGCAAGCTCATCTTCCAAAAGCTTTTGAATGCTCCTGCGAAGCGGCCTCGCTCCAAGAGAAGCATCGTAGCCATCGTTCACTATCAATTCCTTTGCCGCCTTGTCAAGCTCCAGAACAATTTTCTTTTCGGTTAAGTCTTTTTGCAAATCTTTGAGCTGAATGTCAACAATGGAAAGCAGAGTGTCTTTGCTCAGGCAATGGAATACAATTTGCTCGTCTACGCGATTCAAAAATTCCGGCGTGAAAACCCGCTTTGAAGCATCCTTCACGGAAGAAGAAATTCTATCGTCATCGGAGTTCTCCGCTTTTGGGCTAAAACCCATTCCGCCTTTGTGCGTAATGTCTTTTGTGCCGGCATTGGAAGTCATCACTATAACCGCATCTCTGAAATTAACAGTGCGCCCGGTGCTGTCCGTCAAGCGACCATCGTCAAGAATCTGCAAAAGAATATTCAAAACATCCGGATGCGCTTTTTCTATTTCGTCCAAAAGCAAAACACAATGCGGCTTGCGGCGAATTTTTTCAACCAACTGCCCGCCATCTTCATAGCCAACATAACCCGGCGGCGAACCTACAAAACGGCTAACGGAATATTTTTCCATATACTCGCTCATGTCAACTCTTATAATGGCATCTTCCGAGCCAAAAAGCTCAGTGCCTAGAGCCTTGGCAAGCTCGGTTTTTCCAACGCCGGTTGGGCCAAGAAACATGAACGATGCAGGGCGTTTTGTATTTCTAAGCCCCGTGCGAGTTCTGCGTATTGCCTTTGAAAGCGCAACAACAGCTTCGTCTTGGCCAACAATTCTTTCCTTTAATTCTTTTTCCAAATTCAAAAGTTTTTTGCTCTCGTTCTCGTCTATGCGGTTAACGGGAATTCCGGTTATTTTGCTGATAACCTCACGCACAATATCGCTATCCACCACCACAGGCTCCTGTTTTTTAGACGCAGTCCATATGGTTTTGATTTTTTCAAGTTCTTCGAAAATAACTTTTTCCTTGTCCCTTAGAATGGCGGCTTGCACGTAATTTTGTTCGGAAACAACTTTTTTCTTTTCTGCGTTAATGGCTTTTAGCTCACGCTCCTTTTCGTAAAGCTCCGGTGGCGGCGTGAGGTTTATTATTCTGGTTTGCGCTCCAGCCTCATCCATAAGGTCTATGGCTTTGTCCGGCAAATGCCGCTCGCTCAAATAGCGCTCCGAAAGATTTGCCGCTGCCTTCAGCGCGCCTTCATCATAAATCACCTTGTGATGTTCTTCAAATTTAGGCGCAAGCCCTCGCAAAATTTCAATAGTGTCTGCTACGGTAGGAGGCTCTATGGACATACTCTGGAAACGCCTCTCAAGCGCAGCGTCTTTTTCCACATATCTGCGAAATTCCTTGTATGTTGTAGCTCCAATGCACTGGATTTCCCCTCTGGAAAGCGCAGGCTTCATAACATTAGACGCATCCAAGCCGCCTTCGCTGCCGCCTGCGCCTATTATTGTGTGCAGCTCGTCCATAAACATGATTATATTTTTGTTTCTGCGAAGCTCGGTTAAAAGCGATATTATTCTCTCTTCAAACTGGCCTCTATATTTTGTGCCTGCCACAAGGCTGGTCATATCCAAAGACACAACTCTTTTGCCTTCCAAAATTTCCGGGACTT
>WQTK01000058.1 GCA_009786285.1 Candidatus Fibrimonadales bacterium | reverse complement strand
GCGGAGTGCCAAAAGAATTCAACACAATCGCCATAGACGACGGCATAGCTATGGGACACAGCGGAATGCTTTACAGCCTGCCCAGCCGTGACTTGATAGCAGATTCCGTTGAATACATGGCAAATGCGCATTGCGCAGACGCACTTGTTTGCATAAGCAACTGCGACAAAGTGACTCCGGGCATGCTCATGGCTGCAATGCGGCTCAACATTCCAGCCGTGTTTGTAAGCGGCGGGCCAATGGAATCCGGCGTTGCAAAGCTCTCAAACGGAAGCGAAACGCATGTAGATTTAATAGATGCTATGATAGCCGCCGCAAACCCCGAAGTCTCGGACAAAGATTTGCAGGAAATAGAGAACAAAGCTTGCCCAACCTGCGGAAGCTGCTCCGGAATGTTCACGGCAAACTCGATGAACTGCCTCACCGAAGCCCTAGGCCTCTCCCTGCCCGGCAACGGAACCCTCATTGCCACGCACACAGAGCGCAAAAAACTGTTTGTGCAAGCCGCAAAATTAATTGTTGAATTATGCGATAAATTTTACAAAGAAGATGATATTTCGGTTTTGCCAAAATCCATTGCCACAAAAGAAGCATTTGAAAACGCAATGCGGCTGGACATTGCAATGGGCGGCTCAACAAACACGGTTTTGCACATACTCGCTGTTGCCCACGAAGCAGGCGTTGATTTTACAATGAAAAACATAGATTCTCTTTCACGTTCAACGCCTTGTTTATGCAAAGTTGCGCCAAGCGTTAGCAACGTTCATGTGGAAGATGTGCATAGAGCCGGAGGCATTCCCGCAATTTTAGCCGAGCTGGATAACGCAGGCTTGTTGAACAAAAATGTCCGTTTTGTGCATTCTCCTGATTTGAAAACTTATTTGGATTCTTGCAAAAAAACTGGGGAACGCTTTTTAGCAGCGCCAGGTCGCAAATTTAACTTGGAAGCATACAGCCAAAGCGAAAAATACCCTGCGCAAGACTTGGATCGCAAAAACGGCGTAATTAGAAGCGTGGCAAACGCATACAGCGCAGACGGCGGCTTGGCGGTTCTTTACGGAAATTTTGCGCCAAGCGGCTGTGTTGTGAAAACCGCCGGAGTTGACAGCAAAATTTGGAAATTCACCGGCCCGGCAGTTGTTTTTGAAAGCCAAGAAGAAGCGGTGAGCGGAATTTTGGAGCACAGGGTTAAAAAAGGCGATGTTGTGGTTATTCGCTACGAGGGGCCAAAGGGCGGTCCCGGAATGCAGGAAATGCTTTACCCAACAAGCTATTTGAAAAGCATGGGGCTTGGCAAGGAATGCGCATTGATTACCGACGGCAGATTCAGCGGCGGAACCAGCGGTCTTTCCATTGGCCACGTTAGTCCGGAGGCCGCAAACAGAGGCAACATAGCTTTGGTGAAAAGCGGCGACATTATAGAAATAGATATTCCAAGCAGGGCCATAAACATTGGCATAACAGACGCTGAACTCAGCGTTCGCCGCAAGGAAATGGAAGCAAAAGGCGAAAAAGCGTGGAAGCCCCTTTCCAGAGAAAGGAAAGTCAGCAAATCCTTGGAAATTTACGCATCGCTTGCCACAAGCGCAGACCAAGGCGCAGTGCGTATGTAATCCGGCAGCCAGTGGTTATTTGGCTAAATCCGCAGACCAAGGCGCAGTTAATTTATAGTTTATGCCATCGCCTGAGCAGAGTCATCTTTTATTCTTATATTCTCTATGCCCCAAAAGAGCAATTAAATGCAATATATGTTGTTCATTCCACCAAGCCGCTTTTTTATTATATGAATTGTCGCTTTCTATTACAGAATTATACAAAGAACGAAGTTTTTTAATGTCCGAATACATTGTTTCACACGTCATATACGATGATCTATTTATATTGTAATATTCATCGAATTTTCTCAAATATTCTATTGTTAAACCTATATTCTCTGAATAAAAACGATCTAATACTGAATTTATAGTATCCTCAACCACCGCCTCAGGAAATATATGCAAGCCAAAAGCAATATCTGAATGATATTCATTATACAATCTGGTTCTTTCTTCAACTTTTTTGTATTTTTGTACGGCGATAGTGTCCATACACCGACATTTCCCAATATTACGGAACTGTTCAAAAGACAAACTGTCAGATTTTAGTATGATTTTCAAAATAGCAAATAATTCTGCCTCTCCAACTTTTCTTTCTTGGGCAAAAACAATACCAGATAAAGATAAAAAGGCAATTGCCAAAATAAATTGTAATGCTCGCATCATCTATTTTAACTCCCACAAACGGACATAATAAGCTTTTTTTGCATAATGCTCACCGATTACTCCATCGCCTATCCATAATGTACAATGCCCGGTAGCTCCAAAACCTTCTAGGCTTTGATCTATAGGGCGCATAACATATATGCCTTTTTTACCACTGAATTCGGCATTAACTTTATCAATGCTACCCGGCTTGATAATTTTAAACTCTGAAATTCCCCATTTTTTCTCTAGCCAAATTTCCATTCCATCTGCCGCAAGTATAACTTTTTTCCCTTTGAGCTCTCCATAAGTTACTTCTGTTAATATTACTCCTTCTACTTTGTCTATAGTTACATTAGACTTTAGCAATGCGATAGAAACTCTTGTAGCACAAGCATTATGGTATATGTTTGTGTTATAATTTTCTCCAAAGATAGATTTGAATACCATGTCTGATGGCATGTCTATATCTTTTAAAATATCTCTGTATATAGGATATCCCGCAAGAACATTTTTCCAGCTAGGTCTTCTAACTATAATTGATGCTTTCACACCTGTTTTCTTGTCTTCAGCAGTTATTGTTGCCATATTCATCTCCCTTAAAGCTAAAGATACAAAATATGCTCTCCAAGCACATTTTCAAATACAACTTCATTATTAGAAACTGTTCCATTCAAATCTAATTCTTGTGTGGTACCGAACAATGGCTGCCCGTCATCATTTTTTAATGTAATGCTTACATCCTCTCCATCGTTGTAGTTTTCCGTTTTAGCATGAAGGTTCAAATCTGCGTAATAACGGGACTTGCCAGATATTTTAACACGGTCCTTCCCATAGCTCCAGTAAATTTCCTTAATTTTCTGTTTCTCCACCACAGTCCTCACCGACACTTTCTCCGTTGGCGCATTCAGGTAAGGCATGACAACTATCTCTTTCCCAAGCCAGCTGTCCTTCATCTTGATTGTCACAGTCTCGCCCTTGCACGCCTGCTCTTCCTGCCTGCCGTCAACTTTAACCGCCCATTTTATCAGCTTCCCGAATTCAGGGATTACGCTGTCCACGTTGTAACGGGTCACTTTGTATTCCACTTCCTGCCCGGGAGACGCCTTGTTTGCGCCTCCTGCCATTCGTATCAAAATCTTGTCCGAAAGAGGGCCTACTTTAACCTCTTGGCTCACATCCTGTTTAAAGCTGTGAAAACACGCCATCACTCGTATTGCCTTGCCTGCCCACTCATCAGGCATGTCAAGAACAATCTCCTCGCCTCGCTTGCCAGCAAGCTCGGTTATCTTCCCATCAACCATCGCCGCCCATCTAATGGATTGCTTTTCCGCTTCGCTAACTTCTCTCTTGTCTTTGTTGTAGCCGGATACTCTGTATTTGATCTCTTGCTTGGAATAA
>WQTK01000057.1 GCA_009786285.1 Candidatus Fibrimonadales bacterium | reverse complement strand
AGAGGCCGTTGAGGCCAACATTGAAGAAACTGCCACCCGAGGTGCCGTAACCGCCCGGCAGGGCCGAAAAACCGTAGTTGTCTGTGCCATTACCACTGCTGTTCCAACCGCTTGTTGCTTTCAAATACTTGCCTGCTGTAGGACTGTTATAAGGACTTGACGTGCCTGTTGTACCATCTGCATAACGATATAATTTGTCCCAATCCGCATTGCTAGGTATGTGCCAGCCCTCTGGGCAAATGCCACGATGAGGAGACTGTATTTGACTTGAGCAAGTGCTGGTATTGCAGCTTGAGCTTAGACCCATAACTGTGGACCAATTATACAAATGGCCATATTTTAAACAATTAGCATCATCATTTCCATAACATTTGCTACCGCTAACATCATAATTCAAATTCTCCGCCATCCAGGTCTGTGTGCCTATGAGTACATATTTATATAGCTTGCCTTCACGTATATCACAGAAATGAGTTGTTGGGTTGTAATCCTCACCACCACATTTGCTGTAAATCGCATCGCTGGAACAGAACTGCGTTAATGGGTTATAATCTTTACCACCGCATTTGCTGTAAATTACATCATCGGAACAGAATTGCGTCGATGGATTGTAACTATCACCTCCGCATTTATCATATATTGTACTGCTAGAACAGAACTGCATGGATGGATTGTAATCTTCCCCACCACATTTGCTGTAAATCGCATCGCTGGAACAGAATTGCGTTTCCGGATTGTAAGGCAAATTATTGCAAGAATATAACACTTCGTCATAACAAGAATGTGTTAACGGATTATGAGGCAAATTACCACAAGAATACAACTTGGAATCATGGCAAAAATACTTTATCGGATCATAACTGCTGCCACCACATAAATCATACACCAACAAACCTTCCGAGCAAAATTTCACAGCCGGATTATAAGGTACAGCATCGCACCACTCAACCTTCGACATATTTACCGCAGGATTATTCCCGCACCTAATCTCAACATGAGTCCCAATATCAACCATTACACAAGAAGTCCCCTTTTTTCCGTCTGCGCCATCATTACCATCTGGCCCAAGCTCACCTTTTGCGCCATCTTCGCCATCAGCACCATCAATTCCATCAGTACCATCAATTCCCGGCAAACCATTTACACCGCTGTTCAAATATCCCATCACAGTATTTCCGCAAATTACTTTATAATTGCCGCTTTCCATTGCTTCCACTGCGCAATTTGCGCCGTTAGCACCGTCAGAGCCACCGACTCCGGGCGCTCCATTGGCTCCCGGCGTGCCATTTACGCCATTGTTCAAATATCCCACCACAGTATTTCCGCAGACTATTTTAAAATTGCCTTTTGCAATATCTGCACCAGACGTAACTTCAATCACGCAATTAGTGCCATTGGCGCCATTGGCTCCATCCAAGCCATTTTTGCCGGCATCTCCATTGAAACCGTCAGAACAGGAAAAAACAAAAGCCAAGGCTACGGAAACAGCCGCCACAAGAATGTATTTCGTTTTGCTCATGACTATTCTCCATGAAATCTAATATGGAATAAAGATAGAAAATTTAGATGCATTTTCCATACCAACACCCCCGATTAAAAGGATAAACAAAATTGGAATTCAGCCCCTCTAAAAGCTAAATTTTGCACGGTCTTCGCCATATATGGTATAATATAGAAAACTCTGATTAACTCCTCTAGGGTTTAGGGTATGGGGTATGGGGAATTTTACAAAAAACGGCTAAAATTTGCTAAAAACGATACTTTTCTGCTTCGCCTATACCCCAAACCCTATACCCTATACCCAAACATTGAGTTAATCATTGTTTGCTATAGAAAAATTGGGAAGTGGCTAGTGGTTACTACAACGCTGCAATCTCGCGCCGGGAAAGACCGGTATATTCCATGATTTTGCTTACCGTTTCACCGGCGGCCTTCATGGCCTTGGCAGCCTGCGTTAAGCCTTGGGCTAAGCCTCGCTTCTCGGCTTTCACAGCCTTGGCTTCGCCTCTGGCTTCGGCATCGTCGAGCTTCTTTAGCACGCTCTTGTTGTACATCTGCTTCAAAGTCATGTTGGACTCCCGGAATTCCTTGTACCTGCCGTAAAGCTTTGAATGCATGCTGGACATGCGCTCCTGAAGCATTGCGGCATCTTTACCAGTAATATAGCAATTTTTTTTGCTCTTTTGCAAAACTTCGCTGATTTCAGATACATAACATTTTAGCCTATTTGCCAGTTCCTTACGCTTTACAGGGTCTTTTTCGCTTTTCTTCAATTCTTCTCGAATTTTAAGCAGGTAGAATGGAAGCAAGAGAGCCATGTCCTCTAGCTCGGAAGCCTTGTGTTCAAGTATTTTGAACGCAGGAACCTTGTAAACTACCCTTTTTTTACCAGGAAACCGGACCTCTATGGTCAAAAAGTCCTTCGTTTTGCTCGTTTCCAAGTAAACTACCGCTGGGGATGGCATTTCTATAACCATGCGATTGCCGTCTTCGGAAACGGTCTTGCCCTTCATGGCTAGCTGGACGCTGTAGTTGAAAATCCGAAGCATTATTTCAGAATCATCCTTTATTTGCGCTTCTATAAGGTAGGTGTCTTTTTTATCCTCGCTGGACAAGGTTATAACCATGTCGGTGAATATTTCCCCCAAGTCGCCCGATTTCGGGTTCTCCGTTGTCAATTCCTTGGGCTCCCTGACCTCAACGATGGTGTCTGGAGGGTATTTCTTCCGGAAAAGCCGGTTTATAAGATGCATTACAGCTTGGCTGCTTGCCTCGGCTATGATGAATTTGAAATTGCTGTCGAACAATTTCCCAGTCTTTCTTCGCATAATGAGATTCTCCAATTTTGTCCTCATATATACTTAGACGCTTCTCAAAAGAAAAAAATCAAAAAAAGTGACATTTTGGGCAAAAAAATTGTATATTATTGGTAAGGGTGGTTATAAACTATCCTGTTAGCGGTTAAAATCTCCTGGGGTATGACCCAGATCTGGTTTTAACCGCTTTTATTATTTATGTGGCTCAGAATTAGTTTTAAATCGACATTCTTTAAAATTTCACTCAATCTACTGTATTTTGGGTCTGTTGTTGTATTTTTTGCGAAATTAAATACATTTTGCGATGTCCCATCAAATGTATTATGGTCATAATAAATGTTATTTCCTTCTCGGCCAATCGTGCTAAGTACGGTATAAGGTTTTCCAGCCAAGCTAATGTTTGTAATGTAATACGAATAGTTGCTAAATTTAGAACCCTTCTTATTTGCCTGCATATCCTCCAAAAGTTTCATATTTTTTATTATTTCAGGAATATGTATTATAGTCTTTTGATAAATTTCGCCGTCTTTATAGTGTCCTGCTATTTTTCCAGCAGATTCACTGCTAAGAATGATTCTCTCACCCGTGTTTAAATTTCGGTATATGATACTCTTTTTTTCACTATTCAGCCGCAACTTTTTATTTATAAAGTTTTTAATAGACTTCCAGTCATTTAAAATGTACTTTCCCACATACGCCTCCCCGTCCAGCTCCAAACAAGCTGAATCAAAAATACGCCCAACCCTATCCTCAAGGCTCAGCTCCCTTGAAGAACGCAAAAACAACGAGTGA
>WQTK01000056.1 GCA_009786285.1 Candidatus Fibrimonadales bacterium | reverse complement strand
GTTTTGTTTTCTACTGTATTAGACGCTTCTCAAAAGGAAAAAATCAAAAAAAATGCACATTCCTTTATTTTGCGCTGTTTTTCAGCGTTTTGCAGGATTATACGAGATGGTTTTTGTACATTTCTGAAATCCTGCAAATCCATCCAAGCCATCAAGCTACAACCGTTCAATCTCCTCATCCGAAAGGCCGGTCATTTTTGAAATCACGGCAGAAGCAAAACCCTCTGCCCTCATCTGCCGAGCCACCAGCAAAATACCTTCAGCCTTGCCTTCAGCTAACCCCTCAGCCTTGCCCTCAAGCTTGGCGGTGTAAACAGAGCTGTCCGCGCTGCGGCGCTTGTCCTCGTACCAGTCATAAGCACGCTGGTCCTCAACGCTCAAGCGGGCGTATTCAAGAAGCTCGTTTGCCTCTGCCAAGCCCGGCGCTTCAAAGCCAGGCTCAACTTTGGAATTCTTGAAGTAATACATCCACTCGTCTAGCTTGCTCTGGACTGAATCTTTGAACTGGTTCACTTTCAGTATGTAGAACTCGGGGTAGATGTCTTTAACCTCAAGCTTCGCAAATTCCTCTCTCTGCTTGGGAGACAGCTCCAAAATGTCATTGTAGTGCAAACCCTTGAATGTCGTTGTGCCATGATAGATGTAATCCCTGCCGCCGCCAAGATCAAAGTAAACTATGTTTATGGAGTAAACCTTTTTCACCGTGGAATAAGGCATTCCCTTGCCCATATGGTTGACAATAGCCTTGCTCGACCCAAAAAGCATTCTGTGGTAGTAATCCAGTTCAGGAGTGAACTGCAATTCTATCAGGATTAGCGAGCCATTGTTCTCTTCGGCAAGAATGTCAACCCTGTTGATTTTGTCGCCGGGCCCGCTCTGGCTGCTTTCGCCGTCCGTGAGGCTTTTTATCTTCATCTCTTTGCCGAGCAGGGTGGTCAAAAATCCTTCCAAAACAACATAGTCCGCTTTGTTTTTAAGCAGGTATTTAATCGCCCAGTCAAAGGACACCAATGTGCGCTCTTGTGCCATAAGGGTAATTTAGTAAATTTCCCCCTCAAAAACCCCAAAAATTCGCACAACTCTGGCCCCCCCATTTTGTAAATTCTTAATTCAGTAAATGAGAAAAGTTTTTGCATTGCTTCTTTTGTTAACTTTTTGCGCCGGCGCGCAAGAGGCCGGCGAAGATTCATCTGTTGTGAATATAGAACAAAAGAGCTTGCTGCTAACTGTTGTGTCTTGGCCTTTTGTGCACGTTATCCAGCCGGGCATTGAATTTTTGATGTACCCTGCTATACCGCCGCTAATCTACATATCCAGGGAAAATTTAATTGAAAAAGGGGAGAACCTTATAACATTCGGCGAAAATCAGCAAATTATGTTTTATCCGATTATAAATGCCAAAATTGGCAGCTCGGCGAACATTGGCTTTGCGTATTGGCATTCGGACTTGCTCCTCAACAACGACAATATGTTTTTTTCTCCCCATCTTTATGTGAATGGAGACTTGGATGCTTTTTTGCGCTATAAAAAAAAGGATATTCTGGGCAGCTCTTTTTACTCAGGCTTGAATGCGAGCTACAGAGAAGACGGAGACAATTCGTTTAGAGACACGAGAGGCATGTTCAGCGATACCAGCGGCGTTAAATACCTTTTTGCGGACAGCTCCGTTTATTTAAATATTTACACAGGATTTAGCTTTATCAGAAACTGGTGTTTGGAATTTGGAGCGTCTTTTAATTTTTACAGGTTTGATTTCCCGAATATCGATGATATTATTGTCAGTGGAGAGCATATTTCCGCAAGAGGCTTTTACAAAGATTATGATGTTTACCCGCTTACGCTTTCCTTGATGTATAACAGCCTTGACGAGCCATACGCAGCAACTACGGGCAGCAAATTTACTCTTAGCTATACATACGTGCCTGTTAGCCGGTATAACGGAACAGTTGACCATAATTACCATGTTGTTGAAAGCCGTCTCGCAAATTACGCCTTGCTTGGCAACAAGAGCTATGCCATGACTGTAGCGGAAAGCAAAGCAAATAGAGAGAGGTTAAAAAACCTTTCTTTTTCGGAAGCTATTGAAATGCTCAATCCCATAAACATAAAGGAAGAAATTTTAGACAGGCGCGTGTTGATAACGCAGATTAAGGCGCGCTATATGATAGAGGAGCATGAGGGCAAGGCTCCGTTTACCGCAATGGGAAAGCTCGGCAACAATTTTCCGCTTAGGGCTTATGATGACGGCTATTTTACCGCTCCTGTGATTGCCGGCGTTTCTGCGGAATATCGCTGGCCCATAGACCGTTTCGCAGATGCGCTTATTTTCAACGAATACGGCATATACGGGGGTGATTTCAGCAGCTTAAAAGTGTCTAACATAAAAAATTCCTATGGTTTTGGCTTTAGAGTCCGCACTCCCAAGCTATTCATAACTCGTTTTGCCATAGCTTTCCACGGGTTGCAAGGAGTGGCTTTGATTTTGACCACGAGACCGGAGTATGAATAAATTTTCTACTTTTTCCCCATGAAACATTTTATCCCCTTAATTGTTATGGCAGCAACTTTGGCAAACGGACAAATCACGCATAGCTTTGGAGCTAGAATAAACCAGCTTGGCTATGGGGAGCAGGCAAAAAAAATTCTTGTCTATAAAGACGTGAATGCCGAGAACGTGCAATTCAAAGACTTGGCCAGCGGAAAAACAGTCTTGGCTGCGCCGCTTTCCAAGCCGGCAATTTGGGAACTCAGCGGAGAGAGCGTTAGCAAAGCTGATTTCTCTGATTTGAAAAAAGGATTATACGCCGCATATATCAATGGAGCCAGAATATCAGACAACATAGTTGTGCAAAACGATGTTTATGAAGAAGTGTATAAAGCCGCTTTAAAATGGTTTTATTATCAAAGAGCCTCAACTGCCCTGAGTCCGGAATTTGCCGGCAAATGGGCACGGGCCGCCGGACACCCGGATACCGACGTTTATTATTTCCCGGAAAGCGAAAAACCTGCAGGCTGGAAAATAAGCAGCCCCAAAGGCTGGTATGATGCCGGCGACTTTGGCAAATACATTGTGAACAGCGGAATTTCCGTTTTCACAATTTTGCAGCTTTACGAGCACTTTGAAAAAAACATCAAAAACGTTTCCCTGAATATTCCTGAGAGCAAAAGCAAAACTCCGGACATATTGGAAGAAGCGCGCTGGAATTTAGACTGGATGCTCACCATGCAAGACGAAGACGGCGGAGTTTATCACAAGCTCACGACTGCGAGATTTTGCGGGCATATAATGCCAGACGCAGATACCGCCAAAAGATACGTGGTTATGAAAACCACGCCTGCCACATTGGATTTTGCCGCTGTTATGGCACAAGCCGCCAGAGTATACAAGCCTTTTGACGCAAAGTTTTCGCAAAAAGCGCTGGCTGCCGCAGAAAAGGCGTTCTCTTGGGGGAGCAAAAATCCGGGCATCATGTTCAAGCAGCCGGAAGGTTTTTTTACGGGCCAGTATCACCACGGGGCGGAAAACGGAAAAGACGAATATCTGTGGGCAGCAACCGAGCTTTACCTTAGCACAAAGAAAAATATTTACAAGCAAGCCGTAGAA
>WQTK01000055.1 GCA_009786285.1 Candidatus Fibrimonadales bacterium | reverse complement strand
ACCGCATTTTTGAGCGAAATTCCCTATCTCAAACAGCCCGTTTTCAACGTTTTGATGGGCAGTTGACACCCTTACATAGCCGTATATCATCGGAGAAAGGTAGAAAAAACAGGCATTATCAAAAAACCACCCTTTTTTGACACACTCCAAATATAGAAAAAAACGGCGATTTTGTCAAATTTTAAGGGGTGAAAAACCTCTCAAAAAAGGGTGGTTTTTTGAGAGACTTTAAAAATAGGAGAAAAAATGAAAAAAGTCTTTGTATTACTGGCATTCCTCTGTTGCCTAGCCTTTGGGCAGGACAACAAAATCGCAGTTTATGTAACCGGCGACATAGGAGCAGGCGAAAAGAAAGCATTGGGCACAAAAATGCTCACGGCTTTTGTGAACAGCGGCAAATACACGGCAATAGAGCGTTCCGACGCTTTTTTAAAGGAAATCGCTAAGGAGCAGGAAAAGCAGCACAGCGGCGAGGTTGACGACAGCCAGATTTCGCGCTTGGGCAAGCAGTTCGGCGTTCAATTCGTATGCATTGCGGATATAACGTCTGCGTTTAACTCCAATCATGTGTCCGCTCGCATAATTGATGTTGAAACGGCGGAGGTTGTAACTATAGGCGAAGCGGCAAGCCAGCTAAAATCAATGGAAGACCTTGACGAGGTTTCCAATAAAATCGTAACGACTATGTTCGGCAAGAAATCAAGCAAAAAAAAGGCTAAAAATGATGAAGAAGGTGATAATTTTACAACGGGCGAAAGGTGGAAAACTTTCGGATTTAACATTTTGCTGCCAGGGGCAGGTTACATAGCTGTTATGGACGATTGGACGGGTGCTATTGTCTCTTGGTCATTGGTAGCTGCTGGAGCTTTGATAGGACATCCACTTTTTGGTGGTGAATTTGGTAGTAAGATGGAAAGTATTCTTGCAGGGATGGGTATAGGTCATCTTGTTGGCGCAGGTATCTGGAACATCATTCGCTCTTCTACCTACGACAAGCCCAGTTCAAAAAACGCGGCTTACAATGCGTTTGATGGCTTTAATATGGCGGTTTTGCCAAGCAAGCATGGCAGTTTCAATGCGTATTTTATGTATAACAAAGCGTTCTGAACTTGCCTATGCCTTTGAAACTCTGCCTTATTTTATTTACAAAACCAGTTGTGCTAGAGTTGCAACCAACCTGCGCATCCAAACAATTAAACTTTCGTCAACCCATAGGAGAACATAGATGAAAAAGCCCACACTCGCCGTTGTTGCAGTGACAGCAATCATATTAGCCTCATGTGCCAACAACCAGCCAACACAACAAATCACCGCTTATGAGCCAGTGTACACATCTGATATGACTTTTGCGCAGGAAAGCAAGTCCAAAATAGCCGTTTATGTGACCGGCGGCAAAACCGCAGGCGAGAATATGGCACTTGGCAACAAAATCCAGACCGCCCTTGTGTACAGCGGCAAATATTCCACCATAGAACGAGGCGATGCGTTTTTGAGCGAGGTTGCGAAGGAACAAGAGAAGCAACGTAGCGGTTCAATAGACGACAGCCAAATATCCAAGCTAGGCAAACAGTTCGGCGTAAAATTCGTCTGCATAGCTAACATAGTTGATGCCTTCGGATCAAAGCAGGTGTCCACTCGCATAGTAGATGTGGAAACTGCCGAGATAGTAGCGATAGGCGAAGCAAGCAGCCCGTTGAAAACAATGGAAGACTTGGACCACGTTTCCAGCAAAGTTGTAGCTTCAATGCTTAGCAGTATTCGGAGTCCTGAGGCAGTTAATACTTTCACAGATCCTCGCGACCAACGCAAATATAAAATAAAGCGCATAGGCGACTACATTTGGTTTCTGCAAGATTTAGCATACGAGACAGACGTCTATAGTCCATATCAATCCAGAAAAATTTGCCCCAATGGCTGGCGCTTGCCTAACAACAACGAATGGAATAACCTAAAGGGATATTCCACACCTGATGTTTTGAAAGAGTTTTACAGGTTTTCAACCGGTCCTTGGTGGAGTGCGAGCAATGAAGCCAATCCCCATTGGTTCGTCGATAGCGGGGAGTTAAAGTATGACACCAGCTTTTGGAGTGTTACCCCTAAGTATGTTCGTTGCATTGCCACTCCCCACTAGCCTTGCGGAGTTAATCAGCCATTTTTCTATATATGGTAACATATGATATTCTGCCTTATTTTATTCGCCGCTGTTTCGCTGCTCGCCCAGGAAAACGCTCCGTTGTGGATTCAAGAGGGAGGGCGTTCGCTTAACTATCCCGGCACGGAATGGTACACCGGGTTCGCCGTGAATAGCTTGAAAGGCAGCCCGGACAGGGCTAAATACGATGCCATAGAAAAAGCGGCGCAAAACAAGCTTGCAGAAAGCATAATCGTACAAGTCAAAGGAAGCTCCACCGTTGAAAACACGCACCGCCAAAAACAAAACGGCAAAAACGCCAGCGAAGCAACGCAACTGGATTACATGCAAAAAATAACAAGCACAAGCAACGCCGTTTTAGCCAAAATGGAAACGCATTCCTACTTTGACAAAAAAAATGGGGAAATATACGGCTTCGCCGCCGTTAAAAAGAAAGACTTGGCGAACTTTTACAGCATGAACATAAACAACCTGTTTGCCTTTGCGGACAAGGAATTTGCCATGGCAGAGTTGCTGGCAGAGCAAGGCAAAAAGAAAACCGCATTGGACAAAATCCTGGCGGCTGAAGATTCCTTGAAAAACATTGGCTACTGGGGTTTCCTGTTGCAAGTCGTTGGAAGCAACAACCCTTATGCGGCAAAGGAGAAAGACTATTCGCAAAAAGCGGCCCGCATGAAATCACAGCTTGAAAACGCAATCACGGTGCATCTGGATGTTTCCGGCAAAGATTGCGGCGATTTGGACGAACTGCTTGGTGCCCAAATGCAAGAGAAAGGCTGCAACTGCGCTGTAACAAAAGAAAAGGAAAACGCAAATTACTTGGTCTCAGTGAAAGCCAAGCTGAGCGGCTGCAACGAGTCTAGCCAAGGCAATGTTTTTTGCTACGCCAGTGCAACTGTTACTGTAAACAACCTGAAATCAAAAAAGTCTGTGAATGTTAAAGTTCCGGAAGCAAAAGGCGGCTGGACAAATGGCAACAAAGACAAAGCCGCGGAAGAAGCCTTCAAAATACTCGCAAATTCCTTAGCCGAACACATTAACAAAGCTATAAATTAAACGAAATTCGCCACTTGTCTGAATCAGAATTGGCCAGAATTTGAATAATTTTCAGAATTTTTATGCCGAATAAAGCCGCAAACTATTGGGAAACAGGCATTTTAAATTTTGTTTATCACTTAAACCGCCAAGTGCATAATTTTATTAACAAAAGCGTTTAAAGCACGCATTATGTGCAATTCTCGCAACATTACATCATTTGGAAATTCATTTTCCGCTTCACGCTCAAGAGAGCGTACCACTTCAGAGTCTATACTCTGAGCATTCGCAAATGATATATAGTCAAACATACTCATATGGTAAATATAGTAAACGCTGATTAACCCGATGCAGTTTTCCAAGACTTCAACGAATATTTTCAGAATCAGTTTTCAGGAAAAATTTTCACCCAATC
>WQTK01000054.1 GCA_009786285.1 Candidatus Fibrimonadales bacterium | reverse complement strand
GGATTTTACAGGGCAAGAAGCCTTGAAAGAAAGCCTCTCCATAGCCATGCAAGCCGCAAAAAAAAGAAAAGACGCACTGGACCACTGCCTGTTCTCCGGGCCGCCGGGTCTTGGAAAAACCACGCTCGCCGGGATAATAGCGCAGGAAATGGGCGTGAAAATCCATGTGACTAGCGGGCCGGTTTTGGAAAAGCCAAGCGACTTGGCTGGGCTTCTCACAAACTTGCAGCACGGCGATATACTGTTCATAGATGAAATTCACAGACTTGGGAGAGTAATAGAAGAATATCTCTACCCTGCCATGGAAGATTTCAGGTTAGACATAATGCTGGACTCCGGCCCCGGCGCGAGAAGCGTAAATTTGCCGCTCAGACCCTTTACCCTTGTTGGCGCAACCACCAGAAGCGGCCTTTTGACAAGCCCTCTGAGAGACCGTTTTGGGCTCTTGTTCCGCCTTGAACTTTACTCACCCGACGAACTCTTGATAATAATAAACAGATCCGCAAAAATATTGCAAGTTGAAATTGAAAAAAACGCCGCAGTCCTTCTTGGCACACGTTGCCGAGGAACGCCTCGCATAGCAAACAGAGTGCTTCGCAGGTGCAGAGACGTGGCTCAGGTAAAAGGCAGCGGCAAAATCACAGTTGGAATAGCGGAAAGAACATTGCAAATGCTTTCCATAGATTCAGATGGTTTGGACTTAATGGACAGGCGTATTTTGGAATGCATAATAGACAACCACAACGGAGGCCCCGTTGGGCTTAGCACAATAGGCGCCGCGCTCGGCGAAGAACCAGACACGATAGAAGAAGTGTATGAACCTTATTTGATTCAAAAAGGCTTTTTAGCCAGAACCCCAAGAGGAAGAACCGTAACTCTGAACGGCTATCAAAAATGCAACCGAGCTGCCCCGGTAAATTCGTTGTTTACTCTAGGAACCTAAACTACACCTTAAACTTGCTGAGCACTTCCTTTAAACCTGTGGCTATTTTAGCCAGTTCGCCTGCGCTATTGTTTACTCTTGTAGCACCCTGAGAATTTTCGTTTGCAATAGTATTCATGCTATGCGCATTGTTGCTGACATTGCCTGCGCCTCTTGCAGCTTCGCCTGCGTTGCGGCTAACATCATTCACACCTCTCGCAACTTCGCTTATAGCGCTAGCCACACGTTTTGCGCCCGTGTTAGCTTGCGCAACATTACTGGCTATTTCATTGCTTGCCTTTGTTTGCTGGTCTACATAGTTTGATATTGTTTCAACGGAGCTGTTAATTTGCTCTATTATAACAGAAACGCTGCCAATCACTTCAACGGCATCGTTTGTACCGTTTTGAATGCCTTCTATGCGATGAGCAATATCGTCTGCGCTTTTAGCGCTTTGGTTGGCAAGTTCCTTAATTTCTCCGGCAACTACGGCAAAACCTTTGCCGGCCTCGCCTGCGCTTGCGGCTTCAATGGTAGCATTAAGCGCCAAAAGATTGGTTTTGTCTGCAATCTTCTTTATAACGTCGGTTACCTGCCCAATTTCCTTTGCCGCAATTCCAAGCTTTCCCATTACGGAAGTGGCCTCCGTTGATTTGACTGTTGCGTCTGTTGCTATGCGGAGAACACCGGTTGTGTTATCTGCTATTTCCTTTATGCTTGCGCTCATTTGTTCAATGGCAGATGCCACGGAGTTCATGTTCACGCTCATTTGTTCTGCTGCTCCGGCTACTTCGCTGGCATTTGCGCTTGCCTCTTCTGCGCCGCTTGCCATTGCGTTTATGTTCGCTGCCATTTGTTCTGTTGTGCTGGCAACCGTATCGCTTTGCTTAACTGTTTCCTTGGCACCGCTTGCGAGGTTGTTGCTAATGGAGGAAAGTTCTTCGCTGGCATTCGCTATAGCACTCGAATTCAGGTTCAGGTCCTTAAAAATTTTCTGCATATTCACGGCAAGGCTATCCGTTGCGTTCGCAAGCGTGCCTATTGCGTCTTTGCGTTTCATGTCTGCGCGAACAGTCATGTTTCCGGACTCAAGGTAAGACATATTCTTGACGAGAATTCTTAGCGGCGGCACAATGGATTTGCTCAGGACTATGCTTGCGATAAACGAGAATATGGCAACTATTATCATGGCGACTTTTGATATGATCTTGGTATTACTGGAGATCCGGTCGTGCATTTTTTCAAGCTCGTTCGTGTATTTTATCACTGCGTTTACAACGTCTTCTTGGGCTTCTATCATTGCGTAGCCGGAATTTTCAACAGCAGCGGGCAGCGAGTCAATGTTTATCCCGGAACTTGGGCAGAATAACTTTGTGTTAACAGTGAATTTGCGTGCCTCTGCGTCATACTTCTCAATACTGCTCTTCCACGCCCTGATCTTGGACTTGATATCCTCGGGTAAAGGCATCTTTAAATTACTGTCTATTATGGAGAACGCCGAGTTCTTCGCCTTGTCCATCATAGGAATAATGGCGTTACGGTCTGCCTCGGTTTTCTTGAACCTCCAGTCCCTGAGCAGAACACGCAGTTCATGCATCTGTGTGGATGCCTTGACTATACTGCCTAAAGGCACCGCCCCAAGCTCGTGAGTTTGCTTTCCTTGTGTTTTCATATTCGATATCCTTATGTCCAGGTATAGAACCAGAGCTAGCATTATCGCGGCCAAGAATACGAATGCAAGGGATATTCTTTTGCTGACCTTTATGTTGTTTATGTACTCCATATAACCTCTTTAAAACAAAATTTTCCAATGGTAAATATAGTAAACGCTGATTAACTTTTTCATCTCTCGTGACATTTCGTTGGAATATTCCAGCCCCGATTTTTCGGGGGAAATTTTGTACAATGCCGCCACAACGCGCCAAAAGCGGCGTTTTTGGCGGAATTCCCCCCCTTTGGCGGGACTTTCAGTCCCCACCGGTTAAAGCCACCAGCTTTAGCTGGTTGGTTGTTTTCTATATATTTTTTTCGCCGAAAAGTACAAAAAAAGTTAAAATAGTGCATTTTGCCATCATTTTACAAACAAGTGGTTACATTTTTTGCACTTTTCTTTTGCTAACCGCTAGCCTAAAACAGAAAACGCTTGACAAATTTCCAAAAATTTACTATATTTATACCTTCATTAACCCAAAAGGATACCTGAAATGTATTCAATAGTTGAAACAGGCGGTTTCCAATACCGAGCCGAAGTCGGAAAAACCTTAAAGGTTCCGAGCGTCGCAGAAGCGGCAATTGGCTCTATTTTGGAACTCAAGTCCGTATTGCTGTTCGCCGATGGCGAATCCATAAGCGTAGGCACCCCTGTCTTGGAAAACGCATCCGTTAAGGCCGAAGTTCTTTCCCACGATAAAGACGACAAGGTTTTTACCGTTAAAAAGAAACGCCGTACTCGCTACGAACGCCGCATCGGACATCGCCAGGGCTACACAGAGGTGCTTGTAACCGAAATCAATGCCGCAGGCAAAAGCGCGAAAATAGACCCGCAGGTAGCGGTTCGCCAACGTGCCCGCATAGCAACCCTTGCAAAACAAAAAGAGCAGGGCAAGCCGTTGACCCGCAAAGAGAAGATTGCTGCGGATATAGCGGCGGGCA
>WQTK01000053.1 GCA_009786285.1 Candidatus Fibrimonadales bacterium | reverse complement strand
ACTGCAAAGTGCCATTTGATTATCGTTGCAGGTATCGCTGGCGGAACAGGTAGCGGCACTTTAATAGACGCATCTTACTCGCTTAGCTATATTTTATCCCAAGATTTGTTTTCCAAGCATAAGGGTTATGTGTTTGGTTTTGTTGTGCTACCTCCTGCGGCTGCAGATAAGATAACAGGTGACCCCGAAAAAGTGGCAACGGGTAACAGCAACGGCTACGCTGCGTTAAAAGAAATCGAGTATAACATGACGCGCGACCAACGCGGCAATTTGCCTGAACCTTTTGTTGCGGCGTATGAAGGCACACGTGTTTCCTTGGATAAAAACCTATTTGATTTCTGCTATCTGATTGATGGAAATACCACCCATGGTCTGAATGCGAACCCGAAAGCCGCAGCTGCTAAAACAGTGGCGGATGCCGTCTTGACTATTGTTGCGGCACAGCACTCCACTCAAGATGCCACGGCTGCAGGCGGAGGTGCTGGTTCTGGAACAGGCAGCCTTATCACCGCCATGTCCAATATTAGTTCCAATGTGGAAGACCAGGTTCGCAAAAATTCAGAATTGCCTTGCGACAATAATTACATATTTAATGCTCTTGGGTATTCGGAATGCGTAATTCCAATTGACCTCTTGACCGTGTATGCCGCAAAAAAACTATTTGATAAAATGTTTGCCTTGTATGAGGCTTGCGGAGATGCCAACGATGACGCCGCAAGAAATCTGTGTGCAGAGCTTGGACTTAACCTTAGCGCTTTGAAGGAAAAAATTAAAGCAAAGGCTAAGATCGATATGTTTACTTCAGCATCAAAAGCTGGCGTATTAATCGATGATGCAGAACTTGATATCCAAGCTGATATTGAAGTGAAGTTTAACAGGCAAGTGGATACCTTGTTCAAAAAGAGAGGGCCATATTATGTAGTGAACCTACTCAATCGAACTTCAGCCTTTTTGAACGAGCGCGGTGCGATTGATACGCGCGGGACAAATAAGGATGCCTTGTTGGAAGAGTCTGCAAGACGAATTTATTTACATTTCGCCGACCTTGCAAGCAACCTTAACAACATCTATTGGGAAGTATACACGTCTGTACTAGATGAACTCAAGACACTGTTAAGCGATGCGGACGCCGTCTTCACCAAGTCTGCGATAACTCATAGTGGTGGCGCGAGGAACTATAGCTGGACACCTATTTCGTCTAATAATAGCGCTGGACTGATCTGGATAAACGATATTATGGACGATGATCAAATTGGCATGCTGACAAATAAGTTTGTCGATGGCTTATACAGCAACAAAGAAAATTGGAAGGAATACGGCGGAGATAAAGACTTTAACGCTATTGCATTCATTCGCGACTTCATAGAAAAGCAGTTCACGGATATTACCAAAATGAATGTGCAAGACTTTATAGCCAAGTGTTATAGCGGCGACCCCAAAGCACAAGGTCTTGATGCAAATGGCAATCCAACTCCGGAATTGATTTCTGCGGCAAAACAAATTGCTGGAAAGCTATATGGAAGCGGTGAGTTGCTTGCGAACCTCAAGCAACCAACACGCTATGCTTCTTTTCCTAGCTTTAACGTTCTGCTTTGCCCTGAACAAACCGAAAAGCTAAATGAGCTTATTAAGCAGGAGCTGAAGGAGCGCGGCGTTGGCACAAATGATTACACGTCTAAAAACGCAAACACCTTCTCGTTTTTCACAAGCCAGTTTGCTTTGCCTGCTGAGGCTTTCTCTTGGGTGGCAACCGGGGAAAAAGACTATCAAACTTGCAAGGATAGTATCGGTCGGCATATTTGCGAGGGTTCAAGTGATTGGCATGGACTTCCGAATTTGCTCAATCCAGTTCGGTGGAGCGAGGTGGAACCTGGTTACCAATTCAAAGATGAGCGTGTGCTTAGAGCTTATATCGGAAAACTGCTGGATACAGCGAAAGAGTATGGCCTCCTTTCGCAATTTGACAGTCAAGCCAAGAGATATAATCTTAAAAACTTGAATGAGAATGAGTTCGTTGAGCTTTCAAATGCGGTAGTTACCTTTGCGGTAAAAGGGGACGATGTTCATCCAGACATCGGCGTAGACACAGTATACAAGAGTGTTGCAGAAAAACTCTTTGCAAAACTTGATACGACTGTTGTATATGACAACCTCGCAGATATCGTGAATTCCCTTCCAAACGAATTCTTCATTGAGGATTATACAAGACCTCACAATATGCCTTACCCAGAGCATACAAGCGAAGAAACCGCTTGGGAGTATACTGCGAAGTTCCTACGTAAGATGTACAATGTGTGTATTTCTCTGCAACGCACCATTGGCGTAATTTCCGTTTTGAGGGAAATGGTCATTGCTAACAACAAAAAGGTGGCAGCAGAAGATCGGAAGACATCGTTCATCAAGTTTTATGGCTTTGGACTTGTTTTCTTTAATGAGGCGGATAATGCTTGGCAGTACAAAGATGCAGAAGACAGCGACAGAGACCTGCTGTTGATTGATGCGTTGGATCCGTGGCAAGAACAGTTTTATTATTACTTCTTGCAAGAGAAGTTCGCTGTTCTTTCAGACGATGTTTTTGAAGCGTGGGACGAGAAGGTCGATACACTCTCTCCAGACAGAGGAGCGTTGAAGCTATCTAAAGATCGAAAAGTCGAATTGGCTGGCTTGCTGAAACAAAACATCGCTTACAAGGCAAACAGCAGTGATACTGTTAAACGCCAGCTAACTACAAGCCTAAAAAACGTAAGGGCAGAAGAGTTAATTGACAGCCTGATTGAATGCTATAAGTTGGCAGTTTCCCAATTGGGAGGATAAAGAAGCAAGTTTACGATTGTGAGGTATGGACTATGGGGCATTTAACAAGCACAGGACAAGATTTGATTAATAGAATTGTTGAGCAAACGCACTTTCCATTAACGTCATGGACTAGTGACTGCTTAGGAGTGTTCCTGTTTTCAGAGAAAACGGGAAATGCTTCTGAACGATTTTCAAAAGTGGTTGCAAAACTGCTGTCAAATCATTCTGGTTTGTTCATTGCCCCATTATCTCAGGAGAGCCTCAAACAAATTATTACGAGCATCCAAGAGCAGAAGGCTCAGCATACGCTGCCAACTATGGCAAAAATTGCTGTACGGCTTATTGTCTCAGCTGAGGGAGACTTTGATATTGTTTTACCGAAAAAATCTTCCAAACAGGTCATTCGCCTTATCGCCAATGAAAGCCAAGCGGTTAGCAAGAATGATTTCTATGTTGTGGATGACAAGCATGATGTAGGCTTGAAAAATCTGTTTATATATTCATACCTACAGGGGTTGATATATGGAACCGCCCAAGAAGAAAGAGGCATTTTAGTTGATGGGGCTATGGATAGCCAGGTGAGAAATGCGTGGATACATAGACTGAAGACAGTTCTTGACAAAGGTCTGCATGTCTTGAGTGGGATTTCCGTTAAGGAAATTGAAAGCGAGGTTGATGGCAAACTTATCTCCCGCATGAATATGTTTCGTGATGAGTTTCTGTCGACCTTACCCTCAATGGACGAGTTTCCAATGGACGAA
>WQTK01000052.1 GCA_009786285.1 Candidatus Fibrimonadales bacterium | reverse complement strand
GTTAGCAAAATCAAAACGGCGAATTTGAACAAATTTCAGTGTTTTTTCCACTAGCCACTCCCCACTAGCTACTAGCCAAGCAACGAAATTCGAGTTAATCAGCGTTTTCTATATTATCATTCTCGTTATGCTTAAATCCACATTTATTGGCTTGGATTCCATGGAAAAATTTGGCTGGGAGAAGCGGCCGGGGCAAATTTGCCAGTTTTGCAGCAATAATTGCAGCAGAACCATAGTTGTTTTCAGCGATGGAAGAACACATATAACCGGCAACCGCTGCGAAAGAGGCGAAGTAATAGCAAGCCCAAACGACTCCGAAACTCAAAAAACCGTCGCGGAAATAAACCGCAGAATGAATTCCGTGCCGGATATGATAAAAAGAGCAAACCAGCTACTAGTAAAAGATTACAAACCAAAGCTTGCGGGGAGTGGTCAGTGGCTAGTGGCTAGTGGCCAGAAAGTAGGCATACCAAGAGCTTTGGAGTTTTTTGTTTCTTTGCCGTTTTGGAAGGCATTTTTTACATCGCTGGGGCTTGAGGTGGTGGTTAGCCGGCAAAGCGATTATAATTTGTTTGAAGAAGGATTGCGCTCGGTTCCAAGCGATACCATTTGCTTTCCTGCGAAACTGATGCACGGGCACGTCGCAGACTTGGTGAAAAAAAAGGTTGACAGGATATTTCTTCCCTCCATGCTTGGAATTCCAAGCGACCATAAAAAGTTCCAAGCCACCGCAGTTTGCCCGGTTGTTCAGGGAACGCCCGCAGTGGTGAGAAACATAGATGACCCGGAAGGAAAGCACGGCATTCCTGTGGACCAGCCCACGTTTCACTGGTACAACGAAGATTTGCGCAGAAGCCAGTGCATAGACTGGTTTCATAAAAACTGGAAAATTCCGAAAAAAATTGCGAATGCCGCAGTCAGCGAAGGCGAAGCTGCTTTGCAAAAATACCAAGACACTCTGCAAAGCGAAGGCCAGCGAGTTTTAGACGATGTCCGGGCAAGAGGCGAATTTGCGATTGTAGTTGCCGGAAGACCCTACCATCTAGACCCTCTGGTAAACCATTTGGTAGCAAACCATTTCACGCAAATGGGAATACCTGTTTTGCCGCTTGAAGCTTTGCCCGGCGTGTTTGACCAGGAGATTCCTGCGAACACAAGGATGGAAGCACTGAACTCTTTCCATATGAGAATGCTCGGAGCCACGCTTTTGGCAACGAAAGACCCAAGCATAGAGCTTGTGCAAATAGTGAGCTTTGGCTGCGGGCACGACGCAATTCTTTCCGATGAGATGATAAGAATTTTGCAGGAGAGATCGGAAAAAGAATTGCTTATGCTGAAATTGGATGAAGGTGACGTTAGAGGCCCGGTTAGCATTCGCATTAAAAGTTTTATTGAAACGGTAAAAGTGAGGCGCGGCATGGGCGCGAGCGCAGGGGCATCTGTGCCGCAGCCGTTATTTTCAGTGCCTTACGCAAAAGGCGATGGCAAAAAGCGCATTGTGCTGATTCCTAATTTAAGCCCGGCGTTCAGCCTTTTATGCGCAAAGGTTATAGAGCGGATGGGATTTAGAACCGAGCATTTGCCGCTTGCGGACAAGAGAGCTTTTGAACTTGGCAAAAAATATGTGCATAACGATATTTGCTTTCCTGCGCAGGTGAACATTGGCGAGGGTTTGCGCTGGCTTGAGCAGCATCCGGAAGTCAGCCAAAACGATGTGTGCATGGGCATTGCCAAGAACTGCGAGAATTGCAGGGCCGGGCAATATGCCGTTGTGTGCCGCAAAGCGCTTGACGAGGCCGGATACCCGAATGTTCCTATTTTAACAACGGGCAAGGACAACAAAAATATGCACCCGGGGTTTGCCGCCGGAATAGATTTTCGCCTTCACATGCTTTGGGGCATGGCGATAATGGATTGCATAGAAATAATGTTCCGCACCATTCGCCCTTATGAAAAAAACATAGGCGAGTCTTTGAGAACTTATGATCACTGGATAAAAGAGACCATGCTGGAGGCCGCCGGCAATATTCGCGGCGCCATAAAAAAACTGGAGCAGGCGGTTGACGCTTTTAACAAAATAGAAGCGGACACATCTGTTCGCAAGCCCAGGGTTGCCGTGCTTGGCGAGATTTTGATGAAGTATCATCCGAGCGCAAACGGCTTTGTCGAGGAATATCTTTTTGAGCATGGAATGGAAGTTGTGCAGCCCGGGATGTTGGATTTTTTCAGGGTTGGCGAGCTTGTGAGGATGGAAAAGATAAAGCGCGGGCTTATTGCGAATCCGTTTATGAACTGGCTGATAGGCGGCATTTCCGCAAAATTTTATTCCAAGGCCGCAAACGATGTTGAAAAGAGGTTTAAGAAGTTCAAATTTTACGAGCACCATGCGACGTGCTATGAAATGTCTGATATTATAGAAAAGACCGGTATGCTGGACAAGACATACATTACCGGCGAGGGGTGGCTTATTCCCGGCGAAATTCTCTCTTTGGCTGAGCACGGCGTAAACAGTTTTGTCATAGTCCAGCCTTTTGCCTGCCTGGCCAATCACATTTCCGGCAGAGGCCTTACCAAAGCCGTGAAGTCAAAATACCCCCACATTCAGGTGTTAAGCCTGGACTACGACCCTGACACAAGCTTTGCCAACATAGAGAACCGTTTGCAAATGCTAATAATCAACGCAAAGGAGCTGGAGGGGGGGTAAATATAAGGGGGTTTGGCGATTATTTGAGTGCCAGTACCTGCTCTTTAGGAAGCTTTGTTATTCGAGCCACGCGTGTAAGGCTAAGTCCGTCTTTGAGCATATTTTTGGCAGTTTCCAAGATACCTTCAAGAAATGCTTCTTTCTTGGCACATCTCACTTCAAGCTTTCTTTCATCAACATACTTCATGCTATACCTATAGGCTTTGAGTTCATCCCCTTTTAATTTACAAACTTCTGTGACGGAAAAAATGCGGTCAAATATTTTTTCTCCAAAGTTTGAAGGTCTTTCTTTAAGAATGTGTAGGTTTTTGAACAAAAATATGATTTTATCTCTGAATATATGGCATTCGGAAGCTTTCTTGTTGAATTTGGGCAATTCAACGAATACCTTGAAATCCTTTTTGTTCACAAGTTCTTTGGTTTGCAAATTGACCCAGCCCTCTTCGCTGAAAAAAAATGGCTTGTTGTTTCTGTTATAATTCAGAATTCCGATAAAGAAGCTACCGGGCAAGATGTAGCCATCATTTCCTTTGTCTGAACCTCGATTTTCAGGATTTGGGGATTTACAGGATTTCAGGAATGTGTGCAAATGCATAAGTGTGACTTTGGGAAATGTACAAAATATGAATGCTGATTAACTTTGCAAGGGTATAGGTAATGGGGTATAAATCCCATACCCAAACATTGAATTAATAATTGTTTTTTCCTCCGCAAAATGCGTCTAATGCATTAGACAACTAATAGGAGGTCTATTTTATGGTTACTGAAAATGAAGAAGAAGGTTTTTTCGCCAACTTGACGGCGA
>WQTK01000051.1 GCA_009786285.1 Candidatus Fibrimonadales bacterium | reverse complement strand
TCTACGGTTTTTTGCAAATCAAGGCGGTTTACATTTGTTTGCCCAAAATAATTCATCACTGTGCTGTTGTGAATTTCAATATTTCCGTTTCCCGGTTTCAGTTCGCCTGCCAGCAAATTTAAAAGCGTGGTTTTTCCTTTTCCGTTTGGACCTATTATGGCTAAACGGTCGCCTTTGTACAATTCAAAGCTCAAATTTTCAATCAGCAATGCATCAAAGCCAAAATCCAAGTTCTCAACTTTTAGCATTCGCTTTGCAGGAAAGTCGGTTTGCGTAAATTCAAAATCAAGAACTTTCGCTTTGTCCAAATTCGCCAAAGGCTCATGGCGTTCCAGCGCCTTTACCTTGCTTTGCACGGCACTTGCCTTTGATGCTTTGTATCTGAATCTCTCGATGAATTTTTGCAGATGCTCGCGCTTTGCGGCATCGTTTTCCATTGTTCTAAAATACACCTCTTCGTCTGCTAAAATAGCATCCTGCAATTTTGCCACGCTTCCCTGTATTTTTCTCATTTTTTTTCTGTGAATGCCAAGAGTGTGCGTGCAAACGCTGTCCATAAAACGGCGATCGTGGGTTATCAGCATTAGCTCGCCTTGCCAGTTTCGCAAAAATTTTTGCAGCCAGCGCACGGAAACTATGTCCAAATAATTTGTCGGTTCATCGAGCAAGAGCAAATTCGGTTCTTCGGCCAAAGCCTTTGCCAAGTTCAGGCGAATTTGAAATCCGCCGGAAAGCATATTCGGAGATTTTTTTTCAATTGTTTCTTTGTCAAATCCCAGACCGCTTAAAATAGCTTCTACTTTATAGCTTTCTATCCATCCGTCTTCGTTTGGTTTTAGCACGGAGCAGGCTTCGTCAAAAATGGTGGCGTGGGTAAAATGCAAGTGCTGCGAAAGGTAGCCTATGGAATAATTTTTCGGGATGTTTATGCAACCGCCGTCATAGCCTTCCATGTTGAGTATAATTTTGAAAAGCGTGGATTTTCCGCTGCCGTTTTTTCCTATAAGGCCAATACGTTCACCTTTGCCAACTTGGAAGCTGGCATCGCTGAACAATGTTTGGAGGCCAAAACTTTTCTTTAAATTTTGGGCCTGGATCATTTAATAACAAATCTGACGTGTTGCGCGGAAACTCCGTGAATCTTGGCAAAATACATTCCGTTTGGCAGAGGCAGCTCTACCATTTGCGAGCCGGAAACATTGAACGCAGCCACCTTTTTCCCCTTTAGGCTGTAAATATTCACAGTTGCTGGGGAGCTTGTTTCAACAATCAATGCTTTGCCGCTGGTTCGCACGGCGAAATGTGTTAGAGGAGTTTTGTTTAGTATAATGGTTGTCCCTGCGCTGGAGCTGCTGGGTTGCTGCGTTGCAGACGAACTGCTCGGAGCAACAGCAGAGGAGCTGCTCGGTTTTGAACTACTGCTGGAGCTTGCTACAGAAGAGCTGCTGGGTGTTGCAGAGGAGCTGGAAACTGTAGCAGCGGAGCTTGAGCTTGCGGGGCAAGTGACCGATTGGTACCAATAACCTTTGTCTACGTTGTCAGCGACATTATTGCCGTCCCAAACCCATGTGGAAGAGCAAGTGTTGCCATCGCCTTCGTTTGAAACTTTGCACACGTAGCAGTTGTTGTTGGTATGCTTGAAGCAAGCTGTATACGGGTTCGCTGGCGGGTTTGGATTTGCCGGCAGAGTGCCTATAAAGTTGTTGCAATTCGTAGCTTGAGTCACTGCTTGGCCTGAACTGGAAGAGCTTGTACCCGTAGCTGCGGAGCTAGTGCCGCCGCCGCTGTTTGAACTTGGAAGGCTGCCGCCAATAGTCAAAAGATTCTTCGTCACTGTTGCGTTGC
Organism: Candidatus Fibrimonadales bacterium; assembly: GCA_009786285.1. Classification (GTDB taxonomy): domain Bacteria; phylum Fibrobacterota; class Fibrobacteria; order Fibrobacterales; family Fibrobacteraceae; genus Fibrimonas. Next base: position 1,588 of record WQTK01000051.1, on the reverse strand, counting down.
CGCTGCTATTCTTAGAAGAACCGGTATAGGATTCAACCTTCATCGCTATTTCATATAACCGGCAAGTACTCATTATCATGCCGGCTTTATGCCATTCCTCAAAATGCTTGGAAACAGTGACCGTGCCACTTGTTCTGTGGCTACCAGTGCTTTGCGGAACACTGAAATATTGCTTAAAGTTGCCATTTCCGGTCAACATTGGCTGGTTGATTCTGTCGCACACATAAAAATCATATACAATGCCATCAATTGTAGCTGAACCGTATTTTTTTGCGTTAGTGCCGGATGAAGCCGGGTTATAGGAACCACGGTCTTGGATAATGTAGTATTCTATTTGATCGGAAAAAGTTGCGCTCGTACCGTTTTCTTGTTTTGTAGGCACGCTTCCTGATGGGTAATAAGCCCAGCCATATATACCGAGCATTTTCACATTGTCTCCGGAAGACCATGTAGCAGCAAATTCAAGAACTGCATTGCCAATTGAAGAAACTGTTGTGGTACTTGACGACCCCCATTTTTTGCCAGCACGGAAAAGAACATTCTCTGTGCCGCTCCATTGAGCCGTAAACGTTCCGCCTACCGTACTATTCCCATTGATCTTCATGGAAACGGTGCCCGAGTTGTTTTGATTCCAAAGCTCGTAGTCATAGTTGTTGCAATTGCGTATTGTACTGGTTGTCCAAGTGTCGCATTGCGCAAAAACTAACAAGGGAGCTGCTAGCGCAAGGGCTAGAACTTTTGTGATTGTTTTCATAATGTACCTCCTAAAAGGAAATATAGTAAACTATTTCCACAAAACTTGCGGGAAGTCGTCTCCCTCGGTTCCTATTAGCATAAGCGGCCGCAAATTCGAATCGAGAACAAGAGTCCTAGGGTAAGGCATCTCTGCGTCTTGCTTCTTAAGGCCGAATTTCTCAGGGATATTGCCGAATTTGTCAAAACCCAGCACCCAGTCTTTTTTAGCGTATTTGTTAGCGAATTTTTCAACTTTTCCGTAATCGTCTTCGCCAACGTTTATCAAAACCACCAAAACCCCATTATCCTTCAAATTGCCGGCTTTTTCGTTCATCAGCTTAAGACCTTCACGGCAAGGCACGCACCAAGTGGCAAAAAAAGCAAAAACAATTCTTTGGCCGCTTTTTTGCGCCAGTTCTTTTAAGCTGGTTTTGTTGATAATGCTGCCGTAAGTTCCATCCATAGCCAGCCACGGCAGCTCTTCTGCTTGCAGTTCTTTTGGCAAAGGCAATTTTTCCGAGTCTTTGGCAAATGAAAAACCTGCCAAGACTGCCAGCAAAATGAACAAATCTTTAATCATTTAAATGAAATGCAGAATTTATTCGTCGTCTTCTTGAGGCAAGCCGAGCTTGTTTTTCAGGTCAAACACCTCTCTTGCCAGCCTATGGTTCTCTTCCGTTAAGCTAACAGCATCCTTTTGGGCATCTTTTAGCTCATCTCTTGCGGCAGCCGCTCTTGCAGTGCCGCTTCCGCCGCCGCTGCCACCACCACCGCCACCGCCGCCGTAGTCGTCGTCAGAAGATGAATATGAGCTACCGCCTTTGGAGCCTCCACAGGCAGCTAAAAACAGAAA
>WQTK01000050.1 GCA_009786285.1 Candidatus Fibrimonadales bacterium | reverse complement strand
GCTGGCGTTTCTGCTGGCATTGCCGAGCCTGTGGTCGAGCCTCCTGTGGAGGGTCGAGCCTCTGGGGGAGGGTTGGAAAGGGTGTTAACTATAGCGGCACTTGCTACACTACATAGCGAGGCCGAAAAGCCCATTTTATCAAGTCGTTCAGCCTCGGCAGTTGCAAGGTTATAAGCCTTGATGGTTACGCCTATGGCCTTTTTCTCTTGAGTAGCAGTTGAATTTTCTTTCCTCATACTACATAATATACATTATTTTTTGACATACAATCACAAAAAAGTGAAAAAAGTTAAAAAAAGTTAATTTTTAGTCAAAAATACCTATATATATGATATGGACAAGCCAGATTTGCTAAAATTCATGCACCGCACAGGTAAAAATCAGACTGATTTAGCAAAAAGTTTGAATAAATCTGATAGCTACATAAGCAAGGTAACCAAAGCGAATACAAAAAAGCCTTCTAGCGTCTCTTATGGCGTTATGTTAGAACTTGTAGAGCTAGGTCTAAATGCTGACGAGCTTCTAGGGGAAGCTCTAGGCGAAAAGTTTCGCAAACGCTGTCACGAGGAATATGTGCAAAAAAACAATATGATTGTCACGACTGGAGTTGACAATAAAACAATGGTAGATGGTATGAAATCCGTCATTCATGGATTTAATATAATGCTGAAACAGTATGAGAAAGATTCATCTCAACAGGAGAAAAAATAATGGAAGAATATGATAAGAAAATTATGAAATTGGGATTTGACATTTTAAAGGAAATGCTAAGTAATAATGAAGTTAAAAAGCATTTTGATGAATTGACGAAAACTTATAAATTTTACTTTGCATATTTTAATGAAAGTGAAAATTCTGAATGCTCAGAGCTTGACGATAGTGATTTAGCGGCATTAGGCGAATTAAAAATTCTTATAGATGACTTTTATAAAAAAGAATATAAACCTTACGCTTTAGAATTTTTAAAAATGTTTGTCGAGTTTGCGAATTACTGCAAGAGTAAAGAAAAAAATTCCCATTACGAGAAAGCTAAAGAAGTGCTAACTTCCTTATATGATACACTTGGAGTTACTAAAGATTCGGACGTATTGGGGTAAAATACGATATATGACAAGAAAATTTGACGGCATAGAGCGGCAAAAATGTGAAAAGTGCGGAAATTATTGCCCTCTATTTTATTTTAAAGAATACAAAGGTCATGTCGTATGCTATACTTGCGTAAATAAACTTATGCTAGAAGACGAGCGATTAAAAAATATAACGAAAGGATAAAATAGTATATGAATATTTTTATAAGTCAATCCGGCGAACTAAGCAGAAAAATATCTGAAATTTTTGGCGAATGGATAAAAAGTTATTTTTCAGATGTAAATATATTTATATCAAGCAAAACCATAGATGGCGGCGAGGCGTGGTTTCAAGGTATTGTTAGAAACTTAAAAAGCTCTAATTTTGCCATTAGCATTTTAACAAAAGAAAATCATAGCAAACCTTGGATAAACTATGAATATGGAGTATTGGTTGAAAATTCCAAAATAATCCCCATTTTATTTGATATTAGTCCAAATGAGCTATCTGGAGAGCCTATACAACAGTATCAATGCGTAAGATTTGATGAAAAAGAAAAAGTAAAAAGGGTATTTTTAGAAATAAATAAATTAAATGGTGGTGGTAAAAATGTAGAACTTTTAGATAAAACTTTTAACGTTGATTATGAAAAGTATAAAACAAACATAAACAATTTAATAAACTATAAAAAAGAAACTAAAGCCGAAACGCAAAAAAGTATACCGAAAAAAATAAATATTACTTTTGCGGATGCTATGCCAAAAGAAACGGATCCGATTCCCGAATTTTTGAACAAACTGCCTAAAAGGTAACTTATGAAATATCTCATATTTTTATTAATCGTTACTGCTTCGTTATGTTTGGCGAATACCACGCAGAATAAAGTTGATAGTCTTAGCATGGATGTTAAAATTTTGCAAACAACTCAAAGGGAAATTAAAAGCTCTATAGATTCATTGAGTGGAAAATTTAGTTCCGATAATTTTATTTCTATTAACGCAATGAAAGAAACGCAAGAGTTACATAACAAGGCGTTTGACAAAATGCAGTGCTCTTTTGATAGATTTGTAAATAAGGTTATCATAATTATTACTCTAATTGGTTTGTTTATGGGTGGATTAGTTTTTGTGAACTTCAAATCGGGCGATAAGATAAAAGATGATGTAAAAAACGAACTAATGAAAATAAAAGATTTTGAACACAAGCTTAAAGAATCTGAATGTAAAGTTGATGAACTAAGAAAAAATTTGGACATTCTATTTAGTATTCAGGGTAGAAGCCATTGCGAGTTGGCAAAATCATATCTTGGAAACAAAAATTATTCTGACCACTCTATTGAAATACGAAATTTCTATCAATGCTTGTTAAAGATAAATAATTTAAGAAATTGTGATTATGAAAATTTACAATACGCCCATAGCCTCTTGAAAGAATATGAAAAATACAAAAACGAACCAGATTTTAAAGCTTCTATAAATAACCTAGTTCTTGATTCTCTATCAAAGTTTATAGAATACTGCAAGGGAACGAAAAAAGATAGACATTTGGAATTAGCCGAAAAAATCCTAAATGAATTAAAGGAAATAACCAAAGGATAGCCCATGAAACGATTCGCATTCTTACTCCTAATTACCGCTTCCGTATGCTTTGCCGATATATGCAATCCAATGCCAAATAGCGGGATTTTTAGAGTCGTTTGCGAGCAAAATAAAAGGCAAAAAGAAATAAATTCCACTCAAAAGGAAATTAAAAATTCTTTAGACAGCATTTCTGCTAAAGCAGCAGAAAAGGCTCAGATATTAGCTTGGAATCCTCCAAACTTTTGAAAATACATCGTATTGCCATTAGAGCCAAAGTCTCTAAGCTCCTGCCTTGTTTTCTTAGCCATAGTTTCCTCCTTTTACTGGCCGTTCGCATGAAAGCTCATGCCGTTCCCTGTTAAGTGCTTTATTATTAATTCCGTGTTGCTTCTTGAAACAGCGGAATCAATGCTTATAGTCTTGAGCTCGCCGTTCATGTCTTTCAATTCGCCGTCTATGCGGTTGAACCGGATGTTCCCGGAGGCTAGTTTTTTGTCGTGCTCCTCCAAGTCTTTTCTTATGCCGCTCACTTCAATCTCCATCTTGCTTTTGACGCTTTCAATATCAGCCTTCACCTCGGCCTTCACGCTCTCCATCTGCATATCCCTGTTCTTGCCCCTCGCCTCTGCGAGTTCCCTCTGCGTCTCCCGCTCCTTCGCAAGCTGCGCTTCCTGCCTCTTCTCCGCCTTGCCGTTCTGCCACTTAACGAGCGGTATGACCACTATCGTCA
>WQTK01000049.1 GCA_009786285.1 Candidatus Fibrimonadales bacterium | reverse complement strand
AGTAAGCAATGATTAACTCGGATTTCGTTGCTTGGCTAGTAGCTAGTGGGGAGTGGCTAGTGGAAAAAACACTGAAATTTGTTCAAATTCACCGTTTTGATTTTGCTAACCACTAGCCACTAGCCACTGACCACTGACCACTAGCCTAGAGGAGTTAATCAGCGTTTACTATAGTAAATATTGTCTGAACCGGGATTATCAGAATTTTCAGGATTGCTGAAAATAATTTAAGAAAAGGAAAATATCTTCTTGGCTTCAGCTAAAGAAACGCCGCTTTCCCAAAGAGCTAACAATTCTGCCTGACCTTCAGCCCGGCTTTCTTTCCTAGCCTTGTTAACAGCCCTACCGACAGCCTTATCAATGGCTTCACGTACACCGGATTTCGCCCACTTTTTCAAATTCATGTCAACCTCCACAAATTCTTCGTACTTGCCATAAAGCTCTGAACTCATATGATACAATTTGTTCAATAGCAACGCCAAGTCTTCCTCGTTAATATAGTTATTTTTCTTGCTCTCTTTCAGCGACCGAACTATATCAGCTACATAGCCGTCAAGCTCTTTGGACAACCTCTTTCGTTTCTTGGAATCAGTGTTTCTTTTCTTCAATTCTTTGCGTATTTTCAGCACAAAGAAAGGAAGCAGGAGAGCCATGCCTTCAAGCTCGGAAACGCTGTGCTCAAGTATTTTCAAAGTCGGCACATTGTAAAGAACGCTCTCGCCGTCGGGAAACTTCATTTTTATGGACACGATGTCCTTCGTCTTGCTTTCCTCAAAGTAGAGCAATGTCGGAGCTGGCATATCTATCTCCATGCAAGAGCCGTCATCGGAAATGGTTTTCCCGGCTACGGCTATTTGAACGCTGTAGTTGAAGATTCTTAGCACCATTCCGGCATCGTCTTTTATCTGGGCTTCTATGAGGTATGTGTCTTTGAAGCCCTGACCGGACAAGGTTACCACTATATCCGAGACTATTTTCTGCAATTTGCCGGACTTCAGAATTTTCTTTATGTGCTCTGTCGGCTCGAATTTCACTGAAGTGGTTTGCAGAGGGTAGCTCTTTTTGTGGATGCTGTTGATCAGATGCACCACTGCTGGGTGGCTTGCTTCTTTCAATATGCATTTGAGCGTCAGGTCGAAGAGCTGCGCTGTTTCTCGTTTTTCGTTTCGCTTTTTGGGCTTACGAATATTATTTTTTTTGGGCATGACACCCTCTCAAGGAAAAAATTCGTGATTTGACCTAAATCAAGGAACTCTCAAATGGAGAGCCATCTAATGAATGCGACTTGCTCGCAGGGGGAACTGATGGAATATAGAAAACTAAAACCTACGCTAGAGGGTCTAAACCGTCATTTTTGTATCTTTGGTACGAGAGCATGAGAAGTCCATGGGCCGTAGCCAAGCGATCCAGAAGGCCATAGACGACTGCATGCGGCAGAATGTGTTGGAAGCCAAGGAAACGGGCATTGCTATTGGAAAATTAGAAGGCATTGCCATTGGCGAAGCGAAAGCACTTGATCTCATGGCGAAAGGCTACAGCCTTGAGCAGATCAAGGATATGTTGAAATCCTGAAAAAGGCTTAGACCCTTCAAGCAAGGGTCTTCATGTCCTAGCGGAGTTAATTCGCATTTTTTCTATCTTCACCTTAATGGCGAACATTTGCATACATAGGATTGGCAATACTGTCTGAACCGGAATTCACAGAATTTTCAGGATTATCAGAATTAGCTCGGATTTCATTGCTTGGTTAGTGGCTAGTGGGGAATGTTTGCAAAACGAGCCTTGACCCTTGACATCGCAGAAAAAACTTTCTATATTTACAGTAACGTTACCCCCCACGCCTCTTAACAATGCGCAAAACCGGGGGGGCATTTTTTATAACTATGAAACCTGCTAAAACCATATTGGAGTTGATAGAGTTGCTAAAAGCAAGGAATCTGATTTTCGCTGATGAGCGTAAAGCAGAAAGTTTCTTGTTTCAGAATAATTATTACAGATTGTCTGGGTATTGGCGAAGAAATTCCTATTTGGGCAGCGATAGAGGTTTTAAGTTTTGGCACTGTATCTAAGGTATATTCTCGTTGGGCAAGCAAAGATGTGATAAAAAAAGTAAGTCTTGGCATGAAGGTTTTAAAAGAATATGGGTATACGGTAAATATAGTGCGTTCTCTGGTTTATTTGCGGAATTTATGCGCTCATCAAGCGAGAATTTGGAATAGAAGGTTAACTATTCCTGTGCCTGATAAGAAATATTTGCAAAAATTTGGAGATTCTAAGGAAAGGGCGCAATGGCGGGTAATTTCAATTTTAATGCTATTGGTAGATGAAGTAAATCAAAATAACGATTATTCAAAGGCCATTTTGAACTTGTGCAAAAAGAGCCAAGAATTTTACAATGGTTTGGTTGAGCCTACTTTGTAAGAGCCTGTATCTGAAGTTTAGCTCCACGCGAGGGTCTTCATGTCCCAGCGGAGTTAATTCGCATTTTTTCTATCTTCACCTTAATGGCAAACATTTGCATACATAGGACTTGCAAGCCTGTCTGAACCAGAATTTACAGAATTTTCAGGATTATCAGAATTTTTTAAAAGCAGATTTTTATATATTTACCTTGCTTCGGGGAATATTTTTTTATTTCCATTACGTCGCCCTGAGGCATTTTTTTAGATGGCATTTTAAAAGAGGAGGCATTTATGCCGGAAAAAAACTGGGCTCAAAGCAAGAGTATAACAGTTTATGAGAATGAAGCCCAGTTGAGAACGGAACCCTTGCCACGCCGATGGATACAAAAGTCCCCATCCTAACGCCCGAAGCTAACAATGGTACAGGTTCCGTTACTATTAATATAGTAAATAATTTTTGGAAAGCCTCCCTTTGCAGGTCTTTTTTCTATTTTGCGTTAACATTCGCCAGCAAAAACCAGCCTTTTTTGTGTAAAATTACCTCAAATATCACTTTTTTCGCAAATTTTATGGGGAAATTTGAAAATTATGGACGTTTTGCGAGAATTAATGTATATTATGTTATTATGAGAATTTTAAATTTTGTGTTTAACCACACAGGTCGACGGCGAAAGCCTCTCCCTGAGGGTATTTTTTCCGAAAATCCAAAATTTCAAAATTCTAAAAAACAATGTGAGGGACGAATGAAAAATTCGTCTTTTTTTAATTGTCTGAACCATGATTCACTTGATTCAAGGATTTGCTTGATTTCTAACTGCAAACTCATGTCCCATGTCCCAGCAAAAGTAGCTTTGAATCAGCGCTTATCCCATGTCCCAAACAACGTGACAAACGTTTCGTCACGTTACAACTTGCTCGCCATATGTAATAACTTCGTCAATTATTTTACTGCTCA
>WQTK01000048.1 GCA_009786285.1 Candidatus Fibrimonadales bacterium | reverse complement strand
AATGGTCGGCGGCGGTTTTGAAAAAACTGGAACCGGATTACAAATTGATTATTTTTGATGCTGCCCGCTCAAATCATGCGCAGGGGGTGCTTAGGGCCGCAGTGCAAGGCACTCCTTGGCAAAACTTTGTCGCGTCTCCGAGAAGCGGCAGCATTCATGCGTATGGAATGGCAGTGGATATAGGCTTGCTGGATGGGCAGAACGAGCTTGTGGATATGGGGTTGCCCTTTGATTCCTTTGTTTTTTACGCAGGCAAGAAGGGGGAAAAAGAAGCGTTGGAACAGGGCTTGCTAACTGATGGCCAAATTAAGAACCGTGAGTTTCTGCGTTCTGTTATGTGGCAGGGCGGGTGGATAAATTTGCCCAGCGAGTGGTGGCATTTCAATGCGGCTCCGTCAGATACAATCAGAGCGAAATATGCTCAACCCCTGCCTCTCCGGCAATGACATTTTGACGCAAAACGGCAAGGCTTCTCATATAGCTGCATTCTTTTGTCTGAACCGGAATTCACAGAATTTACAGGATTAACAGAATATTCACAATTACATTGCTTTTGTCGGAACCTTGATTCACTTGATTCAAGGATTAACAGGATTAAAATTTGCTTGCAATCAAGAAAATCTTTTAATCAGGAAAATCATGGTTCAGACGTTTTAAGGCTTGTGCTTTAAAAGCTCCTTAATTTGCTCGTAGCCATAACCCTGTGCAACGAGGTCTAGAACTTTGGTTTCACCAATGGCAACGCCTCTAGCTTCGCCAATAACGATGCCCCTAGCTTCGCCTTCTTCCTTGGCAAAGTCCACCTCGGCCCAACGATCCCAGTCTCCTCTGACGCCATTCATATAATCAGCATACTCCTCTGAGGTAAAATTAGCAATTTTCGCAGAGCGGAATATCTTGTCAAGCACCTCGCCTTCAAGCTGAGGGGGCTGCTCGTCAAGCTCGTGGGCATGCCGAAGGGAAAAAAGAAGCTTGTCCTTGAAGCTCTCGCACTCGCAAAGGCTCTTGCTGAACTTGGAAAGCCGTACAAATACAAGATTTGAAAAGTCAAACCGTATCTCCGGTTGAATTTTGTCGGTATATGCCAGCGGATGAATAACGACATCGTTGCTTTTCCATACATCCAAGTCAAAATGAAGGAAATTCAGCGAAAAAACATTCGGGAAATTGTAATCCCACCTCTTTTTTTTCTTGTCCTTAGGCGCGCTTGCAACTATCGTGTCGCTTGAATAGAACGCTGCTCTCTTGATGAAATGCTTCTGCCTCCCAGTCTGCATCTCAACAATAAACTCGCTTCCCTTGCTGTCCTTGCACCTTATGTCAAGATTTGCGTCCCTTCGGCCTCTTGTCTGGCCTATTATGTAGGGGTTCTTGATTTCCACCGCCGTTATTGGGTGCGCAAGCTCGCTTTCCAAACATGCGTTCAGCGTCGCAATCAGCGGTTCTTCCTCGCCTTCGGTTCCGAACGCCTTTTTGAAAGGCATATCGAAGCCCAGGTTGGCGAACTTTTTTTTGCCTTCGAGCTTTTGCAACTCTTTCAGCTTCTTCATCATTTCTTTTGAATTCATAGAAATTCTCCTATATATTACTTAGACGCTTCTCAAAAGGAAAAAATCAAAAAAAGTGACATTTTGGGTGTTTTTTTGGTACTTTTTCGCACTTTTCTTGTATTTTGCCGCTTTTCCACCAGCCTAGAGGAGCAGCTCAAAATTTTCTATCTTCTCCTTAATGGCGAACATTTGCATACAGGGGTTACAGAGATTTACCAACACATTGCTTTTGTCTGAACCAGAATTCACAGAATTTTCAGGATTACCGGAATTTTATAACTCTCAACTCTCAACTTTTTAATAGCTCTGTTAATTCCGGAGAATGAATTTTTACCATGTTTAAAATAATTTTTTGCCAAGATTTTGGAAATTCATTAAATATTTGGAGAGTGCGGTTTTGCAATTCGGGAAGTTCTGCAATTAGGTTTCCAAGCCCGGTCACTGTTGCTGCGTCTTTTTCCTTTTTGGCTTCGTTTTTCCTAAGAGTTTGAACTATTGCTTTGTGAAGCGTGTAAGCTGGCAGTTCCGGTATTTTTAATGTTATTCCTATATATTTTGTTTCCATTGCGTATTTAGCGGCAATTTCCATATTATTGGCAAGCACCAACTGCCTATGAGGATGAGTTCATTTAGTGAACCTGAATCGTTTAACTTTTTCAAAATATTGTGAAAAGTTTCAAAATGCTTGTTTTCCAATTAGCCTCCTGACTTCTTTTAATTCCAACAACGTGATTTTTTTTCGTTGTTTGTATTTTTTTCTTTCGACATCTTGTTCCAATGCTTTTTTAGCTTTTTCGCTGGATAATTCACCTATATACTCGGTTAATACTTTTTTGCCTTGCCTGCGCAAGTGGTAGAGGTAATTTTCTCGCTTTTTAATTGATGCGTTAGGCAGTGAAAGCAATTTGCCTTCATATTTTCGCAATTGAGCCTCGAGTCTCTCCTGTTCTTCTTTCAATATTCCGCCAACGATACTCATAAAACCTCTTTTGCCCTACAATATAGTAAAAAATAGCAGGTGTAGGGTAATAGTTCGCTTAAAACACCGTTTTCTTTGCATATTTTATAAAAACTCTGAAAAAATGTACGCTTTTGCGGAAAAAATGTATATTACGCATTATGAGAAATTGGGATTTTTATAGCCACACAGGTCAGCGGCGAAAGCCTCCCCCTGAGGCTTTTTTTTCCAAAAATCCAAGAAGCAAAAATTCTAAAAAACAATGTGAGGGGGTGAACGAAAGTTCGCCTTTTTTTGTTGTCCCAAACAACGAGGCTTTGCGACACTTAGCTCACGCCTATAGTAAGAGCAGAGCAGAGCCAATAAAGATAAAATAGAAAATTCAGAAAATTGTCTGAACCCCGATTTTCAGGATTTTGGAATTTACAGGATTTTTAACTCTCAATTCTCCACTCTCAACTCTCAACTAGCCATTAAGTCAGCGTTCACTAAGTTCATGTCCCGTGTCCCAAACATTGAACTAAACATTGCCTATAAGTCAGGATTGCCGGAATATTCACAATTACATTGCTTTTGCCGGAACCTTGATTCAAGGATTAACAGGATTAAAATTTGCTTGCAATCAAGAAAATCTTTTAATCAGGAAAATCATGGTTCTGACGTTTTAAGATTTGTGCTTTAAAAGCTCCTTAATCTGCTCATAGCCATAACCCTGCGCAACGAGGTCAAGAACTTTGGTTTCACCTCTGGTTTCACCAATTGCAACGCCTTCATCCCTGCCTTCTTCAAAGCTCACTGCAAGGGCATCTTTCATATTCCACTCAGTTAGCAACAAGTTCTCTACCTCC
>WQTK01000047.1 GCA_009786285.1 Candidatus Fibrimonadales bacterium | reverse complement strand
GTAAATTCCGTGCGAGAAATTATCTGCAAATAGAAAAATCGCAAATTATTTACGATCCAATGCCGCATGGAAAGATTTTGATTGTTGATGACGTAGAGTCCAATTTGTATGTCACGAGAAGCCTTTTGGCTCCTTACGATTTGTCTATTGAAACTGTTACAAGCGGTTTTGCCGCAGTAGAGAAAATAAAAAACGGCAAGGTTTACGATATTATATTCATGGATTACATGATGCCAAAAATGGATGGCATTGAGACTACTAAAGCTCTGCGCGATTTGGGATATTCGCATCCCATAGTGGCGTTAACGGCAAATGCCATAGCCGGCCAGTCAAAGTTTTTTTTGGAAAATGGCTTTAACGGCTTTATTTCCAAGCCAATAGACTCCAAAAATCTTAATGCCGAGCTTAACAAATTTATTCGCGATAAACAAATGCCGCCTCTGCCGGAGGCTTCTCCTGCGCTTTCCGCAATCAATCTGCTGCCGATATTTGCGCAAGATGCCAAAAAAGCATTGCCGGTTTTTGAGTCTGTGCTTGGCAACGTGAAAAAAGCATCGAATGAGGATTTGCGCTTGTATGCTGTTAAAGCTCACGCCATGAAGAGCGCTTTTGCCAATATAGGAGAAAGTGTGCTTTCGGAGATGGCTTTTGAGCTTGAGAAAGCCGGGAAAGAGAAAAATAGAGGCATTATTGAGCGAAAAACCAAGAATTTGATTGATGCGCTTAAATCGGTTATAGAAAAGAGCGAGGTTTGGGCAAAAGAAGACAACGGGCAAAGGAGCGAGGATACCCAGTATTTATGCGGGCAACTGAAAAAAATCGGAGAGGCCTGTTCAAAATACGATGTGGAAGCGGCTAATGTTCATATTGCGAATTTGAACGAAAAGTCGTGGACAAAGAAAACTGAGGATATTATCGGCAAAATTTCCGAGTGTATTTTATACAGCGACTTTGAAGAAGCCAGCGCAATTGCGTTGAAAGCCTGCGTATAGAAATTTCTACATTCCAGTATATGCTGGACAAAAAACAAAGAATTAGCGACTGGGCAACGGCGAACAAAATCCCAGGCAAAATACAGGCAATCTTCACGGCAAAACCGGAAGGAGGTGACTGGCGTTATATTTTAAGAGAGATAAAGGGCAAAAGAACCCTTGTTTGGGAAGGAATTCCGGACGAGCCCCTGCCGGAGAGCTTGCAAAAAATAGAAGCGCAACTGGAAAAAGAACACCTGCGTTTTTTCAAAAAGCAAATTTTGCAAATAATTTTTCGCTCGGACTGCGGCGGCAATTACGGCGCGCTCATACAGGTGAATTTGAACACGCCGGAGCAAAGCAGGCAGCTCAAAACTTTTTTGGAATACCTGCAAAGAACGCATCCGGAAATCCTTTGCGCGCACGCAGTTCAAACAAAACCATATTTTCCATTTGACGCATCCAACCCGCCGGCAGCCATGCAATATATTTTGCACAAAGGCTTTGGCTCGGAGTACATAAAGCTGGCATCAACCGAGCTGTACTTTCATATTTTGGACTGGCTTCCAAAAACCAAGGGAACATATTTGCTGCTTGGCGAAAAACTGCGAGAGTGGCTGCACCCCGCAAAAGATGACCGCCTGCTCTCATGCCATTGCGGAGCGGCTATTGAAAGCATGCAGTTGTGCAAGAATTTTAAAGACATTCACTGCCTTGATGCACGGGAATGGGCAAAATTATCTTTTACGCAAAATGTTCAAAGCTTAAAGGCAAAAAATGCCCGCTTTTACCGAGATGTGTTGAATGAAGAATGGGTTAAAAATTTTTTTGCCGGAGATGCCAACAAAGGCAAATGGACAATTATTTTGAACCCGTCAAGAGGAGAGTTGCTAACGCAGCCTCTAACGCAGGCAATAGCGGGCACAAAACCTGAGCGCATTGTTCACATAACAGGCGATTTGGAAAATGCAGCAAAGGAAGCGAACCGCTGGCGAAGCTGCGGATATGTTTTGAGAAAAATAATGCCAATAGAGTGGCACCAAAATATTAAGCGTTTGGATTTGGCAATGCTTTTTGTGCCGGACAGAGCGGGGCTATTGGGAAGAAAGGCAAGGGACATTGGGCATGGGGCAAAGGACAAGAAAAAGAATTTTGCGCCTAAGTTCAGGCAGAGGTAGAAAATGTCAAAACTTACAGAATCAATAATTCAGAGAGCCTTGGAACTGGCTTATAGCGCAGGAGCGGATTATGCCGTAGAGCTTGCGGAAAAATATAAAAAGAAATATCCGAGCAACAAACAGCGCCAAGCAAACGCTTTAATCAAATGGCAAATTGCGAACGGCGCGACATCAGGCTTTGTCATGGGCTTGGGTGGATTAGCGACTCTTCCGGTTACTCTCCCGGCAAACTTGGCAAGCGTTTTGTTTATTCAAATGAGAATGATAACAGCTATTGCGATTATTGGCGGCTACGACCCGAAAGACGAAAGGGTAAAAACATTTGCGTTTTCGTGTTTGGCAGGCAACGCCGTGAAAGAGATTCTCAAAGAAATTGGGATAGAAGCGGGAAAACAGTTTGTGCTTAAAAACTTGATTGGAAAAATTTCGGAAGGCACTCTAACCAGAATAAACAGAATTATTGGCTATGGATTGCTGGCAAAATATGGCGTAAAAGGCACTGCAAAAATGCTTCCGGTTGTAGGCAGCATAATAGGCGGCACAATGGACGGAATTTGGGTAGCCAGCGTAGGCAAAATCGCAAAGTCTATTTTTATAGATGAGGAGAAGTTATGTCTTTTAGAATAAAATTAAATGAAAGCATGGATGTTATGGTTGAAGCGATAAAAAGCAAGGCTATGGCGAATGGTGGCACTTTCAGTTGGGACGGCTCAGTTGGGCAATTGAGCGTTAAAACTCACATCGGCAAATTGGAGGGCAACTGCAAGCTGGTTTCTGAGCAGGAGATGGAAGTAAGCATAACGAAAAAACCGTTTATTATTTCAGAGAGTATGATAAAGAACCAGATTGAGGAGTATTTGAGGCGAGCGTAACGAACATAATATAGGCATCCAGAATGGATGCCTATGTACTAAACAATGCTTTGCTACAATGAATCAGGAATTGCGATTCAAAATATCCTTAATCTGCTCGTAGCCATAACCCTGCGCAACAAGATCAAGAACTGCAGACATACCCCTAGCTTCGCCAATAGCAATACCCCTAGCCTCAGCCTCCTCAGCCCTGACTTCAAGGGCCTCGTCCATGCTCCACTCGCCTAGTATCATATTATAGACCTCTCGCTCATGCTCCTTCAAAAAAACTTTCAACACATCACTGCGCTTGCAATCCTCCATGGCTCTAAGAATGGCTTCTCCCAGAGACATG
>WQTK01000046.1 GCA_009786285.1 Candidatus Fibrimonadales bacterium | reverse complement strand
CAGACATACTACCCACCAGGCCGCCGGTACAATCGCCAGTGCCGTAGACATCGCCGCTGGCGTAGCTGCCTGTGATGCTGCTGCCGCCATACATCTGCCCCACCAGGCCGCCGGTATAATTGCCAGTACCGTAGACATCGCCGCTTACGCCGACATCCTTTATTTCAGCACCGTTAACCCGGCCAAACAACCCTGCATAATAAGCGTCGCTGACATGCAATCCGGAAATGACATGGCTCTGCCCGTCAAAAATTCCCTGAAAAGTACAGGCAGTGCTATTGCCTATCGGAGTCCAGCTTTTCTCTCCCAAGTCAATGTCATTCGCCAGCAAAATAGTTTTGCCGGAAAAATTAACAGGGTTGTTGATTCGATTCACAAGCTGAGCCAAACCCGCCAATTGCTCGGCGGTGGATATTGTGAAGGTATCAGCAGAGGCGTTGCTTGTGTACCAAGCGGTGTTTCTGGTTGTGCCATCCCACTTAGCAGTTTGCGCAAAAAGCAACGTTGGGAGCAGCAGGGCGAGGAAGGGGAGATGTTTCATGAGTGGACTCCTTGTTAAAAGTTGTTGTAACCGTCAATTACGGTTTGTTTAATGTTATTGAAATCATCCAAAGTTCTAATATTAACATAAGTGATGTTTCGATTCAAATCTCTATAATTCAAGTGAATGTGATGTTCTTCACAGTGAAAGTAAAACACTACTATACGCACATGGCTTTTACGTGCGCTAGGGTCTTTGAAGCACCTGATTTCAGGCTTGCCGAATGCTCGCACAAACCAAAACCGTCCGCACAATTTACCGGCAAACTTGAGCATCTCTTTAAGAAGCGGCGGGTTGTGCGCTGCCGCCATCATCTCCTTAAGAAGCTGCTCAGGCGTTTTTGTATTTGGGTTCCTGCTCATTTTTTGCCTCCTACCTTCTAACAACAGAGTTCATTGCCATTTCAAATAATTCACTATAATTTTTCAAATATTCATCAAGCATGCTTTTTAATAGAGCATTAGGAGCATCATTATCATCAATTCCTAAATCCGTTATTCTATTAAATTGAGTATCATTATTTCTAGCAGCACAAAGATCTCTTGCCTCGCCTGTAATTTTTAATGTTGGTGCCGCAGGAGGAATGCCAAGCCTTATATAATTCCGCAAGGCAATGACTTTTCCGATTTCAAATTGCCCCACAATATTGAATAAGCCTATATTTATATATGTTGAATTCATGTCATTATGAGCATTCTCTGAGAAATAAAACATAATGCCAAATTTCAATCCTGCAATTTCAGCAAAATCATCAGCAAGATTGTAACTTCTTAAAAATTCGGCATTTGCCCTCCTCTTATTATCATTTGTCAAATCCGCTCCGCTATAGAGACGATTTGGACCCGTTGGTCCATTTCTATTCTCAGCGCTTTGCTGAACAAAAAATTGCAAGAATTTTTTGAATTTGATGTAGTCCTCTTCCGAGGCAACATAGACTTTATTGTTCATAGTAGAACTCCTTTTTTGTTGTTATATCCAAGCGACGTTGCTTGAAACTCGTAAGAGGCGGATTGTGCGCTGCCGCCTTCAGTTCCCCAAAACTAGGTTTAGGCGTTCTTGCGTTTGGGTTATTATTCATGGTTTCCTCCCGATGTGAACATTGCTAATCTATATGGATGGCGAGAACGAACGCATTCAATACCAGTTTCTATTTCAAAAGCCTCCATTCCATCCGCTAACGGCGCAAAGCAAACTTCAGAAACGTATTTCTTAATTTTACCGATTTCTATATAAAAACGATTTCCGTCTGCCTTTATTGACTCGTCTTTTTTATTTCTAATTTCAATAATGCGATATTCCTGTTCGGCTACAAAACCGAAATCTTTGACAATGTAGCGAATTTTTATAAGCAAATCTCTTGCAAGCTCAACTTTGTCCTTGCTAAAGTTTAATAACTTTTGTGTTATTTTTTTCAGCTTCGCAAATAAATCTTTAATATTTTGCAGCCATTTTTCAAAAACTGCTTGCTCATCGTTTACATTTGCATCATTTTCATTCGTTTCCTTTCCGTCACGATAATCAATTGATTCTATTTTCCCATTCTCCGGATTTAAATAAACACAACGATAAATCGGATATTCTTTATGCCCATTATAATGAACTGTCTCATAAAAAAACGAATCCTTGAAAACCATGCTGACTCCAGTAGCCTCTTTATCGCCATCTTTTCCATACAATCTAAATTGGTTTAAACTGTCTGACTCCGAGATGAAACACGCAACAAAAGGCAAGCTTTCCGGCAATTTGGAATTTTCCTCGCTTTTTATTCCAAGAAATGACAGCAATGTTTTTCCTTCCATGGGATCATTTATTCCAAATGTATCATATAGCCTAAATTCACTTGTTTCCGATGAAGAAAGCAATTTGTATGCAGTGTCTTTTTTTGTGTAGTGAGAGAAATTTGATTCGGAAATATTTTCTTCGTCACTGCCATTGCCAATTTTTAAAGTTTCCAAAATCTTTATCGTATGAGAGTAAAGCTCTTTGTACTTGCCATAAAATTTATCATCTTTTTTTATTTTATGTTTTTTCATGATTTCAAAAAAGATTTCATATTCCTCTATAGAAAAATCAATTGTCTCATTCTTATTTTTTGGTTTAAAAAAATCACAAATTTTTTGCTGCGTTTTGTCAATGAGTTTTTTCATGTATTCGCAAATATCTTCCGCAGATGAATCCAAAGCAAGCTGTATTTTTAACACCAAATGGTTTGAGTTAACCCTTCCTGAGCTAAGAATCAATTCCTTGCCACTTATTTCGTAACCGTTGAATTCTTGATTCAAAAAGTTGTAAAATGCTTGCGTGTTTGGGGACTCTCCAATTCTTCTTTCAAAACCAACATCTATGCTTAGCAGTTTATTTGTTTGTTTATCGTGCCAAAAGTTAAAAACATAGCATGTTCTATCACCCCAAGGTTCAAAACGAAACGAGTTATCTTCTGACAGTTTAATAACAGCCCATTTGTTTGTCCGTGCATAAGAACCTCCTTTCTTTATTTTGTTGTCTCTCGTTTCGCATCTTCCTTTTTGAGGCTGCGTTTGCAAGCATGGGTTGCTTTTATTGTTCTCATCCCACATTTTTACAACGTCTTCTATTGTTGTCATTTTAATATCTCCTTTTTCCCGGTTTTGTTTTCCTGCCAAATTCCTGGGAACACGGAATAAGGCAAGCTCGCGCCGCTCGGCGCAAATTTCCGGCAAAAGCAATGTAATTGTGAAAATTCTGTAAATCCTGAAAATTCTGTGAATTCCGGTTCAGACAAAAGCAATGTGTTGGTAAATCTCTGTAACCCCTTGCAAT
>WQTK01000045.1 GCA_009786285.1 Candidatus Fibrimonadales bacterium | reverse complement strand
TTCTGCGCTCTGGGGAGTCCGTTCCTGGCTAGAGCCATGCGAGCTTCGTGAATGTTGTTTTTTGGAATCAAAATTGTACGGCCATTATTGTCCATATCATATTTTATGCCTTCGCTTTTCAAGAATTCTGTTATTTCGGCTGCCGTGGACACATCCAAGTTCACGTAAAGCGTTGTCATGCCGGAATCGGTATTATTTACAGTATGCAAAGACACTACCACCACAATTCCAGCGAGCATTAAAATGACGGCAGAGGCCAAAATAGCCTTTTGCACAGGGTTGAATCTTTGCCATATATCCCTAAATTGGGTCAATAATTGTCGAAAAAACTCGGACATAGGGGGGAAAATAGAAAAAAAATAAAAAAAAAAAGAAAAATATGCATTTTTTTTTATTTTTTCCTTGCGAGAAGCGTCTAAGTATATAGACAACAAATATAGGAGGTCTATTATGAGAACTTTAAGCTTAAGGGCACTATGCCTGCTTTTGGTTTTAGGCGTGCAAGTTTTTGCGCAAAGATTCACAACCGTAGCACCGGATTCATTCCGAACCGGCATTGTAGGAAGCGGCATTCCCAGACAAGGGTATTTGCCTCATGGCTACCAAGCAGCCGTATTGGGAGAAAAAAAATCTTCCTATGCGAATTTAATGCTTCTTGGCAACCAAGACAGCTCGCATTATGTTACGGACAGCTACGGAAATACATTGGGAACAGTGTCTACCGTAACTTCCGGAAGCAAAATTGGGTTTGTTGGGGCGGTGGCTGTTATGGATTCGCTGAGTGACAGCAAAAAGACTGCCACGGTGCTTTTTGCGAGCTACAATAAGTTGATTGTAACGCAAATAACCGTAACTGAGGCGTATAAAACGACTTACAACATCTTGTATAGTACGAATATGCCGGAATCCATGTTAGCTGAAGACACTTATTACCCTAGTGTTGGCAGACGTTTGGCTTTGCTAGGCAAAAGCCAAGGCGAAGCAGGCAAAACTTACCATTTTGCTATAAGCAATCCGCTTGGCGAAGATAGCGTAGGCCGGGTTGATTTTTTCTCCATTAGCGAAAATCCCTGGACTTTATCACAGCTTAACAGCACAGGCCTAACTTCCGGCGTACA
Source organism: Candidatus Fibrimonadales bacterium (assembly GCA_009786285.1). Lineage (GTDB taxonomy): Bacteria > Fibrobacterota > Fibrobacteria > Fibrobacterales > Fibrobacteraceae > Fibrimonas. The sequence goes on along the minus strand of WQTK01000045.1, from coordinate 2,205 downwards.
CGGACTGTTTTTTGAAAGAAAAGCCTGTTTTGGAATGGACTTGGTTTCCATAAGTGATTTGGATAAAAACGGTTACAACGAGCTTGCCGTTCTTTTGCCGGCTTCTCCGCAATATCCAAACAGCGCAATTTATGTGTTCTTTATGGACAATGAATATACCCCAAGTTCAAAATCGCCCGTTATACTAACCGGCAATTCAAGGCCGTGGCTGGAACTGCCAGAAAGAAAACAGGACTGTAGAGGGCTGGGTGTCGCAAAATGGGAGGACGAGGCAACTCGCCTGCTGGTAACCTGCAATGCAAATTTAATTTCAAGCAACCAAATAAGGAGCGTCCTTATAAAAGAACTGGCTTTAAATTCAAGCGGAAACATTGTAAACTCATCCACATTCATTCTCAAAGAAATTGTCGGAAGCACTAACGCCACTTATAATACTCAGTCAAATCCATTTTCCATAAGAAATCACAAAAATGACTTGAATTCCGTGTCGCTTGTAGTTGACGGGCCTATTAATTTAGGATTCGTTTCACGAGTTCATACTTTTCCGGTTTTGGATGCGGACTATTCAAAAAACTTTTTGCTGGAGGCGGGCAAGCCCGAAACAATAGTCAATTTGGATAGCTTGTTTTACAAAAGCGGAACCTCCGGATTCTCGGTAAAAACGCTATTTGGCCTTGTGCAATGCGGAATTCATAACAGCGACCTTATGTGCGAAGGAGAAGAAAACGCCATAGGCTCATGGAGTTCTTTGGAAATTTCCACCAGAAGCGACTGTGACGCTTACCGGGAGTGCAAAAGGAAAGACACCATCTTCGCATATGTACGCTCCGGCAGCGAAAGCCCAAACACTGCGCTTAGAATTCCAAAAAGCATAGTTATCCCGTTTTTTGGCCAAGTAAACTTAGGCGAAGTCAAACCTTTTTCTTATTTTAGAAACCCGAATTTGCTGAATACGGCGGTAAACTGGAATACAAGCGGTCTAAAGCTTAGCACGGTTGTGGGTAATTTTTCGATAATCCCTTTTTCTCAAAAAGAAGGCATAGATACTCTTGAGTTTAACCTTTCTATTTCCAATTCCACAAACACTTACCCGGTGTACCTTCACGTGGCAGACACCGCCAAAATTCTCGAAGGAACGTTCCAAGACACAATTTGGAACACGGCCCAGAAGAGATACATTGCCCTGCCGCTCTCAAACACTTATGATATAGCTCAGGACAGCCTTGGAATTTACGCAGAAATAGTCGGCAATTATCTGCATGTATTAAAGGTTGACGTTGCGGATGTTTTGGTGGCGTACACGGAAAATGCCCAAATAAAGTACCGCAAAATAACCCTGATGCCGGAACCAAAACCCTTGCCGCCAAGCTCTTCCAGCGCACAGGAGCCAAGTTCTTCCAGCGCACAAGAACCGAGTTCTTCCAGCGCGCAAGAGCCCAGTTCAAGCTCTTCCAGCGATGGCATTGACCCCATAGCCGCAACCGGGCAAACACAAAACCTGAGCGTGGTACAAGTCAAAGGCGGGGTGCAAATAAGCGGCATAACCGGCAAATTTGAGCTTGTAGCCTATAGTTTGCAGGGCAAAGAGCTTCAAAGGACAAGTTCCCAAGGCAGCGGTTTTGTGAAATTAACGCATAGTGGAGCGCAAATTGTACGGATTAGGGCTGGAAGCCAGAAAATATATTTTCTACATTCCAATTAATGAAATACGGTTTGGTTGAAACTAAGAAAATGTATTTTTCAAGCGCCGAGGCTGCGGAGCAGATAGGCGTGCCGGTTAAGGTTTTGCATTCATGGGAAAAGGATTTTCCGGATTTAAAACCCAAAAAAAACAAAGCCGGCAAAAGAGTTTACACCCAAGCCGATATTGAAACAGCAAAAAAAATCATGGCCGCAGGGGCAATCCCTTGCGGTTGCCCCGAAGGCCCCGTAAAAAAAGCAACGGACGGCAAAACCGCCCAAACAACGAACAACAATGAATTTTTGTTGAAAATCAGAAACGATTTATTGAAGAACTTCCTCCGCATTCATCGCAGTTGAAGTTCTTCTAAAAGCAGTTTATTTCACCGCTACCCGCAAAGTTTGCCTTCCGGCCTTTACAATATACATTCCTTTTGACTGCACCTCTATTTGCATTTCGCCCATTGTAGAGACGCGATGCATCGCGTCTCTACTGTGCACACGTTTTCCTTGCAAATTGTAAAT
>WQTK01000044.1 GCA_009786285.1 Candidatus Fibrimonadales bacterium | reverse complement strand
TTTGTGATCATAATATTCTTCTCCTATAAAAGATACAAAAAAAAATGCCCGAATCCAAAAATTCGAGCAACGTGCATAAATATACATTCTTTTTCGCAAAAGAGTACAAAAAAAATGAAAATAGTGTATTTTTTTTCATTTTGCAAACATATGTTTACATTTTTTGCATTTTTTCCACTAGATAATGAGTTTTTAATTAACCCCGTTCACGCTAATGCCTGAGTCCCATGCTTTTTTTACGTCTATAACATTTATCGCGTGCCCTGCGCTTTTATCCCCGTAATGCTCATTGTGAGCATACATAGTAGCTTGCTCATAGCTTGCAGGCTTGTCGTTAAAAGCAAAAGTCGTTTCAAGAAGCCTGTCAAAATTTTCCAATTTATCATCGCTTTTCCATGCCAAATACGCATGGCCTCCGGTGGCTCTGCTCACCAAAACAATGGCCGTTCTAATGCCCAAACTCTCCATTGCAGCAGAAAAAAGCAAAGCTCCTTCTATGCAATTCGCGCTTTTTTCACGCATAACCTCTGCCGGATACCGAATTTTCTGCCCGGCATTCGTGGCAAAACCGCCCAAATAATGCCATTTTCTATCCGCTATAACCTCATAAACCGCCTTTACCTGCTCTTCCACCCTGCTCGTATCACGGCGCTGGTATGCGTCTATGCCGCCGGTTTTCGCCGCTATTTCCCTCTGCAACGAAGGAATTGAATCCATTTGATACGTTATAAACGCCGCTATGTATTCAGGCCGCTGCCAGTTAAAAAATTGCGGAGGCAACAATTTTACTTTATTTGAACTTTCAAACACAAGCTCTTTTTTCCCGCCGTCCAATTTATAAACGCTGATTTGCAAGTTCGCTGTTGTTTCGTTTTTTATGGCAAAGGCTTCTTTTGCGAGGCTCAGTTCAGAGCCAAGCTCAAATTCCATGCGAGTCTTAGCCGGTATGTCTTTTGTGACGGATGCCGGTTCGCTGTAGCCGTCGCTGAGGCGGTATTGAAGAAGTATTCTGCGAGGTTCCTGGCCATAGTTTTCTATTGCGGTTTTTATTGTGATTGGTTGGTTGTTGAAGGTTGATGTATAGATGATTTCTTCATGCCGCAGGTCTGCGATTTTTATTTGCTCTTCTTTATTCTGCGTTGGAATTTCTTGCGGGATTTGTGTTTCCTGTTTTGCTTCTTCTTTTTTGCAAGACATTAAAAACAATGCGGCTATGGCTATGTATTTAATCATTTATTGTTCCTCGCAACGTGTGGCCTTGAACTGCGCTGATTTTGCAATTTATATATGCGCCGGTAATTGTAGGGGCAACCGCAAGGGTTGCCCCTACAATTACCTTTTTGAAATTGCCGGTTTTGCCTACCCATTCGTTTGGGTTTTTGCGGGACGGCTTTTCCAATAAAATTCTTTCGGTTCTGCCTATCATCAATTTTGCTCTTTCTAATGTTATGGTGCTTTGCAAATCTATGGTTTTTTGCAGACGGGCTTTTTTTTCTTGCTTAGTTATCAATTCCTTTTCCGAGGCAGACGGAGTACCTTCTCTTGAGCTGTAGGCGAACATGAATGCGCTGTCAAACTGGGCTTCTCGCAAAAGGGAGAGGGTTTCTTCGAATTCCTCTTCTGTTTCGCCGGGATAGCCGCAAATTATGTCTGTTGTTATGCCGTAAAGAGGGTTCCAAGAACGCAAGGCTTCTACTATGCTTAAATAATTTTCCCTTGTGTATTGACGTTTCATTTTTTTCAGTATTGAATTTGAACCGCTTTGCGCCGGCAAATGCACATGAGGAGCAATTTTTGGCTCGCCCATCAAAATTTCCAATAGCTCTCCCGTGTAATGCTTGGGGTGCGGGCTTATAAAACGAATTCTCTCTATGCCCTTCACATCTGCTGCCTGCCTAAGCAAACCCGCAAAAGACAAGCCCTTGAAGCGATAGCCGTTAACCGTTTGCCCCAAAAGCACAACCTCTGAAACCCCCTGCGCCGCCGCCGCCTCAATTTCCTTTAAAATACTCTCCGGCTCCCTGTACCTCTCCATGCCTCGCACATAAGGCACAATGCAATAGCTGCACCGCATATTGCACCCGCTCTGAATAGCAACAAAAGCACTGTAATTATTTGTGAGTTTAGCGAACAATTCTAGTTGAGAGTTGAGAGTTGAGAGTTGAGAGTTAATAATTTCAGGTAACTTGTAATATTCATCCGGACCTAGTATAAAATCTATAAAAGGCAGGTCTTTTCGCAGGGACTCTCCCCTATTCTTAGCCATGCAGCCTAAGATGCCCACTCTCAACTCTCCACTCTCAACTCTCAACTTTCTTAGCTCCCTAATCCGGGCAATGGCGTTTTCTTCCGCTTTTGCTCTAACCGAGCATGTATTCACCAAAATCATATCCGCTTTTTCCGCTGCAGCAGCGGGAAACCAGCCGTTAAACTCCAAAAAAGCAGCCACGCGAGCAGAGTCGTACTCGTTCATCTGGCAACCATATGATATTATATAATAGTTCAAGAGATATAAAATTAGTAAAACTTGACTCTATACCTTGAAATATTCCAAAAATTTTTCTATATTTTATACCCATAGCGAAACCCATAGGAGATTTTTCAATGAAAAGATGTTTTATAGCAGTTGTTTTAGCTGCATTTGGCATTGTCAACGCTCAAGAAGCCGGAGAACCGGCACCTACAGCAGAAACCACACCCGCTGAACAAGCCATTCAAGCGCAGGAACCAGCACCTGTGGCAGAAGTGCCTGCCCCTGTAATAGCGCCTGCTCCCGTAGCGGAAACCCCTGCCCCCGAAGCTCAGGCCGTGGCAGAGCCTGCTACACCGGCACCAGAAGCAGAACTTGTTGCCGCTGAACCAGCGAAGCCAGTCAAAAAGAAAAAAAGAGGCGAACGTGCGCCTAAAAACGATTTTGCTATTGTAGATGTTCCCGCCAACTTTGAAATTCAGGCGAGAAAAGTTATGCCTGTTGACGCAAAACACTGGGGCGATGACAATCTGGACACATGGTGGGGAAGAGCAAACCTGATGGTTTTGACCGAATCCGAGAATTTTGTCGGCAAATTGCATTTGCGCATGTATCCTAGCGAATTCTACAGCATAAAACCCGCTGTGGTTAACGCCAGCGGCGGCGCGTCAAGCAATTCACAAGCTGATTTATTGCAGATTTACGAAGCTTGGGCATGGCACAGAGGCGACTATGTGAACATAAAAATAGGCCGTTGGGACAACACCACTCGCTTTGGAAGCAAAAACTATGGCGGCTATGTTGACGCTAAAAAAGACAAAGATATACAGAGCAGACGCCCAGAA
>WQTK01000043.1 GCA_009786285.1 Candidatus Fibrimonadales bacterium | reverse complement strand
CATAATATCGTCTTTCCTTCTTAAATGGGATCTGTTTTTTCGAGCCAGATTTCAACCTAAGCCCGCCATTTTATGCAAGCTGACAGTCTACAACACCATTCTACACGAGGCGGGTGTCCTATTTGTTTATGAGTTTAGACAGCCCGGCTATTGCTTAATGTTCTGCCGTAACCACATCCTCGTTCCGATTGATAAGTTAAGCCATATCTATTATACTGAGCTTGTTCAATAACCTCATAGGTTGTTGAACAAGTCTTGCATTTTTGCAGGCTAGGGCTTTCGCCCACCCTGCAAAAATGCGATTTCATGAGGAAGTTGTTTCGAAACTGAAGTTTCTAGACAACCCCGCTATTAAAAAGCCTATATTTGCAATGCAAAGCATCCGAAATTTCACATTTCAAGGTTGGGGGAAAAACGCTTGCTTTTTGATACCTGTAAATTCAGGCTCGGCATTCAAGCGGATTCTGTTGCCACTTTGCAGGAAGGGTGATACGGGTATAGAGGCAGGCTTTTTACCACCTCCTCAATCTTGTTTAACCTTCTAAGTGCCTAAATCTTCTCTTCCTGTTTTTACCTATTCGGTAACAATGGTTTCCGCCGTCTTCTCCAGTTCGCAGAGGATAGTTTTTGAATTCTTTCAGCCTTTCCGAAAAATTGTTAAATGAACTGTGGAAAATAGCTCTAGGTCGCCTATTTCAAGAGCTTTGGCTATCCGTTCATGCATTTCTGTGGTAGACCAAATAGTTATTTTGCCCAGTCCAGGATCGAAATGTCTTTTTCGTTTACGGATCCAAACTCATATACAATTATTGCTCTGTTACTCTTTACATCCATTTCTATCTCTTTCAAGATTATGCCACGTTCTTGCATTTTTATATGCATTTATGTTTAAATATGTTTTACCCGCAGGTGCTGCTGAGACTCTGCACGCATTAACAACAGAGGAGCCTAAAATAGTTTGCTCTCCATTGATTTTAATTAATTTTGCCATACCATAATCAATACCTATTCCCAGTCCTGTTGCTAATACTGTTTTGAAAAAGCCATGACATTTTTTGTAAAAATCACGAAAAGTATCATGACATTTTTGAGACGCTATGCAACAATGCTGAATTTCATCAGTACCTGAATAAAAACAGGAAAATATGCAAGAATGCCATCGTCTGTAAATTTATCATACACCCCGTAATTTTCTATAACAATTTTTTTTAATTCATCAGTTAATCCAGAAATAAATTTCGCCCATTTACCTAATGTATTTGCTCTTAGCATAATTTCTTGGGATTTACGGATATCTATTGACATTATAGCCATTTCTATTTCTTCACCTTTAAAAAGTTTAGCTAATTCTTCGTCATCTAAGTTTTCTATTGCTTTTGGGTGAAATCTCCCTTCTAAATATGGCGAATTACGGTTTTTGTTTATTTCTATCTCTTTCTTCTTCGCATACAGACCATATTGAAGACCTGTTTTGTCCAGTAGCATCTCCTTTTTTGATTGATAATCAAAATAAGGCCTCCCCCTCTCAAGATAAGTACGTAATATTCTCCTCCAGCATTGGGGGATTTATTGCGTTCTCTATGTTTCCAGGTAGAACTTGATAAGATAAAACAGGTTTGATATGATAGATGTCAAAAAATATCTTTTATGATTTCACGTAAAGCTTTTATGTACAGTGTCTCATCTTTGCCCTTAACTTCCACTATTATTTTCTGCATCTCTTCAGTTATAAGTGCGGTAGCATCGCCGTCATGATATTTTAATACCGCCGCTTTGCGCCATGATAAATTCTCGTCGATGTCGTTGCCGGGTCGAACCATAATTTTTCCTACAATATTTGGTGGCATGAATTTCTCAATCGTAAAGCACATTTTTAGCGCACCTTCAAAGCTGGGCAATTGATCGGGCATATCTATTGGTAATATTCTAGGTATAAAAACACAGTCTCTTTTTTGTTCATAAAAAAGGGCTAACTCATAGAATACCATAAGCCTAAATAAATATTTTACCTTGTCAAAAGGATATTTGTACTTCTTATCGCCCTTTAGTATTTCTGCACCATTTTCCACAGTGAGTATGTGTTTATGTTGCTCATATCCCTTGTTGATAATTCTGTAAATGCAATTGGTAATCCAAACTGGATTATAAACAAGCGTATTGGATTCTTTCATACCATCCATATTATACCAAAGGCAAATGCTAAGGGTATGCAAATCATGCAAGATATCTTTTATACGCTCATCAGGTGTACCGCAGACTTTTGCAATACTTTCGAATTCGCCCATCTCTATAAATGGAGACGGAGAATTATTGTTTTTAAAAGAATTTAGCAACTTGTTCTTTATCTTATACGCTTCTTTCGATACAATTTGGCTATTCCATGCAAGGTTATTACGTACTGTATCCATAACCGCCTGGCGGAACTTTTCAAGTTCTACTGTATCCTCATTGCCTATATTCGCATGATAGTAGCCAGCAATCGAAGGGTACTCTTTTTTCAGCGTCTTTTCGTCAATAACAGCTTTGTTGCGATCCCTTTCGTTTACTAGGAATAAAATACGTGAAGTGTCTCTCCCATGTATTCGTATTTGCTCCAGCCAGTATATGGGGTCATTGCCACGCTCTATACGTCCGTTGTAAACATAGATGTACAGACACCGGGCAGACATAAAGCAACGATGCGCCGAGTGGGTTATGGAATACTTGGCAAAATCCCAAATATGTGCATTTACCATCCTGGAGCCGTCTTTATCCAAGAAACTCCATATGTGCGTTTCCACGCCTTCGGTACTGTCATCCTCTTTAGGCAATTGGGCTTTAGGATAACGGAGTTTTCTTGCAAGGCTTGTCTTTCCCGCTCCTTTTTCACCCAGAATTATAATACGTGCCTCATCAAGCTGTTCTACCTCATCGCCCAGTCTTTCAAGATAGCTGCCAACAGCCACCGCGCCTTCCGCTTTTATCTCATCGGGTACGCCAAGATGGCGTTCAAGTGTTTCGGTGTCAACAGAAAAGTCATTATTTAAACAGGTTTTTATAAAACTGCGCCCAATAACCACAGCCAACAGACCGTAAATCTTCCTGGAAGTCGTTCCACAGGCTACCATATAAACCTGTACCTTGGTCGTTGGTATTCGGCCTGCTTTCTTTTATTGTATGCGAAGGGTTTAATATCCCGCCCTTTATGGCGGGGTTTTTGATTGCATCAATATCTCCAATTATGACACGCTGGAAATCAGATACGTTGTTCATAGCGTTGGCAGCACCGGCAGCGTAGGTGGCGGCTCTGTACCTTTGAGATGCTGTAAAAC
>WQTK01000042.1 GCA_009786285.1 Candidatus Fibrimonadales bacterium | reverse complement strand
CCCATCGTAAATCGTTATATTGCAAGGGGTTACGAAGATTTAGCAACGCATTTCTTTTGTCTGAACCTGAATTCACAGAATTTTCAGGATTTACAGAATTTTTTAAGCACAGATTTTTCTACGCAAACGAATTTCAAGCAACGTCGCTTGGATATAACAATAAACAGAGAGGTGAAAGATGGAAAATAATACATCCATAGAAACGTTAATTGAAAATTCCTTTAAGGAGCTTTTAAAAATAGGCAAGGAAAAAGTTATCCAGCAAGATGCTGAGTCTCGGCTTATCTTTCCAAAATGCCGTGATGGCAAAAAGAGAATTAGCGAACAGGAATTAAGGTTCTTGTTAGTAAGAGAACTAGAAAAACAGAAGGAGTTTTTCTATTCGGTAGAAACTCCAACAGAAGATGAATATGTTTTCTCCGGCTCTGGCAAAAAGCCACTTTCTGCCAGGATTGATTTATGCATACATGATTCTGAAGGGAAAAGAATTTGTCTTATCGAATTAAAGCATGAGAATGTTGATGTTAGAAATGATATTTTGAAGCTCTTATGTGACTCTGAAACGGAACAAAATTATTTTATTCAACTTGTTAATAATAGTGATTCAGGAACTATTCCAAGCATAGAGAAAAAATATGAAGATGCTTTGACTTTCATACATAAAGATAAAATAAAATCTTGTATAAAAATATTCTTATTTGTTGTCAGCAAGAAATCTTTGTATAAATGTGAAATAAATAAAAATGGAGAATTAGGAAAATTAAAATCCGTTTCAAATTTTTAGAATTAGATATGAATAAAATATTTTTCATGTTGTTGCTTTTTCTCGCTTTTGCCGCCTACGGGCAGCAACAAAAACGAGTGGCTATAATAAACACGGTTGATGACGGGAATCCGCCGATTGAGCCTTTGGAGCTTAACCAACTGACTAACAGGCTGCGAGGCATAGCCACCGAAGTTTTGCCCACGAGTAATTACGCAATTATGACTCAGCAGAGCATAGTCGCTTTTTTGGGCACTCAGGAAGAGGCGGCGAGAAAATGCAGGGAATCAGAGTGTTTGGCCCAGCTTGGCAGCTCCGGAAAAAGCTTGTTATGTTCCTGGTGCCAAAGATTGTTTTTATATAAGCCAGTCTATATGGAATGAAGCAGAATGTGAACCTATGGGTGGAACGCTTTACAATAGTATGGGAGAATGCCATGCGGCAAAAGATAATCCAAAAGTTTCAAGTTCCTCTGAAGTTGCTAGTTCCAGTTCAGCCGTTTCTCCAAGTTCAAATTCGGTTGCACCGGAACCGGTTATAAGCGGTAAATTTGAGTTCAGACTTTTTGCTTACAGCAGCAGTGGCAGCAGAATATATTTCTTTGGAACATCTTCTAACAGCAATATGAGAGAGTCCCAGATCCTCGAGCCTCCTGAGGGCTCAGCGTCTAGTGCCAATAGCGGCAAGCTTTTGAATACGCTTGCTATAACCGCCGCAGCGGGTTGTGTAGGTGATATCATTGTTGAATCGACATTAGATGGCGCAGTGTTTAATATACCAAAAAGCGGAGGGCCTGCCGGCAGTGGTGCTACAGTTGACAGAGCCGGTCCTCTTGTCTCAAAGGCATATGCGATGTGCGATGGTGTAAAGAAGCTATTAGCAACTACAGAAGCAGAAGTAGTGGCAAATCCAAGCTGGGGAGATTGCAAATTGCCAACTTATGTTCAGAGGAGCGAGGCTGTGCAAAATGTAGTTCATGTAAATAATGATTACGGACGTTGCGGCAATGTCACATATAATAATCCTAATCAGAATTATCCAAGTACTGCCACTGCGCCTGCTACTACAAGTTTTTCAACAACGGCTAGATGTTCTAATAATGATGCAAATATTGAAACCAAAACTTGCAGCGGAATCATAACTGTTGCGACAAATTATTATAAATATACTGCGATAGATACAAGTAGCCCTATTAATGCGGGAACAACAATTGTTGAAGTCCTTGATGCTTACGGCGGTATACAAGTTAATAGATTTGGTTGTCAAGGAAATTTTGCTACTAATAATAGTAGCAATACGTTTACTTATAAGCTTAACAATGGTGTTAGCGTAGGGCCTGATTATTGGGTAGAAACTCAAATTCCTTCTTACACAGCAAATGGTAATAGATTTTTAGTACAAGCAACAGAGGATTTATCATGCTTAGTAACGAAATATTAAAATTCGACTTTGTTGCCATTACGTTTTTCTTGGCATCTTGCAATATGCAATGGCACAAAAGGATACGGAGAAAAAACAGGAAAATTCTGGAAATTCTGTGAATTCCGATTCAAACAAAAGGGATGTATATTGCAAAAATAGGAAACCAAACGCTAAAAGTACTGGTGAAGTAAGGTAAAAGTAAAAGTGTCAAGTTTCCCGAAGGGTATATATTTGAATTGGAAGAATACGAAAAAACGGAACTGGTCAAAATTTTTGACCAGTTCAATAAACTAAAGCATTCCACAGCTATTCCCAAAGCCTTCACCGAAAAAGGGCTTTATATGCTCGCCACAATCCTCAAAAGCCAAAAAGCTACCCAAACCATGAATCCTAAAATCGGGGGTGTCGTGATTCAGACAATAGGCGAAGAGGGGATGAAAATTTCGGTCAAGAGCCTCCAAGTGAAGCTTATTTTTCTATATTTATAGAAATTCGCACTGGAGTCGATATGCAAACGGCATTACTTGGCACTTATTCAAATGGCGTTGTTGAATTGGATGAACCTATTGAGGAAACCAACGGCAATAAGGTTATTGTTGTATTTTTAGATAAATACGAAATAAGAAAAGAACGTCAAAAAAAAACAATTGACGAAATGTGTGGAATTTTTGCAGGAAAAGTTTCCTTTTCTGCATCAGACGATTTTGCAAGAAATAAACAAATGGAAAAGGAACTTGAAGTATTTTAAGTCTAAATATAAAATATCACTCGGAGATTCTTTTGTTTTAGCAACGGCAAAACTGTACGATGCAAAAATAGTTTCATCGGATCATCATGAATTTGATATTATAGAAAAGTCGGAAAATATAAAATTTTTATGGATTAAGTAGTTTTATTATTATGATAAAGCAAGATAAGGCATTTGGCTAATCTTGCTCCAGTTGGCTTGGCACAATCCTGAAAATTCTTTGAATTCTGGTTCAGACAAAAGGGAAAAAAGTTTCTATATTCCTTCTTGCAGAGGATTATTCATACCTACATTCCTGACGCCTCGGCAAAATAACCTTAATTTTGGAGGCTTTATGGATAGCAATAAAATCCAGTTGTTTGAAAACAGAAAAGTTC
>WQTK01000041.1 GCA_009786285.1 Candidatus Fibrimonadales bacterium | reverse complement strand
GCCAGCCAATCTCTTTGCCAACGCCTTCCGCTTCCTTGAATCCTCACCGCTCTTTTTCAGTTCCTTACGGATTTTAAGAAGGTAAAAAGGGAGTAAAAGAGCCATATGCTCAAGCTCGGAAATCTTGTGTTCAAGCACCTTGAACGCAGGAACCTTGTACAATACGCTCCTTTTGCCCGGAAATACCACTTCAATAGTCAAAAAATCTTCGGTTTTGCTCGTTTCCCAGTAAATAATCGCAGGGGCTGGCATCTCTATGCGCATATAAGAGCCGCTGTTCGAAATGTATTTGTCTTTCAACGCAACGGATATGCTGTAATTGAAAACTCGGAGCGACATTTCCATATCATCGTCTATTTGGGCTTCTATAAGGTATGTGTCCTTTTTGTTCTCGCAGAACAGGGTTACCACTATGTCCGAGACAATTTTCCCCAGCTTCCCTGATTTGGGCTGTTTTCTTATGGACTCGTTGGGTTCTATTTTCACAACGGTATTTGGCGGGTAGTTCTTTTTGAAAAGCCCGTTTATTAGATGCACCACAGCTGGAGGGCTTGCCTCAGTCATGATGAACTTGAAATTGCAGTCAAATATCTGCGCTGTGCTCTGTTCACGAGCTTCTTCTGATTTTTTTTGCATAAAGATTCTCCTCATATATACTTAGACGCTTCTCGCAGGAAAAAAATCAAAAAAAGTGACATTTTTTTTCTAAATTACCCTCATTATGAATAAAATACTTTTTATTCTGCTTTTTCTCGTTTTTGCCGCATACGGGCAGCAACAGAAGCGCATTGCTATAATAAACACGGTTGACGATGAGGAGCCGCCCTTGAAGGCTTCTGAATTGAACCAATTGACTAATAGTTTGCGTGGCATAGCTACCGAGGTTTTGCCTCAGAAGAATTACGCCGTTATGACCCAGCAGAGCATAGTGGCTTTTTTGGGAACCCAGGAAGAGGCAGCGAAAAAATGCAGGGAATCAGAGTGCTTGGCTCAGCTTGGCCGTGAAGTGAACGCCGATTATGTAGGGCAAGCTCGCATAGGCCGTTTTGGTGATGATTATTCCATTAATTTTGAACTTTACGAGAGCGGGAAGGGAACTTTGGTAAGTTCGTTTAATGGCTTTTCCGGCGACATATACGGTTTGCTTGCTATTATAAACGAGAAAGCTCCGATCTTGTTCAAAAAGTTGCAAGAAGTTTCTGGCAGCAAGGCTCTTCAGGGCGGCATAAGCGGTTTAACAGGCACAGGGGAAGTTGCATTGGATTACGGCAAGCGTTATTTGGTGAACGTATCTTCCCAGCCAACGGGAGCAGCTTTAAGTTTTGATGGGGCCCCAATTTCCAGTTGTATGAAAACTCCGTGCAGTGCAGAGCTTACGGAGGGGAAGGTTCGCATAATGGCTGTGCTTGCGCAGCATGAAACGATAGACACAATGGTTTCCGTGACTAACAACAATCAGAGCATTGTATTGCCGTTGAAATCAAATTTCGGCATTTTTGAGGTAAAACCCGTATACTTGGGTGACGTTGGCGAGCATGAAGATTGGATTTTGTCTATAAACAACAAGATTTACGATTTTGGCGAAATCAGATTTTCGCCTGGGGAATACGCAGTTAAGCTAAGCCATGAGTGCTATGAGGATTTGAATTTTAATGTTGGCATAATCAAAGGTTCTCGTGAGATTTTTGATATGTCTGGCAAGATAAAGTTGAAGCAGGGTGTGTTGTCGTTAAGTGCTGAGCGAGATGGCATTCCGGTTAGCGAGCCGGTTTTTGTGAATGGCAAGCAGGTAGGAGACACTCCTTTTGACGGACCGGTTCCATTGTGTTCGGACATAGAGATAGGCATTGAGATGGATGCGGTTAGTGTTAAATTGAAGCATAACGAGAGGGTTGCGTACAAGCATGTTATGCGTTCGGAGAAGTATGCGGAGATTTACAAGCCCGAGTTTGAGAAAAAATCCAAGAGCGGTGGTGGTTTTTGGGTTGGGTTGACATTGGATTTGATTGGCGCAGGCTTGATAACTTACGGCATTATAAAAAACAGCGAGGTCAAGGATTTGCATTCTGAATATATGGCTTTGCCGCCTACGGGTTCTGCTCAGTTTGCGAAGAAATGGAAAGAAGCTGATGATGCTAGGAATATGAGAAATGTTTTATATATAGCAGGCGGTGTGGTTTTGGCTACAGGAATAGGAGTTCATATATGGTTTTAAGGATTTGTTTTTTGCTTAGTCTAGTTTTTTTGCTTTTTGGTTGCGCAGAGATAGAGCGTGAAAATCCGTATGACCCGGGTGGGGTGAATTATGTGCCGCCGTCGAGTAGTAGCCGTGCGCCTAGCAGTAGTTCGTTGATACCATTGAGTAGTTCGGTTGCGCCTAGCAGTAGTTCGTTAGTACCGAGCAGTAGTTCGTTGTTCGTTGGTGTGCCTTGTGGTAATGCTTCTACTGGTTCAGCTACAGTTACCTGTGATGGCAAAACCTACAAGACAGTTAAAATCGGCACCCAGACTTGGATGGCAGAGAATTTGAATTACGATGTTCCTGATAATGCAACGGATGTGTGTTACGATAACAATTCAAATAACTGTGCTACTTACGGCAGGTTGTATAATTGGTCAACAGCTATGGCTCTTGATCCAAGCTGCAATTCCAGTGTTTGTGCAAGCCAAGTTCAATCCAAGCATCGTGGCATTTGCCCCTCCGGTTGGCATATTCCGAGTTATGCGGATTGGGGTGTGTTAATGACGGCTGTTGGTGGAGTTTCAATAGCAGGAACGAAATTAAAGGCAACGAGCGGTTGGTCAAGTTGTGGCCCTTCCGGTTCCGGCAGTTCTTATTCGTGCGAAGACACTTACGGATTTTCGGCCCTGCCGGGCGGTTACGGCTTCTCGGATGGCAGTTTCGACGATGTTGGCGACAACGGCTATTGGTGGTCTGCTAGCGAGTACAGTAGCGACGGCGTCTTCCCCCAGCACATGGGCCACTACTACGAGGGCGCCCACTTGTTCGACGGCATCAAGACTGAATTGTTCGCTGTGCGCTGTCAGCAGGACTGAGCGCCTAGTGCTTGCGTAGCAAGCATAAGGCGCCGCCAATAGCGTAAGCAATGGGCGTTGACTTAAGGTTGTGAGCGTTTATTTATGGCTGTCTGAACCATGATTTGTGCCCGTTGCGCAACTAATTTTCCTGTTTTTGCCTTTGTTTTTTCATCATTTAATCTTTTGAATTATTCGCATTTATATTCAGGGTAAGGCTCGCCTTACCCCTACGAAATGCCGATAAACATCGT
>WQTK01000040.1 GCA_009786285.1 Candidatus Fibrimonadales bacterium | reverse complement strand
CCAGCGAGGGCATACGCATTTGTGATTCATAGGCCGATATGATGGACTTGCGTACTCCCAAGCGTTCCGCAAGGGCCGTTTGATTTAGCCCTCTATCTGTGCGCAGCTTCTTGACCTTATCACCGAATTCCACTGAATCGCCTCCTTTGTCCCATTATACGAAACAAAAGATTGCTATTGGTGGAAAATGGATTGACATCTGTGGAATCAGGTGCTATACTAGTGGAAAAGATTCGAAGGAGGCTTTTGCCGTGTCAGGTGGTTCCGTTGAGCTTACCAAAATGAAGCGCACCGAAAAATTAGAGAAACTGATACCTGTTGCCCTGATTGCCGCTGTTCTGCTCCTGTTGGCCGTTTGCCTAGTCCCCACCCTGCCAGCGGTCAAATACAGTTCCGCTGTGAAGCTTGAAGGCAAAGGGCGGTATCTAGACGCTATCATTAAATTTGCTTCTGTGCGGGGCTATAAGGACAGCGCAACACGGTATGAACAGGATGCCAGGTTGTTTTATGAGCAGGGGGAAGAACAGACCGCCGCCCAAATGGAGAAAAACAAAAAAGTGGAGCAACGCAAGATGAACCCCTACGGTGTATGGGTGAAGTCCAGGGCCAGCGGTCAATTCGGCTATGTTGACATTTCGGGCAACTATGTTATATCTCCCACATATAAGTTTGCCGAAGATTTTAACGAGTTCGGGCTTGCCCGTGTTTCGGAAACTATACAGTTTGGCACCTACGCGCTTTGGGAATCGGCGGGTTACATTGACGTGAAGGGTGATTACGTCATTTTCCCTGATGCATATCTTTCCATTGGCCCCTTTTCATCGTGCGGACTGGCGATGTTCAACAGTGAAGGCAAAGTGCTTGGGTTTGTTGATTCAACAGGCAAAGTCGCTATTGAAGCCCAATACCTCCAGGCGTATAATTTTGATGATGGGGGCTTGACCGTTGTTCAAGATAAAAACAAGAAATACGGCGTTATCAACGTAAAGGGAGAGTATGTCGCAAAGCCCATATTTGAAAATATAACCCCTTACAAGGAAAACGGGCTTGCGGCGGCGCGGAGCATCGTTGAGCAGGAAGGCTATGAAGAATATGACGTTGCCTTATGGGGCTTCATTAACCGCAAGGGTGAAGCGGTGCTACAGCCGCAAATTGGTGAATTCAGTAATAACTATGTCTATGTAGTCCAGCAGAACGAAAAACACGGGATTGTTAATTCAGATGGAAGCTGGCTTGTAAAGCCAACCTACGCCACGGAAACTGAAGCAAAAGAGCAATACAAGTCATTGAACAGCGAGTATACGCATTGGGGCTATAGCGGTGAAAATCTAGCTGCCTGGTTGGAGCTGAATTACAAGCCGAAATCGTCAAGCCCCACACAACCATCCAGCCCCGCGCAACGGCCTACGGGTTCTTATTGCAAGGAATGCGGCAAGCTGCTTACCACGTCCAACAGCACCATTGATTCAAGCAAAAAATATTGCGATAGCTGTTTGATGAAAACATATAATGACGTGATAAACAACTTAGATGGCCTGCGGTAACTTAATTTGAATTTGGAGGAACACGCTATGGCCCTTATCAACTGCCCCGAATGCTCCAAGGAGTTTTCGGACAAGGCCCCTGCCTGCCCCAACTGCGGTTATGGGCTTACTCTTGAGGATAAGATTGCCCTTCACTGTGACATTGATTGGCAAGCGGTTCTTGTCCAAGGGGAAAATTCAAAGAACATGGCAGAAAAAAAGCGCTTGTATACGCTGATTAGCGAGCATTGCCCCGATGACGTGCTTGCAGGAGAAGCGTACAATTATATGGGCGTTAACTGTTTTAATCAAAAAGATTATCAAGAGGCCATGAGATACTACAAACTGGCATTTGAAAAAGGGAACTGTAATGCCGCTGGTAATATTGGCGTTTTGTATCACGATGGTCTAGGCGTAGAGCAAAACAATAAGCTCGCCCTCCATTGGAATGAACAAGCGATTGCGTTGGGAAACAAAAGTGTAGGCATTTTGCGCAGAGTCGGTGTTGAATCTGACGAATTGAATCTCTACGACAAGGCATTCAATTATTATACCGCAGCTAGTGAATTGGGCGATGATACTGCCAATAACAACTTGGGCATGATGTATTATAACGGTAAAGGCGTAAATCGGGATTTACAGTTAGCTATTAAATATTTTAGGGCGGCGGCTTTATCTGGCGATGATGTAGCAAAAGCAAATTTAGAGTTTGCACTCCAAAAACTCGAAGAAGAAAAAACAGCACAACAAATCTCTAGGCACTCACTCTCAAGCGAGGAAATAGAGGAAATCGCTGATGCGCCGACCGTTACCAACAGGGCCGCGAAAATTATTGCCTGTCTTGTATGCAGTGCCATATGCATTGGACTTTTTATTGGTGCCTTCTCAGCGGATAATCCAGGCGTTACCATGCTGTTTGCGGGAATTTTTCTGGTTGCCGCTGCTGGCTTTGGAGTAGCTATATTTTCTAAGAACGAAAAAGTGAGTACAGCCAAACGGATTGCCGCTGCTTCGGGCACGGCATTTACTCCAACATGCACCGTGGCGCTGGAAGGCGGCGAATTTGCGATTGATGTCAATAGAAAACTATGGTTCTATCGAAACCCTGCTAAATTACGTTCCACAAATTCCGTTATCGAAGCAACCATAACGCCGCTTTATGAAGATAAGGATAATACGCTGAAACGAGCGGTAGTTGGTGGAGTTCTTGCCGGAGGCGCTGGCGCACTCATAGGCGCGGCCACTTCTTCCTCAAAACAAAAACTTTCTATTTTTAGTGATTTAACGATAAAGACAACAGAGCCGGATTTCGGAACACAAACTTTCAGAATACACAGCGTGGTTGCCCAATCGGTAGTTGATGCGGTGAAGCAGGCGAAAAGGTTATAGCTCTTTCACTGGGGTTTACCCTATTGCAAGAACCAAAACAGGGGCCTATTGCATGTCAATAGGCTCCTGTTTCGCTTTTTGAAGCATGGCAGGGCAACAGTCCACCCTATTGACACAAAGGAACGCACCCCGCCGTTGGGGCGCTGCTTATTCCTGTTCGGCTTCCACGGGCGGCAAGTCGCTTGCATCCAGTACAATCATTTGTTTGCTGTCCAAAGTGATTTGCAACTGCGCTCCAACCCCTTCCGTCAGGCGTATCAAGTCCGGCACGGTGAAGCTCTCACGGGTCAGTTTGTTCCTGAAGGATTGTTCCCGGATACCCAGATACCCCGCCATATCCGCAAGAGTTTTGC
>WQTK01000039.1 GCA_009786285.1 Candidatus Fibrimonadales bacterium | reverse complement strand
ATTTGAACAAATTTCAGTGTTTTTTCCACTAGCCACTCCCCACTAGCTACTAGCCAAGCAACGAAATCCGAGTTAATCATTGCTTACTATAGTAACTCGCAGCACCTGCCCTCCGGCCTTTATTATGTACATTCCTTTTGATTGGACAGAGATTTGCATTTCGCCCATTGTAGAGACGCGATGCATCGCGTCTCTACGGTGCACACGTTTTCCTTGTAAATTGTAAATCTGCACGTTTGCGTTTTGTGGCACGTTTTGCAGCATTATTGTGTTGCCAATTGCGTGCGCTTTTATGTTGCTTGCGGCAATTTTTGGCGAAGCAAATGGTGTGAGTGCGTCCCATCTGGCGGTTAAAGTTATGTTTTCGGTGACTTTGTCGCTTGCAAAATCCCATGATTCCATGCCGTTGTACCAGCCTATGAGGACATATCCGGATTTCGTTGGGTTAACTGGTTTTGTGGCGTACGCCAGGCTGTCTATTATTTGCTCGTCCCAAGTTGCCCCATCGTTGATGAAAGTAACTGTGAAGGTTTTTACCGGAATTACCGGAATCTCAGTCCATTTTGCGGTTAAGGTTATGTTTCCCGTGACTTTGTCGCTTGCGAAATTCCATAAGCTTGCGCCGTTGTACCAGCCTTCAAATGTGAATCCGGCTTTTGACGGGTCTGCGGGTTTTGTGGCATACAACAGGCTGTCTATTGTTTGCGGGGCAACAGTTGTGCCGCCTTCGCTGCTGAAAGTGACTGTGAAGGTTTTTACTTTCCATATTGCGGTCAGGGTTATGTTTCCTGTGACTTTGTCGCTTGCGAAATTCCACGGGTTCACTCCGTTGTACCAGCCTTCAAATGTGAATCCGGCTTTTGACGGGTCTGCGGGTTTTGTGACATACAACAGACTGTCTATTGTTTGCTGTGCAACAGTTGTGCCATCGTTGATGAAAGTAACTGTGAAGGTTTTTACTTTCCATTTTGCGGTCAGGGTTGTGTCTTCTGTGATGAAATCGTTTGCGAAATTCCACAATTTTGTGCCGTTGTACCAGCCTTCAAATGTGAATCCGGCTTTTGTTGGAGCAACGGGTTCGGCGACAAATTCCCATTCTTCTATTGCTTGCGAGGCAACAGCAGTGCCGCCTTCGCTGTTGAAGGTTACGGCGAAGGTTTTCGGAATTACAATCTCCGGGGGCATTGTTATATCACCCGGTTTATCTTCGGCTAAACTAACATAAAAATATGTGGAAAGATAATTGCCATTGTTGTAGTTATAGCCATCATCTCCCAGAGCAATGTAATAAGTGCCAGCTTCAAGGAAAATGGAGTACCCATCGGGGTTAATATAAGTAGGTCCTCCTTCTTCATAGTCGTCGAAGCTAGTAGTATTGCTTATATAAAGTGCTGGATTCCAGTCCAAATCTTCATTATATCCATAGAAATAAACCGTGGCATCTTGGTCTAATGTAAATGTAAACGCTTGCCAGTATTCATACCTGTTAATGTCATAAAACGCTCCTGCATCATGCGTGAAGTCCAGTTGCCTTTCCAAATACGGAAGTTCAATGTCTTTGAATGCAAGCTCTTCTGTCTGGATAATTTCAAGTTTCGTTAAAGCACCTAAATACACGTTGTTATGGTGATGAAAACCATTGTCTCTGAAGGCAAAGTAATAAGTACCGGCTTCTAAAGTAAATATCTCGCTTGGGTAATACCATCTGCCTGTGAAATTTGTTAATGCTTCATCGTTATAGATATATAAAGTAGAGGTCGCCTCGCCATCACCGCCCGCAGCATATTTTATAGTAGTTTTCTCGCTTAAATCAAGCTTGAATGCTTTAACAATTTCATTTCCTTTCGTTGTGGAATTGTGGTCCGGGTGGAAATAAAGATATGCGGAAAACGGCAAAGTCATATCCACAACCTTAAACAATGGTTCTTGCTTTATTTCTTCTGCGGTAATTTTGATATTAGCCGAGAATTCGTCCACATCTCCATAATCGTCACATACCGCTAAGTAATATGTTCCCGGAGATAAAGCAATTGAAAATTCATAATTGCCGGTAAGCCAATCATTAAATATAGCATCTCTATATAAGTTAAAATAAATGCGGTCATTGTTGCTGCTGCTGAAAGTTAAGCTCATGGTCTCCGTAAGTTCAAATTCATACATAAAGACGCGCGAACCCCATGAAGATTCAGTTTCGCTATTGAAATCTAACTTTGCGGTGAAAGGAAATTGGTTGATTTCCGTAAAATCATAGCCATCAAATTTCTCAAATTTTGCGAACATGTTATAGTAATTACCTGTCCAAGCATAATGGCCATTATCCTTGAACATAAGATAATACTCTCCTTGCGGCAAAATCTGGATTTCCCCCAGATCAAACTGTGCAATTTGATAGGATAACCCCTCATCGGCATAAATCCCCAATGGAGAATACAACCCTATATTACTACTATAGGTATAGCGCAACTGGGTGTCTTCGTCCAAAACAAGTTTGAATGCTTTAATGATTAGACTGCCCTTTGCTTCAGAATTGTAGTCCGGATGGAAAAAAAGCTCCTCAGAGAACGGCAGGGAAATCTCGTTGATTTTAAACGTTTCCGGGTAAAATGCGTTAATCGTAACATCCACAATATTGGCACCTGCATTGTCGCCAATAAACACATAATACGTGCCGGCAGTCAAATCTTTAACAAAACCGTCAATGCTGCCAGCAACCTGATCTTGCATTAACGGATCATTAAACAAATCTATCCCACAATTTTTAGCGTTGAATGACAGAGCTGTTTGTTCCGCCAGCGTGAATTCGTATGCGAAAGCGTGAGCACCACCCTCCAAAATAACCGTAGCTTCGCTGAAATCCAATTTTGCGGTAAACGGGAATTTGGATATTTCCGTAAAATACTTCTCAATTGTTATATTAGTTGTAAAATCTCCTTCATCATCGTCATCTATTGATAAATAATATGTTCCGGCACCAAACGAGCATGTTAGCGTGGAATAGCCATCGCAAATACTATTATCTAGCTCAGGCTCTTCCCATACTATAAAGTAGCCGCCATTGTCGCTTTCAAAAGTTAAAACAGTTGGTTCCGCAAGTTCAATCTTATACACAAAGGCACGGTAATAGTCTTCAACTTTGTAAATAGCGTTCAGGTCATTGAAAACAAGGGTTTCGTTAAACGGGAATCCGGTTATCTCCGGGTAATCAGGCGGGGCGGATTGAATTCCTGAAAATACGGCTTGTACTCCGGGAGCTT
>WQTK01000038.1 GCA_009786285.1 Candidatus Fibrimonadales bacterium | reverse complement strand
GAAATTTGTTTTTTCTCTGCGTAAAATTTGCAAGCAGAGTTTTTGTAAATCTTTGTATTTTGTATAATATGGATGGTTGACTAATTTCAGATTCGCTTTTATTATCCTTTGCAAATCATTCTTTTTATATGTTGGCGTTGCATATTCTATTTGTGAAATATTCGCTCGAGTTTCTGCTTTATTTGTTAAAATACTGTGTCCGAAATCACGAGTTCGCAAATGTTCTATAGTATGGCGTATCAATTGAGTGACCGAGTTGTCATAGCTATGTTCTCTAGTTGTATATGCAATTTTTCCTGCAAATGGAATATTTATTCTAATATGGCGGTTTATATCTATAGCGCCTTTCACATTTGCATCGTTGTATTGATTTCGTTTATATTGCTTGTACAATCCTTGTGAAAGTGCGTTTTGCAAATAAGAAGGAAATAGATAAGGCAAGAAATCGTGCACGGATTCTTCGCCTTTTGAAAAATTCAAATTTACAACATTTATTCCGAAAACTTTGGATAACATGTAATGCAGGAAAAAATCGTTGCCGTTGGGATAAAATCTTGATGAAATTGCTAGCGATGTTTCTTTATAGCCAATAAAGCCCATTATGTTACCGGTAGTTAGCTTGCCATCGCTGTTCAATTTAAAAAGCTCATCATCATCGTCAACGCCAAGTTGCCAATCTTTTGGGAAAATGAGTAAGTTAGGATTGTCTTCTAGATTTATATCGCATAGCTTTTTGTTTGCTATAAAATCTAGATGTTCAATCTTCCCTTTGCCCAATTCGGGAATTAGCTTTCCGCAATTATTATCCGTTGTTCGTATTATCATTTTTCTTCCTCAGAGACATCTACAGGAGCTTGCAGGTTATAAGCTTTTTCCAGATTGCTTAGCTTAGTTTTTTCATCAGGCATTCCACGCAGATATTCCTTTAGTAACGGCTCTAAATGATATTTCCAAAGTTCCGCATAATCGCCATTATATTTTTTCAATTTTAAGAAATATGCTGCACCAATGTGATATGAGGAATTTAAGCCTTCAATTTTTGAAATAGCTTTATTCAAGCTATTCATTATACCTTCCGTATCTTCTGGTAATTTCATATTTTCTGCGCTTTGTTCAGCGGTGATCTCTTCCCAAACAAATCGTCTTCTCATTGCAAAATCAAAACTTTCTACGCTGCGGTCTATATCGTTCATAGTGCCGATTATATAGACATTTTCAGGAACATAGAAACCATCGTAAAAAGAATCACTATCTATAATCATATTTTGATACTGAGTTTTAACTTTCCCATCGATACCTCGGTAGCTAGGATCTATTGAGAAAAACAATTCTCCGAATATTTTGGATATTTCGCCTCGATTGATTTCGTCTATAATGAAAATAAAATTTTGTTGTAGATTATCTAATGCGGTTTTGCAAAATTCTTTAAATATTCCATTTTTAAGATTGAAGCTGACATCTTTTTGCTCTTTTTCTTTACTTGGACGCAATCCTTCCACGAAATCCGTATAGTCATAAGATGGGTGGAATTGAACAAAAGCGTATCGCTCGTTCGCTTTAAGTTCTCGCTCATCACTAACACCTATCATTTGCATAGCAATTTTCTTTGCCAAATAGGTTTTCCCTGTGCCTGGTGCACCTGTAAGGATAAGGTTTTTTGAGTTTTCTAGCAAATCCACGTATTTTTCCACGTATTTTTCAAAGGCCGTTTCTTGCATATCTTCTCCTTTTTTCTGCGGGATACATTTTTCCATAATTTGTGCAACAAACAGCGATTTTTTATATGGGTCTACAGAATCGCCAAGTTGGTCATTTATTATTTTCATCAAATCTTGATTTTTCTTAAACCAAGAATCTGAAAGTCGTATGGAACCTTGTGGAATTATTTT
Source organism: Candidatus Fibrimonadales bacterium (assembly GCA_009786285.1). Taxonomy (GTDB): domain Bacteria; phylum Fibrobacterota; class Fibrobacteria; order Fibrobacterales; family Fibrobacteraceae; genus Fibrimonas. Next base: position 1,346 of record WQTK01000038.1, on the reverse strand, counting down.
TACTTTTTCTAAATGCTTTACAATTTCGTTAAAGGAAGTATTACTTAAGATTGTAGATACATTTTGTGTATAAGTCGCTGCAATTCGCTTGAAAACGGCGTTATCATCTTTTGAACATAATTCATTAAAACATTTTTCGTCGTCTGGATTTCGCATATAATTTTTAAGATTGTTAATAAACTTTTTATCTTTAATCTTATTATTGAACCATTCCTTGAATGAGCCGCTGTTTTCTGGGGCAGGGCTTTGACCATAACTTGATACTTCATTTTCTTTATCTTGTAACATTTTCTTCAGAAAATTTTTGTCTTTTTCACCATCCACATTAAGGTTCTCTATTCTTCTTCGGGCTTCTTCCACGAAAGTTTTAAATCCCTCGTAGCGTTCTTTATTATACCCTATTTTAGCGTATAATTTTACTATGTTTGCCATCTTCTTCAACTCCTACTTCCCGTTTTTGTTTTACCATCACCAAACCCTTGGGAATACAAAGTTTGGCAAGGTTCGCGCCACTGTGGCGCAAATTCTTTTATTCGTCCCGCAAGCAAAGAACTGAAAACAAGTACGACTTACCGTAGCTGTACCTGCCCACATCGCTGGCGATGCAGCCCATGCCTCGGTACCAAGCGTTGCTGGTACCGTCCTCAGTGGAGCTCCACCAGACGCCGTTGCTGCCAACGGCGCTGAAGCTGCCGCCGGAAACGCCGTAGCCACCCGGGAGGGCCGAAAAACCGTAGTTATCCGTGCCAGCAATATAACCACTAACTGTTGTACTCCAGCCACTCGTTGCCTTCAACTTAGTTCCTGCCGTCGATGAGCCGCCAACTGCCGTCATTAACACATTCCATTCAGCATCACTCGGCAAATGCCAGCCAGAGGGGCAAGCTGCAAGAGCCGTGGCCCAATTATACAACCTGCCATAGGTAACACAGTTGTTAGAACTATTGTTATAGCACACATCAGTCGTATTTTCCGGAACATCGTAATTCAAATTCTGTGCCATCCAATCTTGGTTGCCTATATTTACCCATTTGTAAACCTTGCCATCACGTTTGTCACAAAAATGCGTTGATGCATTGTATGATGAGCAGACTGATGCAAGCACTGAGCTACTGCTTTGCACTACGCTAGACGAGCTTGGAACCGCAGAACTACTCGATGATGCCAACGAACTGCTGGATTGCAACAGTGAACTGCTGCTCAACACAACGCTAGATGAAGATGCCTCCTCGCTGGAAGATAAACCCATCGGCTCCACAGAAGAACTGGATACATTAGCTTCCACTGAACTGCTGCTTACCACTTCAACACTTGACGAGCTACTGCTCACATCAACGCTCGAAGAT
>WQTK01000037.1 GCA_009786285.1 Candidatus Fibrimonadales bacterium | reverse complement strand
GCAGCTCTCTGCAAGGCAGTCGGCCTGCTCTGCGTCAGAAGGCATAAGCGAAATTATGTTGTCTCGTGTTAGCACCGTGTATTCTTTCGGAAGCGCCTCCCTTGCCCTTGTCCGCAGTTCATCGGTCAAATGGCGGAACTCGGCGATTTTCAGTTCCACAGTCTCATCCACAGGGGTAATTTCCAGAACGGCCACTGTTTGGGCAGAATGTGCAATTGTAGCAAAAAACAACGCAGCAAGAATAGGGGATTTCATAGTATTTTGAAAATAGAAATTATTTTGACGTTGGTTTGAATGTAAGGTTCATCAATCCATCGCACAACAGACGGAATGTAATATCGTCTTAGCTGTCTACTTGGCTATGACCTGCATTCATTATATCCAATCCTCTAGCTTTAAACCTTGTACTCTCGAAAATTCTCTTGTATTATTTGTTACTAAAATTAAATCCAACGATTTGGCATGAGCAGCTATAAGAGTATCCAAAGGACCTATTATACAATTTCTTTTCTTTAAATCAGTCTTTATGAGACCGTACTCTTTTGCCGCAGGTTCATCAAAAGGCACAACATCTACTATTGATAAAAATTCTGATAATGCAACAGCATTCTTTTCAGGATACATGCTATTCGCAACCCCATGCTCCAATTCTGCCAATGTTACTGAAGATATGGATATTCCCCAAGGTCTATTCTTTTTAAACTTCTCAAGAACAGATTCATATTTTCTTTTTATTGCGTAAATGCAAATGTTAGTATCCAACATATACATTAAAATTCTTCCCGAACTTCTTCTATTCCCTGCTCACGCCCATTTTCCATAAAATCACTTGAAAATCTATTCAATCCACTTAAGAATACCTCCCATTGCTTATCTTGCGGAACCAGCAAAACGGCATTGCCAACTCTTCGTATATATACAGAATTCTCAGAAAAGCGAATATCTTCCGGCAATGTAAGAACTTGCCTATGTCCATTCGTCGCTATCTGTGCCAATTGCATATTAACCTCTAGTTAAAATATAGTAATTTTGCCAAACCACAGCCACCGTGCGCAGGTCTAATATTGTCTTAACCAGAATTCTCAGAATTTACGGAGTTTTCTATATTGTAACCTATGATGAGTATTATAATGTTGATTATTGCATCGGTTTGCGCAGTTCCGGCATGGGCTACCCTTGATTGGAAAATTAATCCTGCAGATGAAAATGTGAGCCGCATTGGCACCGGCGAGAACGTGCTTAAACTTAGCAACCTCTCGTTTGACTCGGAAAACTATCCTGCCATGGGCGGTACATTGAACGTTGTCTACACTAGTACTGCCGGCAGCACAAGATATATTCACGCCTGGACAGACTTGTCCGGAAGTGCTGCCGAAGTTGCGGAATATGATTTTGTCAAACAGGCAAACCGCGATGCCGGCAAAGTTGTGCGAACACAACCCAATCTGGTCGCTACCGATAATGCTGCGAGTATCACAATTCCACAAAACCTGCTCTACAATGGAACCAAATACGCAAGCGCAATATATGTAAGCATAACAACTTATACCAACGATGACGCCGTGCACCAAGAGACCAACCAGCGTGGCTGGGGCTCGGAAAGTCAACGGGATTTTCTTAAGCTTGACTACATAACTTTGGACATTCTTGAACAACCTCAATTTGCTTCCCACATTACAATTACCCCCGGAGCCACACCATCTCAGATGAATTTTGCATGGCTCACCAAGACCGGCACAGCAAGCGCGGCAGTACTTCAGATCACAAGTCCAACAACACAGTCAATCAACGGAGTGCGAGGCACCGCCGCATTCGGTTTTGACTCCAATAAGGTAGTGGTGACAGGGCTTGCGAAAAATACGAAGTACACTTACCGTGTTGGTGACGGCAAAACTGAGAACTGGAGCAAAGAATATACCTTCAAAACTTATGACCCAGACAGCAAATACTCCGTCATAGCGGTCGCAGACCCGCAAATCGGCAGTTCAGGAGACAAAGGCCAATGGGTGAAAACGGTTGCTGCGGCAAACGCTCAAGCCGAGAAACTCGGCAGCGGCCCGGCTTTTATGCTCATTGCCGGTGACCAAACCAACTATGCCAATGACATCGGCGAATTAGAATTGTATTTGTCTCCGGCAGAGCTAAGGAACCTTCCGGTAGCGGTTACAATTGGCAACCACGACGTTGTTGATATGAGAGTTGGGCCGGAACAGACAGGGTTTATGGATAAGATTTACAACTGGCCAAACCACAATAATTTGAAAAACACCAGCGCCGATGCTACCAGGCTTCGTGCCGGCGGCAACTATTATTTCAGTTACGGCAATACGCTGTACATAGCCATCAACTCCCAAATAGCAGAGGCTGCGATACACGAAGCGTTTATGGCACAAGCCATTGCCTCCCATCCTAACGCTACTTGGAAAATAGCCCTGATTCACAATGACTTTTACGGCGGCGGTTCACATGCCAGCCCAAAAGGGTATTCCGATTCATACAATATGCAAGCTACATGGTCGCCTTTCCTCGACAAGCATGGCATAGACCTTTCCATCAACGGACATGACCATATCTATGCGCGTTCGCATTTTATGCAGGGCAATAAGATTATGAAATATCAAAAGCCAACAGTTTTAGACATAGATGAAACCAATTTAATCAAAGCAAATCCCGGTACTTTTATAGAGCCAAAAGGCATTCAATATATGAGTTTATCATGCGCAGGCTCAAAGTTCTATGCTTTGGAAACGCAGCCTTGGGTTGCCTACGGTCTAGACATGAATAGCAATAACAACTTGAATGCCCAATATTCAATTATAACCATTGATGGCGGAAGCCTTGCATTTTCCACTTACCGCTCCGAAAACGATGAATTGATAGAAACAATTACGCTCAAAAAAACGGCAAGCTACGCAGATTTGCAAAGCTTGATTCCGGGCATGGAAGCGGTGCAGAGAGAAAATATCACAACTGCGAGCTGGAACGCTTTCCAGCAGAAAATAACCGAAGCGAAAGCTATCACAGGCACATCATCCTCGGCAAATATTCATGATGCGTATATTGCAATGTATGACGCATATTACGCGCTAGACCCAAGCACCAGCAAAACTGCGCTAGGCAACCTGATTAACACAGTAACTGCAAAGCTCGCCGGATCTTCCGAGGGCAGATGGGAAGGTCAATACGAATTCGGTTCAAAGGCCAAAACGCAGACTGTTCTGGAAGCATCA
>WQTK01000036.1 GCA_009786285.1 Candidatus Fibrimonadales bacterium | reverse complement strand
TAGACCGAGGCGGAGTAGGCATTTTGAAAAAAAATATCGATTGGCAGGCGAACAGCCCGTGGCTTGAAATTCCGGAGTGGAAACGTTGCCAAAACGGGCCGTGCTTTATTTATTTGAAAGGCGAGGGAGTGAATGAAACGGCTGCTTTTATTGTTCGCCCTTGAGTGTTATGCGTTAACATTGCCATCGTTTGACAATCCTGCTATTTGGAACGTAGCGGAGGCACGGAGAGTTGAAAAGACAAAGGCGATTGTGTTTCGCTATAGCGAGCCTTTTGAGAATTTTCATAATGGAAAAACGGACATTGTCTGGAGCGACGGGCGTTTTTTGGTTGCGGCGGGGTTTGGCGGCGCAGTGCTGGATTCCATTTACAGGGAGCTTGAATTTTCAGGAGATATTGGGTTTAAGCCTTTTGAATTTTTATCATTTAGCATTGGCGAAACGGCGAATATATCTTGGGTTCCGGGGGATGGTTCGTGGCAGGAGCACAGTATTTTGGCTGGGGCGAGTTTTCTTTACAGGGATTGGGGAAAGGTTTATCTGTTGCAAAAGACTCATTTGGTTTCAAAGACTCCGGTTGATTTTTCCGGAATTTTGGGATTTGAGGCGAATTTCAGCGATTTTTATTCGTTTGGCGTGCAGTGGCCGCTGCATATTTACCAGAGTGTGAAGCTTGGTTATTTCAGCATTTACAATTCGTTTGCGTATCCGGGGCCGGTGCTTGGCTTTGGGTTTGGGCTTGGCGTTTCAAGAGCTTCTGTTGGCGTTGGTTATTTGCGGGCCGGGCATCCTGATGGAAACTTAGGGTATGCGGCTAAATTTTTTATATATTAACACGTATGCTCAAATTGAACGCATTCGTAGCAACGCTTTTGACTGCATTTGCCATTCCGGTTAGTGCGCAAAACTTTATTATCACCAATCCCTATGAAGGCGTGGATTTCAGCAAGCAATACAAAGCCGGGCTGCATAACCACAGCACTTACTCAGATGCCGAAGATACAAGGTGGAATATGATTATGGATGCTTACAGAAAAGGTTTTAGCGTTTTCACCTTTAACGATCACAACTATGTAACCCCGGCTTGGGATGAGGAGGGATATGAAGTTGTAAGCAGCAAAACATCCCCAGGCGGTTTTTATTACAAGCGTTGTGAAACATACGTAGAATGTTCTGCTTGGAAAGGAGTAAAAATGCTTACTACTCAAGAAAAACAAGCGATAGAAGCTGGTACGCATGAAGTAGAATTGCAAGGGGCTCAAATATCTTACCGCAAAGCCGGGCAAGGCGGCATGATTGGCTTGTCGTATACCAACGAACAAACTACTTGGTGGGACGACCACATAAATTCCTACTGGGCAGATTTTAACCGCACAACCCAACCCCTTGGGCAAAGAGGCACTGCGAAAACAATATCAGCGGAAGTTGTTTCTAAAGTTCAAGAGCTTGGCGGTGTCACTGTTCTCAATCATCCGGGCAGGGCAACAAAGGCGGTTGACGAAGCATATACCGTAACAGTTGCAAATTCAATATCAAGCAGGCCAGATACAATTAAAAAATATTCGGATATCTTAAAGGCTTATCCCTCTGCGCTTGGCATAGAAATAATCAACAAGCTGGATGGCGAATCCCGCTCAGATAGAATTCTTTGGGATAACTTATTGAAAGACATTATGCCAAGCAGGCAGGTATGCGGCTTTTCCAGCGATGATGCGCACTATGCCGGCGCAATAGGCTACTCTTATGACATATTGCTTATGCCCAGCGGTGCCGAGCTTAATGAGGCCAATGTGAGAACATCTATGGAAAATTGCGCATTTTTGGCTTTTGCCCATGTTGCTCACCGCGAGAATATCAATAAAGGCGTGACTGAAACTCCTCAACCAAATGAAAATATGCTTCAAAAGCCAAGGCCGGAAATCACTGATATAGTAGTAAGCGGCAGCACAATAACAATTGAGGCGAGGTCGGTTATGCCAAATGGCTCTGAGTCTAGCGATCCTGTTACTATTCAATGGATTGCCGGCATTCCCGGGCAGCTTCCGACGGACGGCAATTTAATAGCCGGTGGCAATATAATTCATGAAGGCGCAACGCTTGACCTTGATGCTGTTTCGGGGAAATTTAAAAATTATGTTCGTGCTAATGTTAAGAATAGCAATGGCATAATTTTTGTTCAGCCGTTTGGCATCAAGAAAGCAGGAGAAGTTGAACCAGAGCTTATTTGTGGATTAAAAAGCGGAATCACTAAAGTAGCGGTAGGTACGCAAGATCCTTCAAGAAATAGTACTTGGGAGGTAAAATGCAATAACACAACGCTAACAGCAGCTTCTTCTTCTGGCTTTGAATGGGGAGCAACATTTCCATCTATTGTAGCAGGAAGCCCTGCCGCAAATGCAGGTGTCGCCAGTGTTGAAGTTACAGCAAACTCCGGTGCTGGCGATTGTGCAGGCAAGAAAGCTATTTGCACCGTACCGATTGTCCCTGCATTTGAGTGTGTATTAAAAAACCCGGGAACAACGGGAACGGTAGGGGAGGCAATAAATCCTTCGCAGACTTTTAATGTATATTGCAATAGAAATTCTTCAGGCGGCGCTAGTGCTTCTTCTACAGCTTTAACTAATTATACAGTTGGAGCAACTAGCCCTGGAACATCCAGCGCAACGCCAATAGATCTTACTGCTGTAGGTCCATTGAACGTTACTGTTAGAAGCGCTGGCGCTAATGCGGCAAACTGTCAAAATGAAACAGCTACTTGCCCCGCCATAACCGTCAATGCCTGTACCGAGTATTGGACTGGCACAGCTTGCGTCCCTGTTGTAACATCTTGCCCCGAAACCTACGAGGAGATAATCGACAATGTTTGTGTGGACACAAGAACCGAGGAACAGAAATGCACAGAGTACTGGACTGGCACAGCTTGCGTCCCTGTTGTAACATCTTGCCCCGAAACCTACGAGGAGATAATCGATAATGTTTGTGTGGACACAAGAACCGAGGAACAGAAATGCACAGAGTACTGGACAGGCACGGCTTGCGTACTTGCTGTAACATCTTGCCCCGAAACCTACGAAGAGATAATCGACAATGTTTGTGTGGACACAAGAACCGAGGAACAGAAATGCACAGAGTACTGGACGGGTACGGCTTGCGTACCGGTTGTCTCTTCCTGTGATCTT
>WQTK01000035.1 GCA_009786285.1 Candidatus Fibrimonadales bacterium | reverse complement strand
GAAATTTGTTCAAATTCACCATTTTGATTTTGCTAACCACTAGCCACTAGCCACTGACCACTAGCCTAGAGGAGTTAATCAGCGTTTACTATATTACCAATATACAATTTTTTTTAAGGAAAGTGACGTCTTTTTTACCCCCCCCTGAATTTTGCAGCAATTTGGTTCAATCGCAAAGTAATTTGAGGCGATTTGAATCAATTTTACGGGTGTGTTGCAATATTGCGCAACGTCGTTTTGCCTGTAGGGGCAATGCGTGCATTGCCCAGGCATCGTATTTCGTATTACCCGGACATCGTGGTTCACATTACCCAGAAACGGGTGGTTGCCATATTGTGCCACGTTGTTTGCCATATTTGCAACGTTGCAACCATCACCGTTTGGGACGTTGTAATCCACGCCGTAGAGACGGATAATTATCCGTCTCTACAACGTCATTGCGCAATACAATGTTTGGCATGCGCCGCAACGTTGGTGAACACCATTGTTATTTCACATATATTAATAAAATGTGGTTTTGAACCATTACATTTTTTCGTAGGTTTTGTAAAAAATCCTTTCGTTCACAATGTAACAATCACCCAAGTCGTTTTCATTGGCTACCAAAAAGTCGCCGGGTTTGCCGGAATAATATTTTTCGGTGTCCCAATAAGTGAATACTTTTGTGCGCTTGCTGATTTGCATCGCCTTCACTATTTTTTCGCCGTTGGCAAAACACACTTTCGCAAAACGCGAAATGGGCTGCTTTCTTCCTATGGCCCTATTTATTATGGCCGGAGGATATTCAAAAACCTCCTTGTATTCATCATGCAAAACTATGTAATTTTTCTCAAATTTTTCACGCAAAATAGGATACACTTCGCCTTCTACACCTATCATAAAATAAAGATTGTCTTCGGCAATCCTGTCCACGTCGCCTTCCAATGTGCGGATTGTGATTTTTGTCCCCGGCTGGAACAAATCTTCGCATTTGGCAAAGCCAACCGGTACCTGAAGCTTTTTGTAGCGAGCCGCCGAAGCAAAATCAACTTTGGTTTTTCCTGCGTAAATTTTGTCAAAAGCAACCAAATACTCTTTCAACCTGGAAATCAAAAACTCTTCCGTATTTTTCAAAAAACCACCGGCCTTTTCCAAGTTTCCGCCACCACCGCCAAAACCCTCGCACAAAAACGCCGCAAGCTCGTTTGCCATAATTTCACGGCTGCAACTGCGAACAGAAAGCTTTATGCCGCCATTTACATTTGAAAACACAACGCAAGCCTCAAGGGTATCAACCTGCATAGCTATATCGCTTGAAAATCCGAGGATATTCGGGTCACAAGGCTCAGCTCTGAACAAGCCTATGTTGTCTACAATCTCGCACTCTTTTAAAGAACTGGAAACAATGGATAGCTCCGGCATGGTCAAGTTCGCGTTTTTCAGCTTTTTAATCAAAGCCCTGTCAAAATAAACTTCGGTTAAGTCTCTGTCAAAGGGGTGCCGAATTTCCGCAAGCCCGTTTGTATCGGTATAAAGACCGTAATACAGAGCAGTGCTTATTTTTTCATTTTTCACAAAATCATCGATATTTGCTTCTCTGAGCAACATGGAGTAAATAAGGGTTGCGCAACTGCCAAGCGCAGGATTAATTTCGCAAAAATCATTTTCCTTTATTTCGCTTACATGGTGGTCTATAACGGCAAACTCTTTGCAGGGGAATTTTTCCACGTTTCCCGCGCCGTATTGGCAGTCCACGGTTATAAGCAAGTCTGCTTCAGGAAGCTCGTAAACCATTTGAACATCTATGTTAAGGGCGTTGATGAACATTAACAGGCTTGGCTTGGTTATTCTTATTTTACCGCCGTAAATTATTTTAGCTTTGCAATTATGCCGCTCAAAATATTTTTGCAAAACCCATGCGCTGGAAACAGCGTCTGCATCCGGGATATTGTGTATTTGCAAAATGATGTTCTTGTATTTAGCAAGTTCTCGGATGTTCATTTTTGCTCCTTTATTTTAGGAATCCATCCGCTGAAATCCGTTAGTTTCAGTTTCTTTGCCAATTCCTCTTTTGCCGCAGCTTCGCTTGCGTTTTGCTCTATTCTTATGCGTTCCAGCTTCAAATAGGTAATGGGCTTGCTGTCGCAGGTCGTAAATGTTATCTCCGGGGTATATGAGCAGTTGAATTTTTTTGTCTCTGCGTTTTCTCTGCAACTCGCTTTAGCAGGGCTTACGACTATTCCATTGCCGGAACACAGAGTTTTTTCAAAGCCCGCTTCTTTTATTTTTTCAAAAATCAACTGTTCAATAGTGCTGCCTTCGCTTTTCCAATGCAATGTTTTCGTTTTTTGGCCTTGTTGTTGCATGCGCAGTGCGGTGTTTATCGAGTCTATGGAATCAAAAGCACGTTTGAATTTTTCCTTAGACACCATGTTTTCCAGTTCTGCGTTCACCGAGTCTATGGAGTCAAAAGCTCGCTTGAATTTTTCCTTTGATATCACTTCCTCTTGCAATTCCAAGCTTTTTTGGCTATAAAAGTAAGCCACCCCTGCTAAGGCTATTATGGATAGAAGCACTATTATTTTGCTTTTGTGCCTGACTGCCCAGCGTGGCTTTGATATTAAAAAAGATTTCATTTTTTCATAGGCGGCTTCAAAATATTTTTGGTTTAAGTCAAGGGCGTTCTTTCTGGTGATGCCTTTTACGTTATCCGGCAAGGTTTTCGGGAAGGTAAAGCCTTCCAAAACAAGCGGGACTATGTTTTTATTTTCTGCAAGCGCGCAGGCTATTTCCCGGCGTACCCAGTCGTTTTCAGGGTCATATTCCGGGTTGGTGTCAAAAAACCTGTCAAAAATGCCGGGGCTTAACACAAGCAGAAAGTCCTTGCATTCCTTTACCCTGTTCTCCAATTCCACGTCAAAATTCCCGTTTACAAGAGTATCTATGTCAAAAGAAACGGAGTACCCGTCCATTCTGAGCCTGTCATAGAGCAGCTTGGCAGTATCATAACCGCCCTTGCGCCTGTAAGAAATAAAGATTTCGTATTTGCTATTGGCCATAAGGGGAAATATAGTAAACGCTGATTAACTCCTCTAGGCTAGTGGTCAGTGGCTAGTGGCTAGTGGTTAGCAAAATCAAAACGGCGAATATGAGCAAATT
>WQTK01000034.1 GCA_009786285.1 Candidatus Fibrimonadales bacterium | reverse complement strand
TTCTTTTCTAAATCATCTTTAAGTTCTTCATACTCATTTTCTTTTAAATGTAATTTTTCGTCAACTTCATTTTTTTCATCTTCTAGCAGTTTCAATTTTCCTTCTGCGGTAGTTAAATCTTCTTGTAGTTCTTCATTTTCTTTATTTTTCTTTTCTAAATCATCTTTAAGTTCCCCATACTCATTTTCTTTTAAATGTAATTTTTCGTCAACTTCATTTTTTTCATCTTCTAGCAGTTTCAATTTTCCTTCTGCAGAAGTTAAATCTTCTTGTAATTTTTTATTTAATCTTTCTTTTTTTTGAGCGTTAGAAATGCTAACAACCAAAATTAAGAGAAGAACTGCAATACATATAATTAAAATAATTAAAACAAAGTTCGGTGAATTAAGCATTTTTTAATTTCTCTTTTGCCTCCGCATAAAGAACTTCCAATTCTTTTATCTGCGTTTTAAATTTTTTATTTTCGCTCTGCAAGGATTGATATTTTTTATTCATCAATTCTAAATCATCTGCATTATCGCCAGAAACATCTTTCGTATCTGCAAGTTCATCTTTCAGGCGTTTTATTTCATCGGTTTTAGCAATTGATTCTTCTGATAATTCCTTGTTTTTCTTTATGTACTCATTATTTTTTGAGCTTAATCTTTCTACCTCGCTTTTTAGCAGAGACAATTCATCGCCTCCAACTGATATTTTTTTTGTAGCATAATAAGTTGCCACGCCGCCTACTGCCGTACCTGCTATAAATTCAAGCATTTTCATTCTCCTTCTCCGTTGTTAATTGTTTGCGGAAATCTGCTAATTTGAGCATTCTCTGCTCGTGTTCTTCACTTTTATTTTTCCTTTCACTCTTTGTTTGAGTGAGCAAATCCTTTAATTGCTTGCCGTTCAATTTAATGTCTTCTTTAAATAAATTTGAAATATCATAGACTAGCTTTTCTTTTATGGTATTTATTTGTGTCTCAAATTGCGGCAAAATGCTATCCATATAATTGCGAATTGCCAGATGTCTTTGCGATTTGCCAACATCAATAATGTCCTTCATCACGGTTTCTGTAAAACCTTCAATAAGTTTATCGTCAAAGGAAAGAATTTTTCCTAAAATCGTTTTTTCAAACACTTTTTCAGTAACTTCCTTTCCTGCTTCTTTTACAAGTACTTTTGTTCCTTGTTTTGCCGCCTCCTTTCCTGCTTCTAGTGCCGCTTTTTTTCCAGCCGCTTTATAGAACATAATTGCATCTTTAATAAGTATTAAGCTTTTTGACGCTATTTTCACCGTTTCATTTCCACACTCAGACAAGTTAGCATCCAGTTCCCCCAAGTCATCTAAGGAAATATTATCAATGTCAAGGCGGTTAAATACATCCAGTTGTATGTCACCAAAGTCAGCTTTTCTCTTTTCTGCAATAGAGCGAATGGCAAGAGTTAAATCTCTTTTGAAATTCCCCAAAATTAAAGTGCTTGCAGTGTTCACTGCTTGTTTAACTTTCTCTTGATAGTTTATGTCTTTCTGCTGGGCAATATTGTTCAATTTGCCGAATGTTCTATCTTTAAATTCCCTGCGACTCTTGTTGCATAAATCATCAATATTTGTCTTTGCATCTTTAATTAAATAATCTACCGCTCTTTGCAATTGCTCAATTTCATTGTCCAGTTCCTTTATTCTTGAATTCAATTCATCATCATTAAAATCTTTTGCTTTTAAAACCTCGTCAATATTTGCAATAATGCCTTTTGCAATATCTCCTATTCTTACTCTAGCGCTCTTATTCACAATCTCGTTTTTATGTTTTTGGATATGCTCAAAAAGTTCTAGCAGTTCGCTTAATTCATTTTTTTCTGAAGAAACGCAAGCTAATTTTCCTATAGGAAGTTTTATATTCATATCCTCCAAAATGTATTTTTTAACCGCTTCAATTTCGTTTTTTGTTTTCGTTTCGATTTTTGTTAAAATTAAGAATATTTGTTTTTTTGCGAGCTGCGACATTTCTGCAAATTCAAGTAAAGAGTCTGGCAATGCCTGTTCTATATCCGAAACCATTAAAAAAGCATCTGCAAGCGGAAAACAAGAGAGCAATGCTTCCTGATGCTTTGAATCACCGGAAGATAAACCCGGTGTATCAAGAATTATCGTGGATTTTGAGACTTTTTTTGAAGTATCAAAGATATGCACAACAGCCATATCCCCAAGCTCTGCATTTTTTAGCTCTGAAAAATCGCAGCATTCTTTTACCGCATTGCCATTTTTATCATAAACAACGGCGAAATTTTTTTCCTGCCCAAAGCGAATATTATAAATGGTAGCTGTAGTTGGCGTAGAAGCCACTTCCAATCCCTTACTATCGGTTAAGGCGTTTATGAGCGATGTTTTTCCTGCCGAGAATTCACCGACAAGCGGCAGAATCAGCTCTTTGTTTGGCAAAGAGAGACGTTTATTAATTTTTTCCAATTCCCTGACATCATCGCTCAAATTGAGGTCTTTGGCAATGTCTATGATTTTGCTCAGGTTTTCCATATTATTTTCATAAGGGAGCAAGCCGGACGTATCAGCATTTCTTCTTAAAAGTTCTTCTCTTTCACTAATCATTTGTTCATTGCTAGACATAAAACCTCTCAATATTTTAGGTGAATATACATTTTTTATTTCGCTTTTTTGCAAAAAAAGACAAAAACAAACAAATGCAAAAATACAGAGCTTGTGGGTGAGGGTCTAATTTAATCTTAGAGCTTCTAGGTGAGGCTCTAATTTCCTTTGGCAAAAATTTCAGCGCATCATTGGAAAAGCATATTGATAAAGCCAAGAAATGACAAAAATATAGAAAAATAAGGGTTTCAAGCTCCAAAAAGTTCGGAAGCTCGCTATGCTCGCCTAAAACATCAAATGTACAAATGCATAAGTGAGACTTTAGCAAATACACAAAATATGAATGCGAACTAACTTTTATTAGTGGAGAGTTGAGAGTTATTTTTGCATATAGCGGCTAAATTTGCTCAAAATCGTCGTTTTTACGAAAAAATCATTTTTTCCATCACTTTTTTTGATTTTTTCCTTTTGAGAAGCGTCTAATACAGTAGAAAACAAAACGGAGGTCTGTTATGACTGATGAAGACGATGGGAACAG
>WQTK01000033.1 GCA_009786285.1 Candidatus Fibrimonadales bacterium | reverse complement strand
TTGGGTTGAGGGTGATGATAAATGGCTTGTCCTTAGCTCTGAGGAAAAATTTTCAATAAAGCTGGTTGGCACAGACACTGGAACGATGGACTACACAGTGTACGGATATGACTTTGAAACGGAATCAATTACCCAAACAAAAGCATATACCAATGTCACTTTGGAAAATGGAAAAAGGTTCACATCGGAAGTTGATGCTCTTGCAGGAGTAGCAGAAGTGCCACTCTTTGTAGCAGATGTAAACGGCAATCCTGTTCGTGAAGTCCTCCAGGACGGCACCGAGATACCATGCAGTGCAACCAAATTTGTTAGTCTGTTTAACTGGCAAACGAAATACGAATCGAATTTCTGGAACTGGTTTAAGTTTATCGTTCTTTTCGGCTGGATATGGATGTGGTTTATCTAGTCATCCGTAAATAACAAAAGGCTCCTCTATTCCTGTGATGTATAAGGGATAGAGGGGTCGGGGTTTTGAATAGAAAGGGAAAAAAATATGAACTGCAAAAAATGTGGGAAGGCGATGCCAGAGCAACTTGGCAATTGCCCTACATGCAAAAACTATGAAATGAAAAGTGAAGCAAAAAATACAGAATTTTCAAACGACAGTGTAGCTATTACTTCATTTCTTTGCGCTATTATTCCGTATTTGCTTTTTGGTTTTTGCTATATCATATCTGATGGAAAATTTTCTGGTTCAGAGAATGGATTTAAGGACTGGGAAATCTTTTTTCTTTATAGCATGACTGCCATGATACCTGTCTGGATACATTCGATATATACAGGAATTAGAGGATTGAAAACAAATGATAGGATTTTCTCGATTATTGCTCTAGCTTTAGCATTATTGCCAGTAGTCTTAATCATCATAGCTATTTTGATTCGATAAGAACGGCAATCAAGGGACTAAGGGCAAGTATGCCCTTAGTCCCTGCTTCAATTATGCTTCTTTGTCCGTTGTCAAGGTACAGGTAGTATTTTTTCTCTTGAATCCTGTACGAGAAAAAATCTCCACCTTTCCCCTGACAAGGCAAGCGCCATCGAGTAACGCAAAATAACGCCAAGCTCCACCATTTTTCCGAAACTTACCCTTTACTTATGACTTGCCAGTGCTATAATTGGTACAATGAGCGAAAGTCTCATAGATGAAAGAATCTGCTTGCGGTTTCTTTTTTGCATTTTTGAAAGGGTGTGAAACATGTCGAAAAATTTGAAAATTCCCTGATTTTCTGGTAAAATGCTTAAAATCAAAATATGGGGGTTGGTTTTATGGAGCGATGAGCTTAACGAATAGATATAGACGCAAGCGAAAGACGGTAGTAAAAGTCTCTTTTACCCGTCTTTTTTAATGAGTAAAATCGAAGGGGGATTTTAATGTATAGAGATAAACTACTATCGGCTCAAAATATGAGCTTTAACTTTGAAGCAACCAAGAAAAACGTAAACAGCTATTTTTTACAATTAGAAAAATTGGCGTGGGAATTAGAGAAAATGAACGGTCAAAGAGGACTGATAAGCAATTATGATTTTTCGGTAGATTACAAAAAACAGCCGTTCATTCCGCTTGGCAAGGATGAATTTGCATTAAGCACAAAGGAAAACAAGGAAGAACAGCTAAAAAAATATCTATCCAATTACTATTGGGCGAAAAGTGTTTTGTCCGATAAAGAGCAAATCTATATTGCGGAATGCTTTATCAATCGCCTGTTTGAAGATGAAATCGTTGGCTTGCTTGGTTGCACAAGCAGTGACAGCAATGAATTTAGAAAGCTGAAGAAAAGCGCGGTTTACAAATTTGCCGATTTTCTTGGCCTAGTAGTAGAAAACAGTTAGAGGGGGAAAGAAAATGATAAACAGTAAAAATGAATTAGTGAACGAAGTAATAGACTTTTTGTTTCAGTGTGAGATATTGAGTGAACAAATATCTTCAGCTGAAGAAAGCAAAATAGCAAGAGGATTAACGGAGCCAATGTTTGTCGAGGAGCTTATCGGCATCCTGATGAATTATGTCAAATGTAATAAGAATTTGAATTTCAAAGCAATGAAAGCGCTGTACCTAAAGCTTAATGACTTGAGGTTTGACCTTGAATATGCAAGGAATGACGGCATAAATGAAAAGCAAGTTACGTATAAATGAGCAACCACAAATGCTTTTAAGGGGGCGATAGATTGATATCCAGAGGGGAGCTAGAAAGGCTCAAACATTTAGATATAAAAGAGGTTGACCCAGAGGGGTTACAGGAACTAAGCGAAGTAAGGCTTCATTCGGACTTGCCTGTGCAAGAACGTCTGGAGCTTTTTTTATGCCAGATTGGCAACCCGTATTGCTTTAAGGTGCACGGGACGCCTGTGCAGATTTCTTTTTCAGGTGCTGGAAAGACCCTTGATAAAGCATTAAATAACTACTTCACCAATCGGGGCGATTATGATAAGATGTAGTTATCGTGGTTGTGATTTTTAAAGGAGGATATATGGATAATCACAACAACTTAAAACCTAATCTTAGAGCCTATGCGCACTATTTTGACAAGCTGTCGTCGGGTAAACCGACCTGGCTCATTGGCGTATATGTCAGGCTTTCCAAGGAAGATAAAAACTCTGTCAGTTTAAGCATTGTCAACCAAATTAAAATGATAGCGCGTTCACTTCGAACGTTTGACGATTTTAGAATTGTCGATATTTATATTGACGATGGCAAAACCGGCACGGATTTTGACCGCAGCGAATACGTAAGACTGGAAGAGGACATTTTTAGTAAAGCCGTAAACTGTATGATAGTCAAGGACTTAAACCGCTACGCAAGAAATATTGCGGAGGGGATAACCGCGCTTGACGGTTTTGTCTTAAAACACAAACTGCGCTTTATTTCCTTGGGTATCCCTGAAATTGATACCTACAAAGACCCGACCGCGATTTCCAGCGCCGAGGTTTACGGCGCGTTAAACGCCGCGGAGGATTACGCAAGAACGACTTCTAAGAAAGTTCGAGCTATTAAGGCCATCAAAAGAGAGGACGGCGAGCCGTGCGGAGGCTACCCGCCCTATGGCTACTTGCTTAACCCAGATGGCGGGAACTGGTTATATGACCCTGTGGCGGG
>WQTK01000032.1 GCA_009786285.1 Candidatus Fibrimonadales bacterium | reverse complement strand
TGACACGACTATGCGGTCGTGTCCTTTGGCGGGACTTTCAGTCCCCACCGGTTAAAGCCACCAGCTTTAGCTGGTTGGTTGTTTTCTATATTTCTTTTTATGGACATTTTGGGAAATATGAATATACAAGAGGCTATGAGATGGCTTTCGTGGAAAATAACGCCGGAAGGCACTTATTTAACCGTTACACCTGAGCTTGTACCCCCAAATTGGGACATAAACGAGATAAAAAAGACTCTGGTCAAAAATAAAGTCAACAATTTTGACATCTCAAATATCGAAAAGGCCATTAAAAACGCAACAGGGCAAATGGAACTGATTGGCCCTCCGTTTGAGCTTTTTGAAGAGGGCAAGCGCAGATACCTGCACCTGCAGGTTACCCCGATACAAGCACGTTTTTCAATGGACGCCGGCATATTGCACACGGATTACCGTATCACAAAAGACGATATTATCTTTGTTTTAGCGGAAAAAGCCGTTGTTTACGGGATAGATTATGACACAATAGAAGAGATTTTATCAAACGAAATTTACGGGCAGGAGTTTATAATAGCAACGGCAACGCCGCCCGTAGCCGGCAAAGACGCTATTGTGAGCGAAGTCATCCAGATAGACACAGATGCCAAGCCCTTTTTAAATGAAGACGGAACGGTGAACTATAAAAAGTGGGATAACATAAGGCAGATAAAGCAAGGGGACATTATATGCGTTCGCATACCTTCAACACCGGGTTTGCCGGGGACAAGCGTATTCGGACACCCTCTATCGCCAACTCCCGGCGAAGACTATGCCCTGCCGGTTGGAACAAATACCAAAGCCGTAGACGGGGAAACCAAACTGGTAGCCGCCATCAACGGCTTTCTTTACAGAGACGGGCGCGAAATTTGCGTTGGCGGAGTTTACGTGATAAAAAGCGACGTTGATTTTAAAACGGGAAACATCGATTACTTTGGCGACGTTATTATACGAGGAAACGTAACCGGAGGATTTTCCGTTAAGGCAGAAGGCAATATTTCCATTGAAGGCTACGCAGAAGCTGCCAACATAGAATCGAAAAACGGCAATGTATTTATAAAAGGCTCCCTTTTTGGGCAAAACAAAACCATGGTTGTAGCGAAAAAAAACATAAACGCAGAGAATGCGCAAGATTCAACGCTCAGAGCCGGCCAAACAATCACGGTTAGAAAACAAATTCGCAACTGCAAAATTGAAACTCAAAATTTGGAAATGCCGCCGGAAGGGCAAATTATAAGCAGCTCCATATTTTTCAGCGGGTATTCAAAGTGCGGAAGCATAGGAGGGAAAACAGAATCCTTAAACGAATTCACCCTTATAGAAAGCGACCGCCAGCAGCTTAAAGACGAGCTTCAAGGCATAAACGACCTTTTGCAAAAACTGAACAAAGCAATAGAAGCTCTGCAAAGCAAGCTCAATGTGATAAAACCCTCCGATGCAAGCCCTGAAGCCATAAATCAAAAACAGATTCTGAAATCTCAGCTCACAACTTGCGAAAGCAGCAAAGAGCAATTGCAGATAAAGCGAAAAAAACTTATCCGGTTAATAGACATAATGCCGGATAAAGACGCTTTAATCTCCGCAAAGCTCCTTTTTCCGCCGATTAAAGTTTCAATGTATAGCTTTACCAAGGATTTCAAGCAGGAATTATCGCATTTGAAAATAGGCTGGAAAAGCGGCGGCATTAAAATGGAAAGCATGTGAAAATTGCTATATTTATGTTATTGGGAGAAAGACTATGACCGAATGCACGATAAAAGATAAAGAAGGCTATTTCCAAATTATCAATTTTAATTTGGAAGCAGAGGACTTTTTCGACATTTTTCAAAAAATAGAAGATGCGCTGCGTCTGAAAAAGCAAGATTTGCTTTTATCGCTTGCGTCTATTGGAGTACTATATAGCTCGCACCTTGCGACGCTTGTCCGAATACATCAATTGATGCACAAGAACAATCTTCGCTTTGTGATTTCAGACATTTCCCCGGAAATAATGAATTTGTTGCAAATAACACAACTGGACAGCATCTTTTCAACATATGAAACCCTGATGGATTTTAAAAGCAGCTTAAAATTATCTGACGAAAAAGCGCAACCGCAAATGAATTTTGAATGGCAAATAACAAAAGACGATAAGGACATTGTTAACATTGCCTGCAAAGGAAATATGTTCTCAGGAGAGCAGTTGAATAAATTGGAAGAGAGCATTTCCGATCATTTAAACGCAGTTTTTAATTTTTCCAATTTGCAATCCATAGATTCTGCGTCCATAACTTTTTTGGACAAGTTCGCGGATAACCATTCTGTGTCAATCGCAGGAGCGAGCAAAGAACTCATTGAGCAGTTCCGGCAAAACACGATTTATGGAAAATTGAAGATTCTGTAAAGATTATGCTTAGCTTGAGGACTTTGCTCCTTACATTGCTTTTAACGGTATTGGCTCTGGCGGCAGTGATGGTTTTTATGAAAAAATCAAAGCCTGAGCAGGATGCGCAGAGTTACACCGAGCGGCATCCGGAATGCAACGAGATTAAAATACATTCAAAAAAAAACGATATGGTTGAGTGTTTTCAAAACTTTGAATCCGTTTTGGATATTCAGGGAAAAGATACCGTTTATCTTCCAATGGCAAGGTTTATAGGCGAGAGGTTTCCGGAAGAGTTTCCTTTAAGGGTCAGGTACATTTTTTCATTTCCTGGCAAAATAACGGATTCCATAGGCATTTCGGGAAAAAACATAAACATATCCAAGAACGGAAGCTCCGTTTGGCGAGATGAAAGCACCGGCTGCAAATTTCCCGGTCTTTGCCCTGTTATGCCGCTAAAAGGCTCGGCTATACCGCAAAAGTTCGCCAAGGAAGACCGCAACGCAGAGCGAATTTTCAGAAACAAATTCAGTGCGATAGGCGAGGCTCCTGTCAATGCGATTTTGCCCGGAAGAATTTTAAATATAGAGCTGGAAGATGGGTTTTCCGTAACCATTTACCACGGCGAGAACATATATTCAAAAACCAGAGGCTTAAGCAGCATAAGCGACAATGCTTCCATTGGCGGCTTGGTTTCAACCGACCAGCCCATAGGTT
>WQTK01000031.1 GCA_009786285.1 Candidatus Fibrimonadales bacterium | reverse complement strand
GGGGGGTTGAAAATCATACAAAGCTCACTTTCAAATGCTTTCCGCTTGCGTTTGCAATCTTATTTAACATTGAAACCGTAGGATTTAATCTCGCTTTCTCCAGCTTGGCATAAACATTTGCAGAAGTTCCAATGATTTCCACAAATTCACTTATAGTTTTATTGCCTCTATTTTCCTTTGCCAATATAGCCGTTGATATCTTAGGATCAATCCACACCTTGTGAAACTCTTTGCCTTTATATTCCTTAGCTACCGGAATCACCCTGTTTTTCTCAAGGATTACTTCCAAGCAGCCTTCCAAAGCTTCTTTGCCGTTGGCAATAGCTTCTTCTATAGTTGCGCCATCACTGACAGCTCCTTTGACATCAGGGAACGAAACCACGAAATAATCGTTTCCGTTCTCGTTATGCAGCGCCAATTTTGCGAAATAATACATAGCGTTCATTTAAATGAAATATAGAAAATATTTTGCCGCTTGGTAAGGGTAGCTGTGAAAAAAAGTTGTGCTTGGGGTGGTTTGCGACGTTTTTTGGTGGGAGGGAGCTTGTGTGGGAGGATAAGAGCTCAATTTATCAAAGTCTTTATTTTTCCAATGACTTCTGCGATTTCAGCATCTTTTGCTTTCGCTACAAATTTTACTTTTCGGCTTTTCCAGTCAAAACTTTTGACTTGATCGGATAACACAACGCCATTTATTGCCTTTCCGCTAACTTTTACTTCAAAAGGATAACCTTTTTCTTGGCTTGTAATAGGACAAAACAAAGCTAGTCCAACTTTTTCATTGTAAGCAAGCGGAGATAAAACCAACGCAGGGCGTTTGCCTTTTTGCTCGTGACCTAGCTGAGGGTCAAATTCCAGCCAAACAATATCGCCTTTGTTTGGAACATAGCCTTTTACCATTGCTCTTTTCCTTTGGCTTTTCCAAAAGAAACTTCTTTATGAAGGTTGCTCTTGTTAACGCCAGATAGCAAAGACTCCAATTCGTAAGCAGGTTTCTGCTCCAAAGGAACTATAAACACTCTGTATCCTGTTTTCAAGGACATTTTCTTGGCAGTTCCAACTGGTATTCTAATTCCAAAATCAGTGCCCCATCTTTGTATCACAGCTTCCATAGCAACCTCTAAATAAAATTTCAATAACAATAATGTAGAAATTTATTTCGCCACGAAGTCTGGGCTGGAAGGGATAGCGGAAAACGCCGAAAGGCGGTTGCAGCGAAGGGAAGGCTTCCCTTTTATCGTACTAACAATAAATCTCAGCAACTTTCAACACCTTTTCTTTTATGGTTTGCCTAATGCTTTCGGGCTCCAAAACATCAATGTATTCGCCATACGACAATATGGTTCCATATACCCAGTTGTCTTCCGGCCAGAGTATGGTGACAATGTAGCTGCCGTCACGCTGCTTCTTAATCGTGCCGCCTTCGAATTCGTCGTATATGCGGCTTATCATTTCCGGTTTTACTCTGAACTTGTATTTTACTAGCGGCGGCTGGTTCTCGTTGGAATATGCGGTGGGGTTGGTTGGCGGCAAGTCTCGCGGCGTGAAGCGTTCGGTTGTAATTTTCAAATTGCGAATTCGTGTTAGCCTGAAAGTTCGCATTTCTTTGCGAGATAGGCAATGACCTTTTATATACCACGCTCTGGATTTGAACCATAATTGAACAGGCTCAATTCGGCGGTGAGATTTTTTTGGAATGCTTTTGCCATAAGTTGTGTAATAATCAAATTCGGCTATGCGATGTTCCAGAATAGCGGTTTTGAAGTTGTTGAAAAAATGAGAGTTCGGGCTGCTCCAATAAGAAGGATCAACTTCCAGCCAGTTGGTGGCGTTCTTTTGAAAAATTGCAGACAGCTTTTTTAACGCAAGCTCCGCTTCGGGTGTTTTCACTTTGGAAAGCCCTTGCAACGCCGATAAAATCTCGGTGAGAAAATTGTGAGCCGTTTGGTGAATGAATTGGTTTATGTGCCAGTTTTTCGCTGTGAATCCAGATTTCATTTTTTTGTATTCGCCAGGCGTGACAGAAAAATTATCCTTGAACGCTCTTGTGAACGCTTCTTGCGAATCATAGCCATATTTCAAGGCAATGCTGATGATTGACGCATCGCTGTGTTTTAGTTCAAAGAGTGCTTTTGCGAGTTTGTTCCAGCGTATGTATTCGCCTATTGTCAAACCTGTTACCATAAAGAATATTCGGTTGAGCTGTTTCAATGAATAGTTGGCGGCTTTTGCCGTATCGCTTGGAGACACTCCTTGCTCAATGTTGCGTTCAATATATTTTTTTACAGATTCCGCAATATCTACGTAATAATTTATCGGCACCTTCTCTTTTTTGTAATCCCTGATTTCAGGCATATTTTTTCTCCTTAGGATTTCAAAACACCCACCACTGTTCCGCTCAATTTCTCCAATAATTTCAAATCCACCAACTCCGCTCTATCATTTTTTGTATGCGTTATGCCTGTCATTAAATTTGAAAACATATCGCTTGCCGTTATCGCAATGCAGGGTATTTCTTGAAACGCAAAAAATCCGTGGTCTCCTGAATACCATTGCTCGTCTTCCAATATTTTGTTGCTTGCGATAATTTCCGCTTTCGTTTTTTCATCAAAATTATAAAATGAGAACATATTTTCTGAGCCTATATGCCCAACTCCGTCAATGTTTATCACAAATTTTACATTAAGATTATTTTCCTCCAAATATTTCAAATAAGCCAACTGACCAGATACTTCTGGACTATCTTCCCCATTAAACGGCACAATCTCAATCGTATGGTTGAATTTTTCCCTTTTAATCAACTTCGCAATTTCATGCAAAGCGAATATTCCAGAAGCATTGTCTATCGCACCATTTGTAAAATATTTGCTGTCCATGTGCGCAGCAATCAAAACTATGTCTTTTGACAAGCCTTCCTTTTTGCATATAATCTGTTTTGATTTTTCCTTGCTGGTTTTTGAATTTATTTCAATTGCGATTTCATCACTCTCTGCAATGTTGCCTAAAGACGAAACATAAGCTGACGGTGTTTTGAAATTTGCATCCTCAAAAACAGGGAATGGGTTTAACCCAGATGTCGGGTCT
>WQTK01000030.1 GCA_009786285.1 Candidatus Fibrimonadales bacterium | reverse complement strand
ATTTTGTAATTTAAAAGGGGATGAGTTAAAAGCCTATAGGTATAGCATGAGATATATTGATGAGAGAAAGCTTGAAGTTGAATGCGCCGTGAAAGATGCTACTATAGCCGTTACAAGGCGGGTTAGCAGGCAGGTTCGCAAACAGGCTAGCATGCAGCGTAGCAATGAAATTGCTGCTGCAATGCTTGCTAATGGGCTTAAGCCTGCGATTATAGCTCGCTGCACTAAACTCCCTTTGAGTCAAATTAGCCGTCTTAGAGCTAGTGGCTAAAGTGACAGTGGGGAAGTTTTAGATAAATCAAAGCCCTTTGTTATGCTGGCGTTTGGAAATAAGTTCTGCGGTAATGCTTATGGCTAGCGTTATAATGAATAGAACACAGCCTAACACAAAAAGCGCTTGGTAATGCACGCCTCCGTGTGGTGCTTCCCCAAGTTCTGCGGCTATGGTTGCGGGTATTGTGCGCACCGGCTCAAAGAGCGACGTGGGTATAATAGCGGCGTTTCCTGTTACCATTAGCGCAACCATTGTCTCTCCTATGGCGCGTCCTATTCCCATGACTATAGCGGCGGATATTCCAGAAATCGCATATGGGATAATCACTTTGTAAATCGTTTGCCAGTGGGTAGCACCCAGCGCAAGGCTTGCTTCCCGCATGGCACGTGGCGTACTGCGCATTGCGTCTTCTGCTACCGTTATTATTGTTGGAAGCGCCATAATGGCGAGTATTATGCTGCCTGTGAACGCAGTTTCGCCAACATTCAGATTGAAAGTTTTTTGCACAATGGGAACCAAAACAACCAAGCCAAAAAAGCCGTAAACAACAGATGGTATTCCGGCTAGGAGTTCAATGGCCGGTTTCAGAATATCGCGAATTCTGCTTTGGGCTAGTTCAGAAAGATATATGGCAACTCCTATTCCGAGCGGCGTGGCAATAAGAATCGCAACAAGGCTAACCAGCAATGTTCCGAGTATCAACGGCAGCACGCCAAATTGCGGCGCAGGGGTAGCGGTTGGAATCCATTCCTTGCCCATAAAAAAGTCTTTTGGAATAACCGTGTTTCCGCTGAGTATTTTAACGCCTTTCGCATTTTTTGGCAAATATTCTTCAGGAATAAAAGCGAGAATTCCCCTCTCTTGGGCTATTTTTTCGCCCAATTTCTCAGCGAATTCCTCTTCTTTGTAGAGCCTTTTGAATTTTCTTCCTTCAAAATGATACGGAATTATTTTCTCATTGAATTCTCTGGCTTCCGTTTCCGACCAGTTTATTATCGCTTCGTTAAAAATCTTTTTAATATCGGATGAGCTTATATGTTTAACAGGATTTGCCGCATTTACGCACAAGGCGTAGCCTTTTTCAACAGTCGGGCTGCTGAACAGCCCGGATCCTTCTTTAAACAGAAAAACCACTATAAGCAGAATGACAACCGTAGTCACCAACCCGCTCACAGCGAAAACTTTCTCTATAAGTTTTTCAATAAATTTCTTCATTTAAGCATAATTTAGCTTTTGGGTGTTACATTTCGGTTAAGGTTCTGTTAAAGTTTGTTTAAACTATCAGAACCTTAATTTCACTTCACCGTTATAAACCCTATCTTATTCACTATGTCTTGGCCCTCTTTTGAAAGGACGTAGTCCACAAAGGGCTTAACAGCATTCGCTTTGTTTTCGGTGTAGTAGTAAATAAGAGGGCGAACTATGGGATACGTGTTGTTTTTGGCGTTTGCTATGGATGGCTCTACGAATGTTTTGCCGCCATCGTATGAAACTTTGACCGCCTTTACTTTTTTGTCAAGATAGGCAAGCCCAATGTAACCTATTGCGCCCGGTGTTTGGCTTATGGACTGGACTATCGCGCCGGTTGCCGGCATGCTCAAGATGCCCGCCACGTAATCTTTCTTTTTTAATACTTCTTCTTTGAAGAATTCGTATGTGCCAGAAGATGTTTCTCTGGAGTATGGGACTATTTTCATGTCAGCCCCGCCAACTTCTTTCCAGTTCGTGATTTTGCCGGTGAATATGCCTTCCAACTGCTCACGGGTTAAATTGGTGACTTTGTTGCTTGGGTTTACAACCACGGCCAAGGCATCATAGGCAACTATCACTTCTGCCAGTTTGCTGCCTTTGGCTTCCACCTTTTTTTCCTCGTCCAGTTTTATTTCCCGGGAAGACTGCGCAATGTCCGTTGTTCCCTCTATCAGGGCAGAGATTCCAACTCCGCTTCCGCCGCCGGTAACCGTTACCCTGGCGTTTTTGTTTGCTTTCATAAAGGCTTCGGCTTCTTGCTGCGAGAGCGGCAAAACGGTGTCTGAGCCTTTGATTGTTTGCGCAAAGAGCATTGTCGCAGCAGTGAGCATTGCAGTGAACAGAACTTTTTTCATGATGTTCTCCTTGGTTGATTTATAGAATAATTTAAAAATCAACTATTAAAGAATGCAAGCTTTTCAGTTACAATTTGGTTAAGATTTCACCATATTCCGCATTTTATGCTTGTGCTTCCTGATACTACTACCACAATGTCTTTTGGATAGATGCCTTGGACATTTGCAAGCGCTGGCAAATTATAGCCGTTGTCTCCGCCATTTTTTGGTATATTGCTATAACCTTCAATTTCAAGAGAAAAATTGTTGCTGCCTTCGCAACTTATGTAATAGTCATCTTTTTGCTGGCTGCATGAAAATTCAACGGTTGTTCTTCCGGAACTGAATGTAATAGGTCTTTCGCCGGAAGTGCCGCATTGAACCTGAATAAATGGTTTTTGAACCATTCTTGCCGTTATAGTTTTTAGCACTCTTTTTGTGCCATTGCACGTTGCTACAGCCCTTGCGGTGACTGTTCCGGAAGAATTGCCTCCCTCTATCTCCACTGTAATCGCGCCGCATCCGGCTTGGTTGTCTGTTATGGCCAGCGTGTTGTTGATTTTAGATTTTACATCTGTTCCAACAAAGTAAATATTGGTGCCATAATCAAAGTTAGTGAACGCAAAATTTCCGGTAACTTCCATTTCTCTGTAAGGG
>WQTK01000029.1 GCA_009786285.1 Candidatus Fibrimonadales bacterium | reverse complement strand
GAGTGACATGGATATCGGAAAAACAATCGTCATGCTCGCATGCCTTGCCGTCCTGTCGCTGGTTTTGGCTTGCTGGGCAAAAGTGGAGCGGAAAAAAACTATCAGCGACTGTCCAGTGATGACAAGGTTCATGGCATTGTTTATGTTCCTGCCCCTTTGGATTCTATGCGTATTTTCTTTAGCAATGGAGATTTCGCGATGGCAACAGCAATAGATGTATTGCCACCAAACATAACCGACATGAGCTTGCTAAGCCCGGAACTCTTGCGAGTCTACGAAGCTCTGCAAGAAAATTTCGGCATTTGGAAGCTTTATGTGAATGAGTGGGATGGCAAAAGAATAAACAAATGGTGCGGCTACAGAACAAAAGAATGCGCCATAGGAGCGATCAACTCAGCGCACAAGCGAGGCTTGGCTCTAGACCTTCACGCGGGCACACCCTACGCAGACGCAGATACCAGACAAGCAAGAAACACCAGGCTATGGATGTTCTTGCAAAGCTGGGGCCACGAATTTGGCGTAAAGAGGCTTGAGGACATAGACGCAACCCCAACCTATTGCCACGTTGATTTAGTGGAAAAAGCCGGATGGAACCATAAGGAGAAAGTGTATGTGTTTAAACCTTGATGTAAAAATATTTTTGGATATAGATGGTGTTATAGCTGACTTTTGCAGGCAGGCAAAAGACCGCGGCTATTTCAAGAGTATTCAAAAGGGCGTACGTCACTCAGATCCTGAGATGTGGGAAATTATAAACAAGGATCCATGTTCGTTCGCAAGCACAATGAATTGGGAAGAACATGGGGAAGAGCTTTATATGTTTCTCATAAACCTTTCGCTTCAAGTAATTCCAATAACACATTGCCCAAACAGTAGTTGGAAAGCTGGCCGCTTCTTTTGGATTGGCAGGAATATGCCCTGGTGCGAACCTCCAATATTTGTGCCTATGGATAGCAGCAAAGCAACTTTCTGCCTTGGCAAAAATACCCTATTAATTGATGATATGCAAGTTAATGTGGATGAATGGGAGGCAGCAGGCGGGACTGCAATTCTGTGGGACTCGGAAAAGCCAGAAGAGTCGTTCGCAAATTTAGACCTTGCTTTGGCAAATTTAACAAAAAACTCGGAGTCTGCATGAATATAACACAACATTTCGCATGGAGCGAATTCCAAGGCGGCAGCGGCCTGAAGATGAAGGACGCAAGTCCTGAAACACTCGAAGAAGTCAAGCTGATGGCTGGCAATTTGGAAATCGCGCGAGAGGAAGCTGGCAAGCCCATTCGCATAGTGGGGGGCATAAGAACAGCGAAGAGCTCGGAGGCAATACGCAAGGCCGGGGGAAGGCCGTCAAAGACGAGCGACCACTTCTACGGCGAGAATCCCGATGTTCCCCTGGCTGTGGGAGCGGTTGACGCGCGGTTTGGTGGCGGGGGAACAAAAAAGCAGCGCGCCGTGGAGCTTTTCAATACAATTCTGAAGCTCAAATACGAAGGCAGGATAAGAACAGGGCAGGTTCTTTTGGAGCACGACCCCGCCACTGGCTCGTGGTGGACGCACGTGGCCAACGATCCACGCTTGGTGCTTTCGCCGGAGGATTTGGCAAAAAGAAGTGATAGCAACATTAACTTAGTAGCTTACAGCCTCGATAATGGCAAGAGCTTCACAATGATACCATGGGGGCAATATTTTAAAAGTCCTTGAGTATAGCGGCGATCCTATCATTGTTGAATTTGCCGGGGAAGACTTGTGGCGCATACAAGCCAAGACATGCTGCACGATATGGACGAACGAGGGCGTGCTGCGGTACGCCCTGCGTTCCGGCTTTCTTACGAATATGCGGAGCGGAAGCCATGCGATAGACTGGGCCATTCCAAAGTTTACGGAAAACAAAAAGTACAACTGGGCGCTCATAATCCATGACGCAAACTACACTTGGGACCGGTTTGGCGGACATCATTTATCTCGCTTGGCAGCCGATCAACTTCTAAGAGAGATGGCGAGAGTCAGCAAAACATTGAATGTCGTGCAGAGACTTCTAATGTACAATGCGCTCCGGGTGTTCGGCGGCAGCGCATACGATGAACCGAATACCGGCGTTTACGCTGGAGCGGAAAATTACATGGACTTCAGTTGGGGCGCAAAGTAAATGATAATCTGGTGGTTATTCCAATCCGAAACCGCACCGCCCGAATTCAAAGGCTTACAACTGGCAGTCGCAAAAATAAAATTACTTATGCAAGTTGCAAAGCAAAAGGAATCGAAGTTTTTCGTAAAGATGATTATGCTGGAAAGTCTAAAGTTCCAGAGGCTCTATACCGAGCCATTCTTCAGCAACTACCGTATAAAGATGGTTTAAAGGTGGTTTAAATGGCTAAAAATATGCTTTCAAATGCGCTACGGTTGATTCTTAAACAAAAGTGGTTTAGAATGATAGAGAGTGGCATAAAATTAGAGGATTACCGTGAAATCAAGCCATTTTATATCTCTCGCTTAAAGAAAAAGCCTACAATCGTTCAATTCCAGCTTGGCTACAAAAAAACTGTGAGCGAATGGTATTTGAAATTTGGAGTATTTCCGAGTATTATCCAAGCACAATATTTACAATCGCCGGAATCGAACCGACTATGGACATCCAGCTTAGGCTTATTTTTGGCAATTCGTGCGAAGAGTTATGGGGATTTAACAAGCTGAAACCTCAATATGTTATTAGGTTAGGGAGAAGAATTTCATAACAACTCAATTGTGATGCGGAATGGAATGTAGTAAAGGTTGTAAAGTTCGTTCCGTGTAAAAAATGCACAGTGGTAATCTTATAAAAATTCTCAAAATCGCTTAAATTTTACTAAAATCGTTGATTTACTTAATCTTAATAAAATTTTTTGTATCGTTTCAAGTAAAAATAATATGAATAGTAGGAAAAAATCGGAAGAAAACCGGAAATTTCGGCAATTTTGCTTTTCTCGGCTACAATAAATGGAAATGCGATGGAATTCGGGTGGAGAGGCTATTATATAG
>WQTK01000028.1 GCA_009786285.1 Candidatus Fibrimonadales bacterium | reverse complement strand
CTTCTGCTGCTGGAGCCGCTGCTCCACCGGCTGCAGGCGCAGCCATTACAACTGCGCCGCCGGCGGCCGCCTCAAGACCATGAGTCTCTTTGAGGTAATCGGCCAATGCTTTGGCTTCTAAAAGTGTGAGGGCAACAATCTGGTCGCCTAATGTCTTGACATCTGTAGCCATGGGTTCTTCTCCATTTTGAGTGTTATTTCGCTGTTTCCAGTTTTTCTTCTAAAGCCTTTATTTGTCCCGCAATCTTTGAGCCAGGCCCCTTGATAAGAGCTATCAAGTTTGCGCCCGGCGAAAGCATTAAGGATATAATTTGGCCAAGAATTTCTTTTTTTCCAGGCATTTTAGCTAGATTTTCCAATTCGCTCCCTTTTAGAGCGGAGTTGTCCAGCGAAATGCCTTTTGCTTTTAAAATATCGGGGCTTGCCTTGTGAAATTCAACAATTTCACGGGCAGGAAGCATTGGGTCTTCTTCATTGCCAAGCATAATGGATGTTGCGCCTTTGAGATAAGAATCCAAGCCAACAATATTTGCTTTTTTCAATGCTTCCCTTACCAATCTGTTTTTAGCGGCTTTGTAAACAATGCCTTTTTTGCGCAAATTCAAGCGCAGGGCATTGTCTTGAACCACTGTTATTTTCTGAAAGTCCAGCAGATAAATTGAGGGTGCTGCTGAAAATTCCTTAGCGAGGGAATCTATGAGTTCCTGCTTTTTCTGTCTTTGAAGCGATGTTTTTTTGTCTGCCTTTTTCATAAACCCTCTACCTTGTTAATGCCATATCCAGGTGAACCGATGGAGTCATGGTTGCCGCCAGCGTTAAACTTTTTATATAAATGCCCTTTGAAGTTTGCGGCTTATTCTTTTTAACGGAATCTATAACCGAAAGAATATTTTCACGCAACTGCTCGCCTGTAAAAGAGAGCTTGCCAACAGGGGCATGCACATTCGCGCCTTTATCCACACGGTATTGAATTTTACCGGCTTTAAGTTCCTTTATCACCAAAGCCAAATTCGGGGAAACCGTTCCTGCCTTTGGGCTTGGCATAAGGCCGCGAGGGCCTAAAACCTTTGCGACTTTGCCAAGAACAGCCATCATGTCCGGAGTGGCAACCACTGCGTCAAAATCCAGCCAGCCATCGGAAATCTTTTGAACCAGCTCCGTTCCGCCGGCAAAGTCTGCCCCTGCGTCAACAGCGGCCTGAACCATATTGTCTTTGCAAAACGCCAAAATGCGAACTTTGCGGCCTGTGCCGTGCGGCAAGCTAACCGTGCCACGCACCATCTGGTCCGAATGCTTTGGGTCAACGCCCAAGTTAAAATGCAATTCAACAGTCTGGTCAAATTTGAGTTGCGACTTTTTCAGGATGTTCACAGCGTCATCCAACCCGTAAGAAGCTTTTACATCATAAGATGCAACCAGCGCGCGATATTTTTTTCCTCTTCTAATCATTACTCTACCTCAATGCCCATTGAACGCGCCGTGCCTTTTACCATTCTTTCGGCAGCTTCCAAAGTTATGGTGTTTAAGTCCGGCATTTTCGTTTTGGCAATTTCAGTTACCTGCGCCATAGTTATTTTGCCCACCTTTTTGCGGTTAGGCTCACCAGAAGCAGTTTCTATTTTTGCCGCCTGCTTTATCATAGACGGAACCGGAGGGGTTTTGGTCACAAAGGTAAAGCTGTTGTCTGCGTACACAGTTATTATAACAGGAACTATAGAGCCTGCCATAGACTGCGTACGAGCGTTGTATTGTTTGCAAAACTCGGCGATGTTCACCTTTTTTGACCCTAACGCAGGACCAATAGGAGGGGCCGGATTTGCGGCACCCGCCTTGATTTGCAATTTAATGTAGCCTGTAATTTTTTTTGCCACTGTAATTTCTCCATTTCAAAGTTCCATGCCTATAGAACTTCAACCTCTGAAAAGTTAAGTTCAACTGGAATGGAACGACCAAATATAACAACCATAGCTTTCAATTTGCCACGCTCTTTCATAATCTCTTCTACAACACCCGTATAATCGTTGAACGGGCCTTCTTTAATGCGAATTGAATCGCCTTCTTTGACCGGCGGTGCTTCCAACGGCGGCAAATCCCCTAAAGCCCCATTGTCGCGAGGCAGTATGGTAACCATTTCTTCGTCCGGAATTGGGAGTATTTTGCTGCCGATAGTCACAAATTTTGTCACGCCTTGAATATTCTGAACCAAATGCCTTGTGCGGTCATTTAATTCCATCTGTATAAAAACATAAGCCGGCATCAGGTTGCGTCTTTCTATTTTAACAACTCTTTTGCCTTTTTTAGTTAAAATATGCTCTTCATTTACATGGGGAACTTCTATGCGCCCAAATAAATCTTGCGCCTGCTCGCGCTCAATCATGGCTTCAAGGAGTTGCTTCACCTTGAGTTCCTGACCGGAAAAAGTTGACACCGAATACCAAGCTAGCATAATTTATTCCAAGAAGGTTCCAACAAGTTTAGACAGTCCAAAATCCAAAATAGCTATATAAAATCCCATAATAATGCTAAAAAATATAACTACCATAGTCGAGCCTTTAAGCTCTTCCCAGGTTGGCCAAGTAACCTTTTTTAGTTCAGCCACCACATCGCGAATGTATCTTTGAAAACTCTGCATAATAAAAATCCTCTCAGGCTACAGGCTAAGAGGGACTCGAACCCCCAACCGGCGGTTTTGGAGACCGCTACTCTACCAATTGAGCCATTAGCCTAAATTTTTCACCTATTTGGTCTCCTTGTGAGTGGTGTGCTTTCTGCAAAAACGACAATATTTTTTATACTCAACGCG
Organism: Candidatus Fibrimonadales bacterium; assembly: GCA_009786285.1. Classification (GTDB taxonomy): domain Bacteria; phylum Fibrobacterota; class Fibrobacteria; order Fibrobacterales; family Fibrobacteraceae; genus Fibrimonas. The sequence goes on along the minus strand of WQTK01000028.1, from coordinate 205 downwards.
CGAAGAATGCTTTTTTTTGTTTTTGTCGCAATCATAGTTGCGCTGCTTGCAGTCCGGGCATTCTAGCGTAATGAGTTCTCTAATTTTGGAAGCCATAAGTTATCCCTTGTTTCCTTATTTAATAACGTCCACAACAGCGCCCGCGCCAACAGTCCTTCCGCCTTCACGGATGGCGAAGCGCAAGTCCTTGTCCATTGCCACTGGG
>WQTK01000027.1 GCA_009786285.1 Candidatus Fibrimonadales bacterium | reverse complement strand
TCCGAGTCAAATTCCTTACCAGAACAACCAACCCCGTCCACTCTGCGGCGGGGTTGGTTGATTATCACCGTCCTTGGCAAGTTCCTGTAGTCGCCGCCTTCCTGCAAAGATGGGGAATATTCCCTTGCCCAATAATACAGCATACGCTCAGGGTAGTCTTTTTCGTCCCTGCCCTGTATCTCCAAAATCTACCCGCTGTCCGTCAACTGTCATGTTTATATCCAAACGGCAGAATTTATCGCCAAGGCTTTCAGACAGCATTTCAGGGCTGGTAATTTCAAACTGCCCTATGCTTTCCGGCCGGATACCAAGAAGCTCGCAAATCAGCTGCCTAAGCAGTTCCGGATACCAGACAAACAGCATCTTGAACAGTGTATCAGTCTTAAAGGTATATTCAAGCTTAGCCATTTTGCAGCTCCCTGATATCGGCGAAGCTGGTCTAAATAGAAGCACAGCCAAAACATTGTATAGCAACGCCGTACCGTTTCGGCAACAGAAAACATGGCGTACCAATGCCATATCGTTTTAACAACCGAAAAAACGCATGTCCATTTTGGCTCTGCCAAAATGGACAAGAGAATCATGTTTGTGAGACCTGTCTCACAAACATGATTCTCACTCTACCTTAAACCTCGATACTTCCGCCATGAGGCTCTCGATGTTTTTCCTGTTTTCTGCGCTAAGATCGTTGACACGCATTATTGCCGTGTTTACCCGGTTTGCCCCGATAACCATCTCGCTCATGCCGCCTGTTATTTCCTCTGTAGCCTTGGATAGGTTTTTGCTCTCGGAGATAACCTCTTTGCTGCCTTCAAGCATCTGCCTGGAGCCGTCCTTTACCTGATCAGTTATCTCGCTGACCTGCGCTATGGCGCTTAGCACCTGCTTGCTTCCCTGGCCCTGTTCCTCCATGGCGTTAAGGATGCTGTTTTCCTGCTCGGCAACGGTTTTAACGCCTCCGTCTATCGCCTCAAACTTGTTAAGAACGTTGTCAGTGGACTTCATGATTTTGTCGATGGAACCCTTAATCTTCTTGAGCACGGCCCCGATCGTCTTTGACTGTGCGCTGGAAGATTCGGCAAGTTTTCGGATCTCATCGGCGACAACGGCAAAGCCCTTGCCGGATTCTCCCGCATGAGCGGCCTCTATTGCCGCATTCATCGAAAGAAGGTTTGTCTGGCTTGCAATGTTTTCCATCACGGAGTTGATTTCCAAAAGGGACTCAGACTCCCTGGAAATCTCCTGTATGTCCGCCGCCACTTCCCCAAGACCGGTGCGCCCGACATCGGAAGCTTCCTCAAGTTCTTTAACGTTTTCGGCATTTTTTGCAAGCGTACTGGTAACGGACTGTATGTTGGCAATCATCTGTTCAATTGCCGCCGATGACTGCGAGACAGCCGCTGCCTGCATTTCGACATAACCGTTCAGCTTGTCAATGTTTACAGTAACCTGCTCCATCGTTGCGTTTGTTTCAGAAACGCTGGCACTCTGGTTTATGACCCGGCCTTTAATGCTGTCAGTATTTGCCGTAATTTCGTTCATTGCGGCGGCCGTATCGTCCATATGCCTTACAAGTTCCGTACTCAGGTTTGACAGCGATGATGCTTCAAGGCTTATGCCGATGATCATCTTTTTTATTTTTTCCATTGTCATGTTGAAATAGTGCGCCATTTTGCCTATTTCATCGTGGCTGACAACGTGAAGCTCTTTTGTCAAATCTCCGTCGCCCTCAGAAATCTCACGCAGCATATTGACCGCTCTGGTGATCGGTTTTACAAGAATAATGCGGCAGGTAAGGATCAAAAAAGCGATTGTAAGTGCAAGGACAATTCCGGAAACAATAAGCGAGTGGGAAATCCCGTCAGTGATTCCGTGCGATATAAAATGCTGGATTGCTTCCATCTCCGTTGCAACGGAAAGGTATCCGATTACGGTATTGTTCGCCGAAAAAATCGGGCGGTACATGGCAAGGTGTTCAACGCCAAGGACGAAAGTCCTGTCCCTAAACTCCTCGCCGCGCAGCATATACGAAAGGGCCAGATTGTTGGAAGCAAGCAGGGTGCCCACTTCCCTGTTTCCCGACCCGTCCTGCAGTGTCGTAGTAACACGGCGAAAATTGTTGCCGTCCTTTACGAAGATTGTCGCCGTTGTTCCTACGGTTTTGTGGACTTCATCCACAACATTGAAATTATTGGTAATGGAAATGCCGTTTTCGTCCACGAGCTGCCCGTTAACCAACCGTAGTTGCCCGTATGTACTGGTAACCCTGCTCTGGAGAAATTCCATATACCCGTTAAGCGCACGTTCCCCCATTGTAATAGCGGTGGCAAGGCTCAGATTCTTCATAGCCTGGCCGCTCATAACTTCCAGTACGACAATGGACAGCGTAACGGCAATGGACGCAAGGCCGACTATCTTTAGCTGCAGGTTCATTTTCTTAAAAAGTTTCTCAAGCATAAGTCTCCTCCTGGCCGCAACACGTCACACCGCATTGGCACACCCGGAGAGCTGCCGTACAGTGGAACTTAAAACGCAAGCGGTGCTACTAGAATATAAGCATGGAGGCTGGCATAGTCAAATGAGAGTTATGCCTTGCAGGGGCAAAGCATAACTCTCTTGGTTTATTTTGGCGGTAGCCAAAATAAACCTGCGTTTGCTGTGTGGGTTTTCCTGCGGGTTTATGCGTAGCCAAAATGAATCTGCGTTTTGTGGTACGCAGGAATGACCACGGATTTATGCGTGGTCATTTGGCTACGCCAAAAACCCAAACAACACCCGTTTTGTATGGGCAAGGAGAATTATGCTTTGCCACTTACAAAGCAGAACCCTCTCGCTATTTCGGCATTCCGCCGAAATAGCACACATTTAGCGTGTGGGGAAATTGCACGGTTTTTGGCTACGCCAAAAACCCAAGCAACACCCGTTTTGCACGGACAAGGAGAATCATGCTTTGCCCATGCAAAGTATGATTCTCTTGCTATTTCGGCGTTCCGCCGAAATAGCGCAC
>WQTK01000026.1 GCA_009786285.1 Candidatus Fibrimonadales bacterium | reverse complement strand
GTTCTCTTCCAGTGATTTTTTGCTTTCTTCCAGTGATTTTTTGTTCTCTTCCAGTGATTTTTTGCTTTCTTCCAGTGATTTTTTGTTCTCTTCAAAAGCTTTTACAGTTTCTTCGAGTTCTTTTTCTACTCTTTCGCGTTCTTTTTCGTCTTCTTCTGCCCACCATGCTTCTTCCATCTCTCTTCTTGTTTTGGCATCGGATGCTGCATGTTTGAGTATCTCTACCATCATTTTTAAATTATCGTCGTCTATGGGATAGTCGTACTCTTTTAATGTGTTTTTTTCGTCAAAGAAATACTTTTGTTCAAAAATACTCAACAGTTTTTCCAATGATGTACGCGGTTTACCTTTTATGTGTGGTATCTGTACAAAATAACCGTCGTGCGTCAAGGCTTCTATCCATTTATTTTTTTGCTTTATTTCGGTTTGCCCTATCATGTCTATGTAGGTACGACAAACTTTTATAGCTGCCGACTTAATGTTTGTGAGTTTAAATCCTAACAGATAAATACATATTATAGGCAGTGCTTGCTCTACTTTGCCGCTTGCTACTTCTACTACGTCTCGGTGTTTGTACTGTTCTGCCAAATAGGTGCGAAATCGCATTAAATCTGCAGGTTTGCTTGATTTCTGTATTTCTATAATCACTTTTTTGCTCTCACCGTCGGCATTACGGATTGTGGCTACAAAATCAAATCTTATAATAGACAGTATTTCCCACTCTTTTTTGCTATCTTCTATTGCTTCTTCTTGTTTTTTATCCCTCTTAACTTTTGCATGATAGGTATATTCCTGTGGCATCATCGCAATGTCTTCTATTTGCTCGCCAATAAGCGTTTGTATAAAAAACTTTGCACTGCGCTTGTTTTCCATCAAGCGTTTAAAAACGGTGTCGTATATCGGATTGGCTATTAACATGACCTCAAATTTAATTTTTTGCAAAGATACGATTTTTAATTTAAAAAAAAGGAGGATTTACGAGGGTATGACAAATTACATAGGAGATGGAAAAAGCAAGTTACACAGAGAACTACAGAGGAAACACAGAGTTACACAGAGGTTTTTTTCATCTCTGTGGTTCTCTGTGTTTCCTCTGTGAAACTCTGTGTAATAAATTTCACATAGCTTATTAAAATGACCCTGTTACATTACCAAACCGATCTTTGGTTCGACCGTCTTCGAATGTTCCTGTCACGTTACCAAAGCGATCTTTGAATTGACCATTTTCGTATGATCCCGTCACATTACCATATCGGTCTTTGAATTTACCGTTTTCATAAGTTCCGGTTACGTTGCCGTATATGTCTCTGATTTGACCATTTTCGAATGAGCCGGCTACATTGCCATAGATGTCTTTGTAATTCATCTTAAAGTCTTCCAATAATTATGTTTCTTCCTACTCGTTTGGCTTTTCGGATTCTGCCCGTGTTTTGAAATGGTATCTGCTTCCATTGTCCCGCATCTATCGCCAAACTTTATAGTCGCCGCGCTGATATGCTGCATAGTTTGCGCAATATGATTTATAACGATAATCATCTACGCAACCGTATGCCTGCTGTTCGCTATCATTGTTGTAACATTGCGAATCAGAAGGAGACACTCTGCATCTTTTGTTTTGATAATCCCAAAATGGACACATAATATTAAAAATTTTTAAATTGTTTTAGTAACCTGCTTCAGACATTTTTTGACAATGGATACTGCAATAAGGTGGCATACTATATACGAAATCAGGGTCATATTCGACTCCGCATCGTTTACATTTCTGCATTCTTGCCTTCATAGCTTTTTCAATATCAATTGGAACAAGTTTGTCTTTGGCTGTTTTGCAAATATCACTAATCCACCAACATACCGCAATAAGAATAAAAAAACCACCAATACTTTCTATGAAAATAAAAAAGAAAAGACATAAAATTAATTTGAATATCCCAGTCCATATATGACCAAGATAAAAACGATTAATTCCTATCAAACCAAGAAAAATTGAAAGAACAACAGCAATGCTTTTACTCTTTTCTGATTTTTCTAATAAATCTCCCCAATAGTTCATGATTTTTGAATTAAATTATTCCCCCTACTCATCTGGCTTTTCGGATTCCGCCCGTTTTTTGAAATGGTATCTGCTTCCATTGCCCCGCTCTGATTGGCGACTGCTACTTTGTTTAAATTAAATACTTTTGACATATTTCTTCTGCTTTTTAATAATATTACGTTCATTTCTCGTACTTAAATATGCTTTCCTAATTTACTCTTAAGCGATTGCATATCGCTTATACAGCTATAACATACTCCTCTTTCTCTTGCTTGTTGGATTATACCATTCAGCATCTCATAAGCTGGGGATGCAAGCCCCATCCTCATAACACTTTCCACTGCACTTAACGCCTCCATAAGAGTATCTCCTCCTCCGTTTGCGCCAAGTCTAATACTACGACATGAATAACAGATAGCCATTTTAAACCTCCAATAAAAAGTTACTCCTACTCATCAGGCTTTTCGGATTCCGCCCGTTTTTTGAAATGGTATCTGCTTCCATTGCACATTTGTTATAGTCAGTGTGCGGCTGCTGTGTTTTTCTAAACTTTGACATAACTTTAAAATTTTAATTAAACTATTGTTATTGAATGATTTGTAAAATCCGTTTTTAAATAAGCAACCACACAAAAAAAGCGTGAACTATTTGCGTTGATTACTTATTTGCAAGCCTAGGCTCTCGTTAATACCTTTTCCTTTAAATAAGTGCAAATAGTTCACGCCCGAAGACGTGAACTACTGCAACTTTATTCTCAAAGGAAATTTACGAGATTTCAGGCTTGCGAGAATAAGAGCTACAAACTCTAATTATACATTATATTTTCATTTTTTTATGTATATTTTTTATTGAATAATACATTAATAAATTGTCGCTGCAAAAGTATAAAAAAACTTAATATCGGAAAAGAAAAAATATTATCTTTGCTGAAAATTTAATTCCATAAAAAAATAAAAAATGGAGACAAA
>WQTK01000025.1 GCA_009786285.1 Candidatus Fibrimonadales bacterium | reverse complement strand
ACCGCTCCGCCATAAGGCGGTTCGCTTCCACCATTTCCTTTGGGCGGCTGGCCTTAAGGCTAAAAACAACCTGGTCAAAATTCTCTGCCTCGCACACGCTCAAATATTCCAATGCGCTTTCCACCATGCCTAGCGGAGTGTTGCCGTATTTTTCAAGAATTCTCGCGCTCAGGGAGCCATGGTTTACGCCTATGCGAATGGCCCTGCCCAGCCTCTTGGCTTCTTTTACAAAAGGCGCGAAACTTTCAGCGATTTTTTCTTTGTCCGTCACAAAATTGCCGGGATTTATCCGCACTTTTTCCACCCATTTAAGAGCTTCAAACGCAGCTTTTGGTTGGTAATGTATATCTGCGGAAAGCGGGATTTTAACACCTGCGCTGCGAACTTTTTCCGAAATTTCCTTTAATTTTTCTGCGTCGGCAAGCGTTGGAACAGTTATTCTCACAAGTTCGCAACCCGCATTTGAAAGCTCAATAATTTGCTTTGCCGAGCCTTCAACATCTTTGGGGCTTGTGGTGGTCATAGACTGCACAAGCACAGGAGCTCCCCCTCCTATAACGGCATTTCCAACTCTAACAGCGACTGTTTTAATACCTTTCATTTACCAATAAATCTACAAAACAACATTGTTATATCATCAGATTGAGAAACGCCTTCGGAATGTTCGGTTACTGTGTTATACAAACGTTCCATCACCGTTTCCGCAGGGTCTTCCGCAAATCTCATCATATTCTCTTTTAACCTAACCTTGCCATACATTTCCGAATTCGCGCTAAACGCCTCTGTTACTCCGTCAGTGTAAAGCAGCAAAGAATCACCTGATTGCAATGTTATTTCCTGCGAAACATATTTTTCATTTGGAATAACTCCCAAAGGCAAATCTTTTGACAAAGCCAAATACGAAACTTCCTTGCTTTGCTTGTGGTACAGAAGCGGAGCCGGATGCCCGGCGGCAGCGTATGTGTATTTGCCTGTAACAAGATCTAAAACGGAAAAGTAAGCTGTTACAAACATATTGGAGTTGTTGTCTGCGCATAACAACTTGTTCACCTCAGCCAAAACCTCGTTAACGGGCAAGTCCCTATTGTTTTTTATCAAAACTTTTGCGATAACCATAAACAACGCTGCCGGCACGCCTTTTCCGGAAACATCGGCTATCACAAGAGCTATTTTAGAGTGCTCGCTGTCCAAGAAATAAAAATCGTAGAAATCGCCGCCAACTTCTTTTGCGGGACGCATCAAAACGGCCATCTGCAAATCATCTCTGTTTGCGAAGTTCGGGAAAATCTTAGGCAACATATCAGATTGTATGCCGGTGGCTATTCGCAAATCACTGTTAATGCGCTCTTTCTCAATCGTAACTTTAGACAAGTTCCTAATATATTTTTTCAAATCTCTTGTCATTTTATTGAAGTTCGTTGCCAATACGCCAATTTCATCTTTTGCGTCTATAATAATTTTAGTATCAAGATTGCCTCTGCCAACTTCAATAACGTTTTCGGTTAATTCCACAATAGGCCTTGTAAGCGATCTGGAAACTATAATCGTAAGAATCAGCACGGCAATACATATGATGCACGACAGTATAATGGAATTAAATATAGCTTGGCTCAACATTTGCCCGATTCGCTCCTTGGCAACAACTGCGTCCGAGTCTATGTCGCGCTTCATGTTGAGCGCTCCGGATATTATTTCTTCATATTCAACCGCTATGCCAAGAGACCAGCCTGTTATAGGAAGATAAGCATAAGCCATATAATAATCAGTTCCATTGATGGTAACTCTGCGAATTCCGTTTTTTCCATTGACCATATCGGTCAAAATTCTTTTGTATTCGCCATGTGCAGTATTTATTACATCCGATTCAAAGTCATTATTATGCGGGTGCGCTAAGTAATGTCCTTTATTGTCCAGCAAAAATGTGTACCCGCTTTTTCCTATGCGTATGCTATCGATAATATCTTCCAACAGAACTTTAAGAGGTATATCCACCGCAACAACACCTGCTTTCCGGCCGCTCGCATCTTTATATGCCTGCGCGCTGCTAATTACTTTGTTTCCGCTGAATGCGCTTACATATGTTTCTATCCAAACAGGCTTATCAGAATTATACACCTCGTCGTACCAAAAACGTTTGCGCGGGTCATAATCGGATTGGCTAACGTTAAAATCCGTATATCTGAAATAAATTCCCGATTGGGTTCCAAGATAAACACAGCTCACATCCGGATTCGAACTAAAAATACTGCCAAATAAGCGCTCTGCGTTGCTCACCAAAAGCATTTCCTTTTCAAGTACCGGAGTTCGTTTCACGTCCTTTGCCACCATCATCGATGCCGATGCACGTCCTTGAAACGCTGTATCCGGCAAGGGCAGCTTTCTTCCTGTGCTTATGAATTTATTGGGGTTCTCGTACAGCGCTTCCACATAGCTAGCCGTCATTTCAACGTCTTTCTGTACTTTTTTCAGGTAGCTGCCAAGCCGCCTTGATTTTGAAATTGACAACTGGGACAGGTAGGATTCGGCCTGTTTAATGAGTGCCTTTTCGCTTTTGTCCGAGGCTGAAAAGCCAAGTGCTATATTAACTTTTTGTGAATAATCAGACAAATCCAGCAATTCTGTGTATAAAAAAGCAGAAACCGCCGACATTGAGAGCAATGATACACAAAGTATTATAGCAAATAGTTTCGTTGCAAATCTTATTTTCTTCATAAGGGAAAAATAGAAAAATATTATTTTCATTAAAGTTTTTCTAAATTATGCCGATGTTATTAATGAGGATAAAGCTATGGAAACTCCTACTATCACAACTCGCATAGCGGATTTAATAAGAAATCCGCACTCGGCGATGCCGAGCGAGGCGGAGCTTTCTGCGCAAAAAAAACTGCCGGAAATCCCGGAAGCCTCTACCCAAAGCTCTCATTCTGTTGATTTTTCCCCTTTAGCCCAGAAAATCCTGGAAGAATCCGGTTCTCACGAGAGCCAGTGGGACAGAAACA
>WQTK01000024.1 GCA_009786285.1 Candidatus Fibrimonadales bacterium | reverse complement strand
CCCAGTGGCAATGGACAAGGACTTGCGCTTCGCCATCCGTGAAGGCGGAAGGACTGTTGGCGCGGGCGCTGTTGTGGACGTTATTAAATAAGGGGTTATGCTAGTGAAAGAGAAAAGTGCACAAGGCGCAATTCGCAGAGAAAAACCGGTTCGTTTCCGTCTCTGCTCTTTTGACCACCGTTTGTTAGACCAAGTGTCTTCAAAATTGGTTAAAATAGCAAGAGATATGGGAGCTAGAGTATCGGGACCAATACCTCTGCCCGTGAAAATTCAAAAATACACGGTTTTGCGCGGTCCCCATATAGATAAAACTTCGCGCGAGCAGTTTGAATCTAGAACGCATAAGAGACTAATTGATATGTACAACCTATCTCCGCAGGCAACAGATGCCCTATCAAAAATAGACATCCCGTCCGGCGTTGAAATAGATGTTAAATCCATGTAGGGAATTGTTAAAATAGAGTTTTGTATGAATGGAATACTTGCAAAAAAATTGGGCATGACCCGCATTTTCACCGAAGACGGAGACTCTGTTCCCGTTACGGTGCTGGAAGCGGGCCCTTGCACTGTTGTTCTTCACAGAACAAAAGAAAAAGATGGCTATGCTGCGGTTCAGGTGGCTTTTGGCGAACAGAAAGTTCAAAGAACAACAAAATCTTACGCCATGCAGTTTAAACACCTTGTACCCGAGTTGGAAAAAGCCTCCGGAGAAAAAAAGGAAGGCAAGCGCAGCGAAAGCAGCCCTTGGGAAAGCCCAAAGGGAGTTACTGTGCCTCGCCATATCTACGAATTTGAAGCAGAAGACATATCTGCGTGGCCGGTTGGCAAAATATACGATGCCGCAGCCATATTCAAAGCCTCGGAACTTATAAAGGTTTCCGGCATTTCCAAAGGACACGGATTTTCCGGCGGCATAAAAAGGCACGGATTTTCCAGAAGGCCGGAAAGCCACGGTGTCCACGATACTCGTGGGCCAGGTTCTTTGGGCGCTCACACTTTTCCGGGCAGAGTTTTTCCAGGCAAAAGGATGCCAGGCCAATTCGGAAATAAAAATGTAACTATAAAGAACATCCAAATAGAAAAAATTGATGCCGAGCGTAATTTAATATTTGTGCGCGGTTCAGTGCCTGGTCCTAAAAACGGCATAATCGTAGTGAGGAAAGGCTAATGTCTAACGCAAAATTATACGCATCCAATGGTGAATTTAAGTCAGAAGTTGAGCTTCCGGCAGAGTTTTTTGGCATAGAACCAAATGAAATTGCTATTTATTTGGCAGTGAAAGCCATTCTGAACAATCGCAGGCAGGGCAATGCCCATTCCAAAAACAAGTCTTCGGTCAGCGGCGGCGGTCGCAAACCTTGGAAGCAAAAAGGAACCGGCCAAGCTCGCGCCGGCCAAAACACATCTCCTATCTGGGTTCGTGGTAACAAAGCTCACGGCCCAAAAAAGCACAAGTATTTTGAAAAAGTGAACAAAAAAGTGAAAAGACTTGCCTTCCGCAGCGCTCTGTCCAGCAGAGCAAAAGACAGTTGCGTTGGTCTTTTTGAGAAATTTGATTTTGCCATGCCAAAAACAAAGGAATTCCTTTCTATGGCGGGCAAAGCAGGCTTTGAGCAAAAAAGCGTATTGTTCCTCGCTGCTCCGGAAGAACGCAATTTGATTCGTTCTCTTGAAAACGTGCCTTGGGCGCGCTGGGCTTGGATTAAGGAAGCAAACACATATGACATTATGCGTGCCCGCCACATAATAATGTCTCAAGATGCCCTGAAATTACTGACAGGAGGGCTAAGATGAAAGAAGCGTATCAAATTTTAGTTTCGCCTCATATAACAGACAAAACGGTCAAGAAAAGCTATGACCGCTTGAATGATGCTTACACCTATGTGTTTCGCATTGCCTTGGATGCCAACAAGTTTGAGATAAAAAAAGCTGTTGAAAGCTACTTTGGCGTTCAGGTTGCTTCTGTTAATACTTTGATTGTGCGTGGCAAAGTAAAACGTGCCCAGTTGAAGACAAAAATAACAACAGGCAAAATGCCTAATTGGAAAAAAGCATACGTTAAATTGAAAGCCGGTAACAAAATATCCGAGTTTGAAGGGATGTAGGGAATTATTATGGGAATAAAAAGTTATAAGCCAACCACTTCCACTTTGCGCTACAAACAGATTAGCGCAAGGGAAGAAGTTACTGCCGAAAAACCATATAAGCCACTTACCGTTGGCATAAAGAGGAGTTCCGGCAGAGATAGCCAAGGGCATATTTCAAGCCGTCGCCGTGGCGGTGGCCATAAAAAGCGCTACCGCATTATAGACTTCAAGAGAAAAGCTTTGCCGGGCATGCCCTGCACGGTGGAAACCATTGAATATGATCCGAACCGCTCCGCATATATTGCGCTTGTAAAATACGCAAACGGAAGCAGAGCCTATATTTTAGCTCCGCACGGAATTAAAGTAGGCGAAAAGCTTGTTGCCGGTTCCGGCGTGGAATACAAAGTTGGCAACACAATGCCGCTGAAAGACATTCCTTTGAACGCCCAACTGCACAATATCGAGCTTAAACCCGGCGCAGGCGGCCAGTTGGCACGCTCCGCAGGAGTTTCCGCTGAACTAGTAGCAAAAGACGAAAAATACTGCCAGGTTCGCTTGCCATCCGGCGAGGTTCGCCTGATTTTATCCGTTTGCCTCGCTACAGTCGGGCAAATGTCCAACATAGACCACAACAACGAAGTTTTCGGTTCAGCAGGCCGCAGCCGCTGGCTCGGAATTCGCCCGTCAGTGCGCGGCGTGGTTATGAACCCCATTGACCATCCTCTTGGCGGCGGCGAAGGCCGCACATCCGGTGGTCGCCATCCTTGCTCTCCCTGGGGCAAAAACTCCAAGGGCAAGAAAACCCGTAACAATAAACGCACCGATAAAATGATTG
>WQTK01000023.1 GCA_009786285.1 Candidatus Fibrimonadales bacterium | reverse complement strand
CCCAGCCGTTACTTCCTTTCCACCTTCAAATCCACAGAATATTTCAATTTCCATCACGATATAGACATAAATATGAACGAAGTATTTGTCTGCGTAAGCAAGATTTTCAATAACCCAGAAATATTGCACAAACAGTCCATAAACTTAGCCAAACATCTATACGAGCAAAGCATTCACCCTCAAATCAAAGACGGTGAATTCTACACAGTTTATTTCAAAGACTGCATAATTGACGGCGAAACGGTCGATGCCATAGGGTTATTCAAATCTGAAAACAAAGACACTTTCCTAAAAGTTTATCCTTCTGGCGATGGATTTGAAATTGAAAGCGAAAAAGGCATAAATATCAACAAACTAGACAAAGGTTGCCTAATATTCAACATAGAACGAGAAACAGGCTATGTAGTTGCAGTAGTAGATAACACCAACAAAGGCACAGAAGCTCAATATTGGATAAATGATTTTTTGCACATTCGCCAGCGCAAAGACGAATATTACAATACGCAAAATATTCTATCGCTAACGAAACGCTTCATAAAAAACGAATTGCCACAACAATTTGAAGTAACCAAAGCCGATCAAGCAGATATGTTAAATAAATCGGTAAAATTCTTCAAAGAAAATGATAATTTTGATTTAAAAGAATTTGCCAACGAAGTTATGGAAAACCCAGATGTAATCAAAAGTTTCAAAAAATATAAAACAACATACGAACAAGATTTTGATATGGATATAGCCGATAATTTTGCTATTTCAGAAAATGCAGTAAAAAAACAGGCTCGCTTCTTGAAAAGCGTAATCAAACTAGACAAAAATTTCCACATCTACATTCACGGCAATAGAGAGATGATAGAACAAGGAGAAGATAAAAAGGGCAAATTCTATAAGGTTTATTATAATGAGGAGAATTAGAGTAACCGTTAGGCATTTTTCTATATTCACTAGAAAAGGCTTGTAAAAGCAGGAGAGCTATGATAAATTATTCTGATTTTTCAAATTTCGTATGCCAAAATCCTTGGTTGAACATAGTCTCTTTCGCTTTGACTTTATTAAGCGTTATCTTGGCGATTGTATTTTACATAAAAGGCAAAAAAGTTAGACTGCCAATTTATCGTACAAGAAATATCAATCTGATAAATGATGGTATCAATAAAATAAAGCTTATTGACATATTTCATAACGGAGATAAAATAGATAATCTATCTGTTTCGAGAATTGTAATTTGGAATGCAGGAAAAGAAACCATTCGCAGTTCGGATATTACGAAAGATAAGTTTCGCATTGAAATAGATGAGAAATATGAGATTCTTGAACATGAAATACTCTATCAAGAAAAATCTGCGAACGATTTTAAGCTAGTACCAAATGGTAGCAATATTTTAGAAATAGGTTTCGATTATTTTGATTACGAAGAAGGTATTATAGTTCAAATTTGCCATACAGCAACAACAGATGATTCTTTAAAAGTAAGAGGAGCATTCAAAGGAGTAAAAAATATTATTAGAGACGATTCTGGAAAAAAAGCTTTTACCACATTTGGCAAAATATTTAGTTTTCCACTTTTCGATTCATTTATTGATTATATTTTATCGAAAAAAATATCGGCACTTTTCTTATTTCTTGCTCCTATATTGTTGGTAGTGCTTATGTATTACACTCAGTATGCACGTGGTATGATTGTAGGATCTGCAATATTCGTATGTGCATTCATTTTTGTATCATATTGGTCTGCAGCATATATGGTTTGGAAGCGTAATAATTTGCCCAAATGCTTCAAATTATTTGAAAGCGAATTTTTTACTTCGACAGATAGCCACACCTCCCCATATCCACCTTCTCCCCAATAAACCGCACCTGCAAGGCGAGCAATAGTGCCGTAACTTGCATCACAAAAAAACGAGCTAAACATTTTATATATTTAACCAGAAAGGAGAAAATATGCCCAGACCTACTAACAAAGAGCAGTTGCTTGAGCTTTCTGCCGCAAATTTAAACAAGTTATTGGAATTTATTGATAGTCTTCCCGAGAATATCAAAACCCAAGCGTTCACAAAGAACGAGCTAAATGACAGGGACAAAACAGTCGCTGATGTAATTTGCCATTTGCACGAGTAGCATTTGATGATGCAAACTTGGTATAAAGTTGGAATGTCCGGCAAAAAGCCTGCAATTCCAGCGGAAGGTTTTACATTTCAAACTTTGCCTGCATTGAATCACAGGATATGGGAACAGTACAAGGGAACGGAATTGAAAAAAGCGATTGCCATGTTCAAAAAAAGCCACAAAGATGTTATGGCTTTGGTAGCAAAACACAGCAACAACGAATTGTTCACAAAGAAAAAATATCAGTGGACGGGCACAACATCGCTCGGTGCTTATTTCATTTCGGCAACATCGAGTCATTACGATTGGGGATTGAAAACTGTGAAGCCGTTGAAGAAGATTGTTTTTTTCTAAATTACCGCTATGCCCACCTTATACATAATAGCAGGCCCGAACGGCAGTGGCAAAACTACTCTTGCAAGGGAGCTTATAGAAGCGGAAAATTTGGATTTTGTAAATGCAGATGATATTGCAAAATCCATAAATTCGCAAGATGTTTCAAAAGCATATATGCAGGCAGGTAGAGAATTTTTCAGAAAAATAAATGAATTTTCGGATGCAAGAAAATCCTTTGTTATGGAAACAACTCTTTCAGGAAAATATCACAATCGGCTTATTGAAAAATTTAAGAGAAGCGGATATGAAGTAAAATTATTATATGTTTTTTTAGAAAATACGAATTTATGTATTGATAGAATCAGATTTAGAGTGTCTAAAGGAGGGCACAATGTTCCTGATGAAGATATAATTCGCCGTTATGCTAGAAGCAAGAGTAATTTTTTAAATGTGAAAATAGAAGTTCAT
>WQTK01000022.1 GCA_009786285.1 Candidatus Fibrimonadales bacterium | reverse complement strand
CTGTCTGTATTCAACCGTCATATTACAAATATAGCAACTAAAAGTTCACCGCCTGAAAGGCGGTGGCTTTAACCTTCAAAAATGGAAGTAAACCGCCAGGCGCCAAAATTTGACCGAGCTTGTACTGGAGGATTGTTAAGAGAGCAAAAAAAAATTATTATATTTACTTAAAGTTTAACCAGAGGTTTACAGTGAAACTATACCATACGATGGCTTTTAGAATAGCCATGCTTCCAATGGCCGGAATATTATTGACTTTAATCGCCATCATGATATCCCTAAATCTTGGGGAAAAAAGGATTGAGCGCATAGTCAGCAAGAACGGGATTCAAATGGAGGAGCATAATGCCTCAGTTTTGAAAACAATTGTATATGCCATATACAAAAGAATAGAAACTTACGAGGATTTGCTAAACGAGAAACTCAACATATCCATGGTCTATATGCGTGATAAACTGCAGGAAGCCGGTGGTTTTAGCAAAATAAACGGAATACCGATTAACTCCGAGGAAAAAATTCCGAGCGTAATTGTTGATGATGTGCTGAAGCACCATCATACCTATTCAACTGTGTTTCGAAAATTGGAAGACGGCACAATGCTTCGCATAGCCACAAATATAACCAAAGACGGAAAAAGGCTGGTCAATACAAAGATAGCCCCCGTTAACCAGGACGGAACCCCTAACGCCATGATGCAATCGGTGCTTGCCGGAAATACATACAATGGGCGCGCCAATGTTTTGGGTGAGTGGGTAAACGCCATATACGATCCCATAATAGAGAACGGCAAGGTTGTTGGAATGCTCTTTGTTAGCTCCACGGGAAAAGAATCAAGACGGTTTATAGAAGAGATAAGGGATTCGCGATTTGGGCATGTGTTTGCTGTTGGAACCAAAGGGCTTGAAAAGGGCATTATGGTAATGTCGCTGGAAGAAAGCATGGCTAACCAGGGCAAGGCTGTTTTGGATCTTGTGAATTCGAAAGGAGAGCATTATTGGCAGGAAGTCATCGATTTTTGCATAGGGCAGCCTAAGGATTCCACAGGCTATTCTGAAATAAACTACAAAAGCGACGACGGGAAAGAATATAAGCTGGCTATGGCCGGAATGTATTATTCCAAGTGGGACTGGGCAATGGGCATTGCAATATCTAAAGAAGATTTGGAAAGATCCAACGTGGAAATGCAACAAACTCTGGGTGCTTCGCTTTCGACTTTGAAGTTTCGTGCGTATTTAGTTGGGCTTGCGATGTTTATTGTTATGATTATAGTTTCCATTTATTATACTGGCGGCTTGACAAGCATAATAAAGCAGGCGGTTGTGATTTTTGGAAAAATAGGCAAAGGCGATATGACTCACAGGCTGGACAGCAATGCTAAAGGCGAAATGGGCGAACTTTCAAAGCATTTCAACGTTTTGATGGACAATTTGCAGACTTTCATGAAGAAAATAGTGGAAGACAACGCTATTCTTACGGAATCTGCCGATCAACTTCACATAGCCAGCGAACAGGTATCCGATGGTGTTAAAAAAACCTCTAATTACAGCGAAGGCATCGCAAACAAAATGGAAGAAATGGTTGCCAACATAAGCACAATAGCTGCCGGCGCGGAGCAGGCGAGCGCGAATGCCAACGAAGTATCCGAGGCTGCGGAACGTATGAGCGTGAACATGAACACTATTGCGAGCGCAGTGGAAGAAATGAGCGCAAGCATAATGCAAATAGCCGGTAACACCGAAAATGTTCATAAAATAGCGGGAGAAGCCAAGGAAAAAGCGGGCAACGCCACAAGTGCTATGAGCAAGCTTGGTACTGCGGCTATGGAAATAGGGCAGGTTACGGAAGTTATCAAAAAAATCGCAGACAAAACGAACCTGCTTGCGCTCAACGCTACTATTGAAGCTGCCAGCGCAGGCGAGGCGGGAAAGGGTTTTGCTGTTGTTGCAAGCGAAATTAAGGAGCTTGCCAACCAGAGTGCTCTTAGCGCAGATGATATTGCCAAGCGCATAGAAGGCATTCAAAACGGCACTAACGAAGCGGTTGAGGTTATCCATGAGGTTTCTGACATAATAGTCAATATCAACGAGTCCATTGAAATTATCACTCAGCACATTGACCAGCAGACAACTGTGAGCAATGAGATTTCGAACAATGTTTCGCAAGCGAACATGGGAACGAAGCAAGTGGCAGGGGCGATATGCGAAGTGGCGAAGGGCACGAACAATGTTAGCTTAAGTGCCAATGAAGTGACAAGGGGCATAGCTCAGGTTAAAGACAGTGTTGTGCAGGTGAGCAACGAAACCAAAGGCGGTTTGCAGGGTATTATGCAAGTGAACCAGAAGGCAGTGCATTTGGAAAAAGTTGCCATAGAGCAAAAGAACACGGTAAACAAGTTTAAGGTGTAGGGAGTAGTGCTATTTAAGTGCCAAAACCTGTCCTTTAGGAAGCTTCGTTATGCGAGCTACGTGCGCAGGGCTAAGGCCATCTTTGAGCATGGCTTTGGCGGCTTCTAACCAGCCTTTAAGGATGCCTCTTTTCTCGCCACGAGCCTCACCTTCCTCCAAGGCTTCTTTCTTGGCGCACTCAATCGTATTCTCATAGTCGTTGCAATACTTCATATTGGCCTCATAACTGCGAAGTTCTATCTCGTTAAAATTAGAAATTTTCGCTACATCAAATACAGAACGCCAGCGTTTGCTTCTAAACTTGGGCGGAATCTTCTTCATTTTGTGCAAATTTTTAAACAAGTAGAGCCACAGGTCACAGGTCGTTTTGCACTCTTCAAGCCTTTTCTTGAACCGAGTGAGCATGACAAGGGCAATGTGTATGTGCGGATACCGT
>WQTK01000021.1 GCA_009786285.1 Candidatus Fibrimonadales bacterium | reverse complement strand
TGGCATCTGCTGCTATTTGCCTGTCTGAGGGAGAAGGGTCTGCCGGGGCCAAAGCTGCTTTGCGGATTGTTTCGGCTTTTCTTATGGTTGCTTCCGGGGTTCTTTCTGGGCCTGTGTCTAAATTTACGTGCCCTGCGTTTGCGTATCTTTTGCCATCTGGCCCGGTTACGTAATCATAATTTGCGCCGCCACGGGCATAGCCGCCAGCCGCGCTTAAATGCGCTTGTTCATGGACTTTAACTTTTCTGTCTATTTTTTTCAATTCTTCTACTTGTTTCTGTTCTCTTTCGCTAAGTTCTTTTTTTCCTTCTCCCAAAGCTTTCCAGCCATCCTCGGTTAAAGACAATTCGTAGCCTGTTGAGTTTTTTGTTGAGCCTTCTGCTTGATTTTTATATGAAGAGACCTCTGCGCCGCTTATTGCCACGGGCACTGCATTGGGGGAACCTGAAATGTTTTCTATCATAATATACCTACCTCACAGTGAATTATCGGCATATTTTTGAAAAACTTTAATTACAAATGCAGCATTTGCGCTTTGCCGCCAAATTCAATGCTTATGGGCATTTCCAGCTTGCCGCTGAAATCTTCGCCGTCTATTTGAACAAATTCATCGTTTTTTAAGTCAATTTCAATCTTTTTGGCTTTTATAACCGAACTGCCGGGGCCAATAACGGAAAGCGATTTTAAAAAGTCTCTTATGGACTTGATGTTCAAAACTTCCAACTGTCCGTCTGCTATGTCTGATTTTCCAAAAGGCTTGCTGCCGCCGGCAAAGCTTGGAATGTTGCCAACTATAACCGTGCGGTTGTTTGCCAAGGGGAAAACTTTTTTTTCTCCTGAATCGTCCGTTATGCGCAATTCCCCGGACTGAAGATGATAGTCTCTGTCTGCGAAAAACCTTTTTACATAATGCAACTTGTTTTTTAGCACGGAATTTCCCGCTATTTTGCCTTCTGCCCTGTCACGGTTGAATTCATGGGCTATGCGTGCGTCTATGCCTGCGGAAAAATAGTTGGCCATTGCGAATTTTCCGTTTATTTTCCATAAATCAAAATCTCTGGCCTGCGCGACTGCCAGTTTGCGGACAGTGTATAGCAATCCCCTGCTTACAAGGGCATCGTAGAAGTTCAAAACCCTGGCAAGGTCATTTCCGGTTCCAAGAGGAATAAGCCCTATTTTCACGTGCCTGTATTCTTCGTGCTGCAAAAGGGCAGCAAACACAACCGCAGCCGTGCCATCTCCGCCTACGGCTATTACGCACTCGGAATTTTCCAATGCTTCTTTGACCTGTTCGCTAAAATGCTCGTAAATGCTGAATTCTCTTTTCCATTCATCTTCTCCAAAAGCCATTGAGCGCATAATTTCCGGCAAAAAGTCAAATACAATCTTGCCTTGGCCGCCTCCGCTGACAGGATTGATTAAAAAGTGAAATTTTCTTCGAATAAACATGGCTTATTATGAATTTAGTAAATATTACTTAAAAAACACTTGACAAATCCGTAAAAAAAAGCTAAATTTACTTATCCATCTTCTAGGAGGGATGGCCGAGTGGTTTAAGGCGCACGCTTGGAAAGCGTGTTTACTCACGTAACGAGGGTTCGAATCCCTCTCCCTCTTCTTGTGCAACTAGACAGCAATTTTTTTCTCGAAAATTTGCGCCCCGGCGAAATCTTTTTGAGCTTGGAAGAAAGCTCGCATATAGCAAGGTCTTTCAGGGCGCGCGCTGGCGATTTTTTGACATTGTGTGATGGAAAAGGGTGTTTTGCAAGCGCGGAGGTTTTGGAGCCTAGCCCTAAGGCTTGCAAAGTTCTGGTAAAAAGTGTAAGCGAGCAGGAGCCAAAGCCTCAAATTCACTTGGCAATAGGCTGTCTTTCAGACGGAGGCGAAGAGGAGGTAGTCTTTCATGCGGCGCAACTGCCGCTTGCCGCAATTCATCTTTTAAGGACCGAAAGAAGCCAGGAACCGAAAAATTCCGATTTAGCCAAGTTATGCCGTCGAATGGAAGCAAAAAGCCTGGCAGCACTTAAGCAGAGTCGCAAATCCTGGCTAACGGAAATCAAATCCCCGGTGCATTTAAGCGATTTTTTAAAAAATTTTGAAGGGAATTTGATAGTGTGCGAGCAATGTTATGATTTAACCACTAGCCACTTGCCACTAGCCACTAGCCAAAAAACTGCCATTCTCACTGGTCCTGAAGGTGGGTTTTCCCCGGCGGAGCTTGAGTTTTTTAAAAGCAGGGGGGCTTTTTTTCTTTCGCTTGGCGGCACAAGGCTAAGAGCCGTGACTGCGCCGCTCATAGCTCTTGGAAGGATTATTTAGCTACTTCACCATGATTTTTTTAGCTCGTTGTTGGGGCTGAAAATTTTCAGCCCTTACATTTTGGGGTATGGGGTATAGGGTATGGGCAATTGGCACTACTTCGCTTGATACGGTTATTTTTACATCAATGTCTTTCATTGTGTTGTAATTTGCGGTGTCTTCGGGGACGTATTTTGCTTTGTGGGTTCTAAAATTAAGATACGTTTGCCCTGGGGTTTTAAAACATTCTCCTGCGGAGGCTTGTTTTATTTTCTATATTTCCTTCTAATATGGCAAATTTTTGCGAAAATAGGTTTGGCGAGCTTGCAGCGCAGGCTTGTGCTTTGTCATATCGTTGCGAAAATAAGTTGAGAGTTGAGAATGGAGAGTTGAGAGTTATTCAGAGCTTGTACGCAAAGGTTTCAGCGCTTGCATCGAGTTTTGCGTCACTCTCAGTTCTCAGTTCTACACTCTCAACTAAAAATAAATACTGTACAAACGTTCAGTATATTTTTGCCC
>WQTK01000020.1 GCA_009786285.1 Candidatus Fibrimonadales bacterium | reverse complement strand
ACAAATATAGCATTATTTTATCAAAAAAGCAAGAAAAAAAATAATTTACCATCATTTTGCAAACATATGTTTACATTTTTGCAGTATTTATGGGTTTATTCGGCGAATACGGTTATATGTTTTGCCAAGAAAAATCAGGAAAATTCTAAAATTCAGGCCAATTCTGGTTCAGACGTTTTCTATATTATTCCAAATAGGAGTTTAATATGGAAGCTGTGTTATTATGACTGCTACTGCGATGTTGATGAAAGAGATAGAGGCCCTGCCGGAAGAGTCAGTGGCTGAAGTTCTTGATTTTGCCCTATTTTTAAGAATGCGAAAAAATATTAACATACTTAAAAAAACAGAAAGAAAGTCAATGTTCGGAGCTTTCCCGGGCATAAATACAGTTGTTGAAAGAGAAGAAGACAGAGTATGAATGTAATAGACTCTTCTCTGTGGCTTGAATATTTTTCAGGAAAATTGAAAAATAATATTGTAGTTGATATTATAGAAAATTCAGCAATTCAGTATGTTCCAAGTATTTGTATTTATGAAGTATTCAAAAGAATGTTGATTGACAAAGACGAATCAGCGGCTTTGTCTTCCACTGCATTTATGCAAAACGCTACTGTTATCAGCATAGATTCAAAAATTGCGGTTCTTGCGGCAAAACTAGGAAAAGAGCATAAGCTACCTATGGCAGATAGCATAATTTATGCAACTGCTAAATTGTACGGAGCTAAAGTTTACACACAAGATGTACATTTTGCCAATTTAGACCAAGTGTGTTATTTTGCAAAATCACCAGAGTAACATTAGGTTTTACGGAGAATAATCATGAGTTTTTTCCTGTTCATCAGATGGCAAAAGCGGTGCAAGCTTTTGGCTGTGAGCGGTGCATTTTGTCTACCATTATTTCCCTGATTCAAAGATTTCCATAATTGCATGGTAGAGACGCAAGCATTGCGTCTCTACAAAATCGGGAAAATCGGTAAATCGGGGGGATCGGGATTCAGACGTTTCCCTCACTCAACAGCTTTCAAATCCAAATACATTATCCTTGTGGAGTTTTTCTCGTCATTTTCCGTTAAGTATCGGAATCCGTTTTTCTCGTAAAAAGGCAAAGCGTTTTTATAGGCAGTATATTTCATGGCATTGGAAAGGTTGCTATGCTTTTTAACAGTTGATATGATTGTTCTATGCTTTCCTTCTTCTCTTCTGAAAAAGGAACCAAGTTATCCATAGCTTCTTGGAAGCGTATGGAATCTTTGCCACTTATTGTAGGCGTTTCTTTTATTGGCCGTGCCATAAAAACCTCTATTTTTGAAACCTATTAACAAATATAATAAATATTTTATAAAAAAACACAAAAAAAATGAAAACTCTGCATTTTGCAAACATATGTTGACACTTTTTTGAAAAAAACTTATTATATTCCAGAAATGGAAAATATTAACAGTCAATTCAATAAAGAATTGCAACAACAAATTGATGGTACGCTACCCGAAGGACATACCTATAACAAGCATATATCCAAAAGATAATGTCAATGAATTAATTAACTGGCTCAAAAGCGGTGATAAACTTATTGTTTGGCTGGATAAAGAAAAAGCCCTGAACTTTATCTCTACCCAATCACCCATCGCGATTGCTAGTAGAAATAAAGAGGGCTCTATTATAAATATAGTAAATAATTTCGTAAATGTCAAATAAAATGTGTATAATGGTATTCCAAGTTGAAGTATTATTGCCAAAACAGCGAAATTTGTTCAAAAACAACGACACATAGCGGGGCATTAACATAATTACATCGTAGAGACGCAATGCTTGCGTCTCTGTGCGTTGCATCTCTGCAAGACGAATTTCGCAAATTCTGGAAATCCTGAAAATTCTGTGAATTCTGGTTCAGACGTTTAAAAGATTTGCATAATTGCAACATAGAGACGCAAGCATTGCGTCTCTACAAAATCGGGAAAATCGGATAATCAGGGTTCTGACTTTTCCCTCACTCAACAGCTTTCAAATCCAAATACATTATCCTTGTGGAGTCTTTCTCGTCATTTTCCGTTAAGTATCGGAATCCGTTTTTTTCGTAAAAAGGCAAAGCGTTTTTATAGGCATCAACTATAATAAAGCGGCAGCCTGCGTGTTGCGAGGAAGAATTTTTATATAAAGTTGTTATTATATCTATTATCATTGAACCAATGCCCATTTTGGCAAATTTTGTTGAAACGGCAAGCCTGCCTATTTTGACAGCCGGATAACTTTTTCTCCGTTTTTTATTGGAAACCAGCCTGTTTATTTTATTCCAAATGGATTTTTCTTCTGCTCTCTGGGAAAGCCTGTCATTTGACAAGCAATAGTAAGCTACTGTATCAGTATCTGTTTTGATAACATAAGTTACTGAAAGCAAAGATGCAAGATAATCTTTTGCGTCATTGAGCAAAAAATTGTTCAAATCTTCGTCTCCGCTTTCAAATGACTTAATTTCGGTATCGTTGTTTAAACGAATTACGCAAGCGTTTAAATTGTTAAGAGATTCTGTATAATTCATGGTACTGGAAATGTGGCTATACTTTTAAAAAATTCATAAGATTTTCGCATTCTTTCCTTTCTCTCTTCTGAAAAAGGAACCAAGTTATCCATAGCTTCTTGAAAGCGTATGGAATCTTTGCCACTTATTGTAGGCGTTTCTTTTATTGGCCGTGCCATAAAAACCTCTATTTTTGAAACCTATTAACAAATATAGCATTATTTTATCAAAAAAGCAAGAAAAAAAATAATTTACCATCATTTTGCAAACATATGTTTACATTTTTGCAG
>WQTK01000019.1 GCA_009786285.1 Candidatus Fibrimonadales bacterium | reverse complement strand
CTGTACCGCGAGGTATGCCTATTCGAATAGAAAAAATGTCTCTGATGGTGATGTTTGGAAAACTCAATTTTGAAAGAAGCGCGTATTTATCACCCATAGTCGGGAGGCTTGACCACAAGAAACCTTTTGCTTCACGTTCTTTAGTAGGAATCAGTTCAGCCGTCATATAAACTTCTCCGCTCTCAAGGAGTTTCAGTATGCTCGGCCATTCAGTTCTGTTGTCATTCATGAGCTTAAAGGACAATCCCGTTAATTCTTTCGTTTTTTGCAACACGTCAAAGAAAATGCCCTGCCACTGTTTCTCGTATTTGTTGTAAAAGCATATGGGATAATTGTAGTACTCTGCCGCAACCGGAATAACAGGGTTATTGCGTATGTATTCTTTTTCTTCTTCGGTCAACAGCACAAGAAATTTATTCTTTAAATATTCCATGTACCATTCGCTGTGCAATTTCGTAAAATAACCGGCACTGCCGTTTTTCAATAGTTTTTGTATAACAGATATAATCGGTTTAAACTCCGGATTTTGCGTTGCCAGCGAAACCGGTATATAAAGCAGCGGAGAAAAATTATCAATAACCATATCGTCAAAAATCATATCTGTGACGCCCTTTTCTATAAAAGCATCTGCTTCTCCATTCTTTAGCATATTATATGCATCGTTAAAACTGTTAGCAAACAATATTTCAAACTCATAATCGATATGCGGAGACACAATATCAACCGTACCGCTGCCGTGCAAGAATACAATGCGCACTGGTTGCGACTTTGATATCTCATCCAGAGGCTTTGAACCGGCAATACGAAAATAACTCAGAGGGTTTGATGTGATTGCATCGGTCATGTAGAAAGTTTTTAAACGATCCGGAGTTACTGCCAGTTCGCTTGTAAAAGAAATTTCTCCGTTTTCAAGACCTTTCAGTAAAAGGTTCCAATCACATAATTTTACCTCAAAAGGAATAGAGAAAAATTCTGTAAGCGACTTGCTGATCAGAGCAGCATAGCTTTTGATTTGGCCGTTTGCGTCTTCAAACATCTCGGAATTTAACGTTAGGCCGTAAGTAAATACTTTATTCTGTTTCTGAAATGCTTCTATTGAGGCAATTTCTTCATCGGTTATGCCAGGGATATCTAAATATGAAGAAAATGGAATAGAAACTTCGGGTTGATTGTTAATAAAATCAATAAAAGAACCTTCACACGCTGATAATGTGAGAAAAAAAGATATTACAGTAAATGTGATGTATTTTTTAGGACTCATGATGATAATATAGAAAACATTGAAGGTTACTCCTCCTTAAATCTAAAAAACGCAATGCCCGGCGTTTTTATTTTTGTTGTTTTTAAAAATTCCGAAAGCGGCTGTTCTATCACTTTTCCCTTTAATTGCGAGGCGTGGCGCAGCATAAGGCCGTTTTTTGTGCCAACCACAAAGCCTGTGTGTGCGGCATCCAGCCCCGGAAGCTCGCTCAAAATTGCAACGCCAAAAATCGTGTCTTTTGCAAATTTAACGGTGTCTGCGTAAATAATAGCTTGATTCTTTGGCAAAAATTTTATGCTGATTTTGGGATTTGCCACGCCGGAATTATTGAAAAATTTTTTCTTGTCAATTTCTTTCTCAAAATTCTCCGTTGCCTCCTGCCCATTGTAAATCGCAAAATTATTGTTTGCTGCCCAGTCTGCTATTAAAAAATGATTCCGTGAATTGTAGCTTATAACAGCGTCTTTATAGCGAATGCTCTGCAAAATATTGAAGAAATCATCATAGTTTTTTGAATAGGCAAGAGCCAAAGCATGCTCCATGTATGTGACGCAATCCATTTCGCTAAAGTTAACTCTCGGCTTGTAGCTAGGGTAAATTGAAAGACCCTCACCCATAGGGCCTAAAAAATAAGGCTTGTCCTTTAATTTGCCGGAAAAATAATTTATGCGGGCATTTATGTTTTTTACAGAGCTTGCGCCCTGCCATATAGCCATTCCCTCTTTCAACTGCTGCGCCTCGCTGTTGAATTGCCTTGCTATGCGCCCGGTAATGGTGTCTAAAATATCTCGGGCTGTGTCGTCTTTCAGCTTTTTGGCATCGTTGAAATAAAATGCGAAAGCTAGGGTGTCGCCATCTGCGGCAATGTAGCCTGCAAGCCCGTGAACGCCTTCAATGGAACCTGTTTTGAATCTTATGCCCTTTTTGAACTCAACATCCACCCTCTTGCCGTTGCCGGAAACTCCCGGTATCGCAAGCGAAGCATAGTAAACATCGCCTTTTTCATGCTTTTTCATATAAGACAAAAGTTTTGTGAGCGCGTTTGGCTTCAGCGAATTTTGCCTCGAGAGGCCGCTGCCGTCGGCTATTTTAAAATCATGGGGAGAAATTCCCGCTTTTTCCAAAAACAGCTTTTCTGTCAAAATCCCGTTTTCAGCGCTTCCCGACTGCCTGCTGAACTGGCCTATAGTGCGCAGCAATATCTCCGCATGCAGGTTTTGGCTCCTTTGGTTTATTTCGTCCAGCATGCTTTTGAGCGGAGGGCCGGAAAAAACAATGCTGTCCAAAGCTTTTCCTCTGTAAACTTCATTGTCTGCAATGTAAACAATGCCGGATTTCTCAAGGCTTTTCAAGAACGCCGCTTTAAAGTATGCCGCAGGGTTGCGAACCGGCAGCACCTCCGTGGAAGGAGAGGCTTTGGGCGCAATGGTTCCGCTGAAAGTGACCTCGGACTTTACGGGGTCTATAACGTGTTTATACCTTGTTCTTTTGCCTTCCGTTTTTATCCCGTTTTTAATTTTAACATAGCCTATGTCTGG
>WQTK01000018.1 GCA_009786285.1 Candidatus Fibrimonadales bacterium | reverse complement strand
TCATAGCTATCCCTTTCTCATAATACGCCGCCTCGTTTATAAACGCCGGATAACAAGTCTCGCCCGTCCACAAAATTTCCTTGCCGTCAAAACTCATAAACACCGGCATGCCAGCCCTAAGCTCGCAAAAATCCCTGCCCTGCAAAGCCGGATGAATCATCGCGACAATATTTCCCTCTGCGTCTCTCGGATAATCTATGCTGCGAGACTCCGTAAAAATCTCAGCACCACCGGCACTCGGCAAACTCCCTCTCGCAAGCTCCAAAATGCGAAACACAACGCTCTCAACTTTTGCGAAAAGCTCCGCTTTGAGCGTACCATGCGGCTGAGGGCCGGCCTCAATGCAAATATCCCTCCTAGCTATAGTCCCAAGATAAGGCGAACAATCCCTGTTTTCAGGCTGCAAATAAATATGCACACCCTTGAATTCCGTTGCTATTATCGAAGAAATACCCAGCAACAGCGGGTCGCGCGCGCTTAAAATCAAGGTTATGCCCATATTCGCCGTGGTATTGTGAATATCCAAAATCAAATCAGGAGCAGACTTGCTTCCTTTTTTCCCCAGCAAAGCGTTTATCTCCCTTGCCCTAGCAAGTTCAAAAGTGTTGTTTTCACAGCTTTCCAGCTCAGAGATGGCAAAACATCTGTTCAAATCCCTATGCATATATCTGCGGCACGCAGCAACCGCCTCAGGATTAGCCAAAAGCCAATTGTGCTTTTTAGCCAAATAAACCCCAGTCAGCTCATTGCCATGAGTTCCGCCGCAAATAACTATATTATTAATCGTTTCCACAGAAACAATTTACAAAAATGCTCTCGTTAATGGTCAACAGGCACAATTCCGGGCAAAGGCTGGATCGCTTTTTGCGCAAAGCCTTCCCCGCCGCGTCTCTTTCGCTGCTTTTCGCCATAATCCGAAAAAAAAAGGTGCGTGTGAATGGGATTGTAGGAAAATCTGCGCAAATGCTATGCGAAAACGACGAAATAAAAATATATGAAAACATGCCGCAACAAATCCATGCACCCCAACAACGTTGTGATATGCCACAACAACCGCCCATACCATTCATCTTCAAGAACGCAGATTTTGCGATAATAAACAAACCATGCGGATTGGCCAGCCAATCCGGCACCGGAATAAGCGAAGAACAATCTTTAGCGGGAATGCTGGACATTTGGGCAAAAGAAGAAGGCTTGGACTTCAAACCCGCCTTAGTCCATCGTCTTGACAAAGAAACCTCCGGCCTGATAATAGCTGCTCTCTCCGGCCCGGCGCTAAGGGAATTCGGCAGCATGTTAAGAGCGAGAAAAATAAGAAAAGAATATTTGGCATTAGTAAAAGGAAAAATGCCCCAAAAATCCGGAAAAATAACCATGCCATTGCCTGGTGATGAAAAAATTTCTGAGAGTATTTGGAAGATTGAAAAGAGTTTTGAAGAATATGATTGTGTTAGAGTTAGACTTGAAACCGGCCGCAAACATCAAATTCGCATTCATTTTGCGCAAATAGGCCACCCGTTATTGGGAGACACAAAATATGGAGATTTCGCGTTAAACAGAAAGTTAAAAATCCCAAGATTATTTTTGCATTCCACGCTTTTGGAATTTATGTGGCAAGGCGAAAAGATGAAATTTGAAGCCGAGCTGCCGCAGGAGCTAGAAAGTTATGTTTCAATCTCTTGAGCAAAGCAACTTCAGAAATCTAAAAGAATTTTCTCTGGAATTTTCCGAAGGCATAACAATCATTTGCGGTCC
Source organism: Candidatus Fibrimonadales bacterium (assembly GCA_009786285.1). Lineage (GTDB taxonomy): Bacteria > Fibrobacterota > Fibrobacteria > Fibrobacterales > Fibrobacteraceae > Fibrimonas. Next base: position 1,042 of record WQTK01000018.1, on the reverse strand, counting down.
AAACGGCCACGGCAAAAGCAACTTATTGGAAGCCATTCACATAATTTGCCAAGGATTTTCATTTAGAACCAGAACGTTGCAAGAAGCGATAAACTGGAACGCCGACAATTTTATTTTAAGAACAAAAACTGCCGCAATCCAAGTGGACAGCACCGGAGTCAAAGGCAAGCTGGAAGGCAAAGAGTTTCGCAAGGCCAGCACGTTATTCGGCACAGCCCCCGTAGTATTCATTTCTCCCGAAGACATTCAACTGGCAAAAGGCACCCCGGAAAACAAAAGAAATTTCCTAGACGAATTATTATGTTTCTGCAAAAAAAGCAATATGGATTTATTGCGCAGATACAAAAGAATATTGCAACAACGAAATCGGTGGTTAAAATATTTTTATGACGGCGACGAATATTTATTCGAAACCCTGACCGACCAACTGGCAACGCTGGCGGTAATGATTTGGCAAGAAAGAAAAGAACTCTGCGAAATATTGGAGCCTCACATAAACAATTTTTACCAAACGCTCTGCAACAAATCCGAAGAAATAAAATTCACCTACGCACGCGCCCAGAGCAAAGAAGACTTTCTAAAAGTTCTCAAGGAAAAATACAGCGCAGAACGTTCCAGCGGAACAACGCTTGCCGGTCCCCACAGAGACGACGTAGAGCTATTGATAAGCGGCCATTCCATGCGAGACTTTGGCTCGCAGGGCCAATGCCGTTCCATAGCCTTGTCCATGAAATTCGCCGCAGCGGAAATAATAGAGGCGCATTCCGGCGCAAAGCCCATTTTGCTTTTGGATGATATTTTTGCCGAGCTTGACAATAGCAGAAGGGAAGCGGTTGCCAAAATAGTTAAGCAAAAGCAGTGCCAAACATTTGCTGCAACGCCTAGCGCACAAGATTTGCCGTTTCAAGGAGATTCTCTAATAAAATCCCATGATTTTCACTAGGATTCATTAAGCGGGAAAGGAGACTCGAACCCCCGACCCTAACCTTGGCAAGGTTTCATAAAGTTTTTTGTAACGCTTTGTAATATAAGGAGTTGTAAC
>WQTK01000017.1 GCA_009786285.1 Candidatus Fibrimonadales bacterium | reverse complement strand
ATCCATCACATAATTCACGAAATCAATGTCGCTTGCCATCTACTTACCCTTCCACCTTTCCAACCGCTTCATTCCACGAGTGAAAAGCCATGCTTTCACCACCCTGTGGGCCTTTGATATTTTCAATGGTGTCAGGCTTCATAAAATGTCCTTTTGATTTTGTTAACTCACAAAATTGTTTAAATCTTCTTTTATATTACTCCAAACATTTTCTATTTTTTTCACCAATTCTTCCATTACAGGCCACTCCAATTGAAATCCGTAAGCGTGTCGTATGAAATGCCTGAATTTCAAATATTCTTCCAATGATTCCTGCAATTCATTCTTAAATATTTGTTTCCTATTTGCATTTGAAACAAATGCTTTGCTCAATAATCCCATATGCCATTTAGCTTCATCGGCAACCTCTTCATTATAACTTTTAAATATTAATATCAAAACGTTTTCTATTCCATTATAAAATGAATGTAATAACAATGCCGCTGCGGACATTTCAATATAGTCAGGAACTTTTTGATTGCACAAATTCAATAAAGGCTGGCTATCGTTAATCAGTTTATTTATCTGAGAAATCTCAAATAACAGTTTTGCTTTTAGCTTATCATCCAATTTCAACTACCTCACCTAATGATTTTAGAAGATTGTAAAAGTCTTTTTGCATATCAAAATCAACGAGGTCTATTTTGTTTGACATTTTTTTATCCAAGTCAGCATATACTCTAAAGAATTTTTTTGGTTGTAATCCCGATATTCCAATATCAATATCGGAGTCATTATGTATTTTACCCGTCACCATAGACCCGAATAGAAAAACCGAGCAACCTTCTTCTTTAAGCAAATCGGTCGCTTTTCTTATATCTTCCTGATATTTCATCGGAATTCTACTAATAAATTCACCTGTCATGCCTTAAAATATACAAATTTCTGTAGCTTAAGGTGAAGTCTCCCCTTGCTCGCGCTGCGTTTTCCGCTACCCGCTCTAGCATTGTCAATTACTTTGACTTGAAGGCGCATATACTTTTCATTATTTTATCAACACGTTTTTTTTGTGCTTCAGTCAATGACTCACGTCTTTTCAATAGCGTTTCTTTATATCTTTGCGAATTGCTTTCATTTATGCAAATAAAAGCTCTTTCTGCGTGTTGGGCAACTTCCTTAGGTCTGCATTTTTCCAAATGCCCGATAATAATCGGAAATACTTTAGCTTCATATTTCTTATTGGCTTTGACAAGCCCCGCAAAAACGCTTATGCTGTTATCAATGGTAATCACACTGCCTTTTTCATAAGCATTTACAATAACATCCAAATTCTTAAATATTTCATCGGGTTTTAATAAAACAATTTTTGACAATGCCGTCATTGCTCCCCATACAAGTCTATTATTCTTTGATTTTAAGGATTGAATGAAATTAATTGCATATTCTGACACAAGCTCCGGCGCTATTTCAGCAACTTCGTATAAAACTTTTATGCAATCATTTGCAATTTGCTCTTTTGCATTATTTAGCCCATCAACCAGCTCTTTTATGCCTTTTTTATTCTTTGCATTCGCTAATTCATTAGCCAATTCTATATTTGGTTCTTCATCATTTCGCCCAAGCGAACAAGCCAGTTTTTTTATCATAATAGGGAATATAGAAAAATGAAAAAGCCATGACATCCAGGCCAGAAGGGTTAGCAGGCTTTTCTATATTTTACTTATCAACTTTAGGAGTTTTTATGAAAGAATTTGATGTTTACTTATATGGAATGATTTTGAGAACGAATAGCTTTTTATTAAACAAAAAGTTTCCAAATCCCGATACTTACAACGAAATCAAAGAGAAATATCACCTTCCTGGAGGCGAGACTGGTACTGCAGCTACAGTACTCGCATCATTAGGTTGCAAAATCAAAATGGATGGAAACCATATTGGTTGCAATATAGCCGAAACAATAAAAGCATTTTATGGAAATATTGATGTTGATATATCTTCGCTGACTTTTGCTCCGAACTACGACGGATTGGAAGATTATATTATCATAGACAAAGATACTCGCACTGCTTTCGGGCAATTTGCCGCCTATTATCAAGATTATTATGAAAGAAATATAATACGATGGAACTCTCCATTGGAAGATGATATAAAAAAAACAAAGGTTGCCGGCATTGACCCGTTTTTCGACAAGCAAGCTCTTCTTGCCGCTCAATATTGCAACAAACACAATATCCCATTTGTGACAATAGATGAGCGACCTGACAAAGAAATTTGCCGTCTTGCTTCAATTATTGCAGTATCAAGTGAATACATAAGAGATTCTATGCCAGATTATTACAGCGATGAAGGAAAAATACGATTGCTCCAAGAATATGCAAAAAATACCAATGCGCTTGTAATTTTCACAGGCGGAGGCGGAACGATCGTATATGGAAGAGATGGAGAAGCGAAGAAATTTTCTGCATATAAAGTAGATACGGTAAGTACTTTGGGTGCAGGAGATACTTTCAAAGCCGGTTGCATTTACGGGCTTTTGCAGAGTTATGACGATGATAAAATCGTGAAATTCGCTTCGGCTTGCGCTGCTGTTGCTTGTACAAAATTTCCTCTGCCTTTGAATCCGCCAAAACTTGAGGAAGTGCTTCAGCTTTTATGAGCCGTGAAATTTCTTCTTACGGCCATTCCGTTTTTATTTCACCATTCGGCATAACAAAAATCGTCCTTCCCTCAATGGAATAAACATTCGGCAAACCTAGCCTGTGGTTTTCCTCTTGTGCTTTTTTAGCTCCACGATTCGCTAAGAGCATAACTTTT
>WQTK01000016.1 GCA_009786285.1 Candidatus Fibrimonadales bacterium | reverse complement strand
GCAACCATAAGAAAAGCCGAAACAATCCGCAAAGCAGCTTTGGCCCCGGCAGACCCTTCTCCCTCAGACAGGCAAATAGCAGCAGATGCCACGAAAATGGCTCAAAACGCTCAAAGAGAATTGGCCGCAGAACGGGCAGGAATTCAAGAATCTAGCGTTTCTTCTTAGGCTTGTAATCCACATCAGGCCTCAAAATCTGGCCCATTGTAACAAGCAAAGAAACTATAGGCTCCCTATGGTCGCCGGATATATCAAAAGCCGCAATGCCACCATAGCCATTAGCCTTAACAGCTTCTGCAACAGCCTTAACCGAAGGAATCCCGTTAAAAACTATGGTTTCGCTTGCGCTAACTGCAACCTCGCTTTTGCTGGGCTCGTCAAATGAAACCTTGTATGCTATGGTATCTTTAAACTTGTCCAGAATGTCTTTGTAAGGCAAAGCCCCTTCGTTTCCGGAACCTGCGCCCTCATGGGAAGAGCCAAGTCCCTTCGCTTTGTAAAAAGTTCTGCCATAAAAAGGAAGAATTGGCATAAGTTTGTTTTTTGGAACGCCAGCGGCAGCAAAAGCCGCCAAAACTTTAATGTTATTGTTTGTGTTTGAATTTGGCTTTACTTGCGAATCACTTGCGGAAGCCTGGTCTGTGAACCAAAGGGAAAAATTCTCAATTTTGTTAAAATCCGCGCCGCCAATAGCCGCCGCCAAAGATTCCTCACCCGGAACCGCAACGCTAACAGAAATGCCTGCGCCTGCCCACTCTGCTGCCATCTGCAGCAATTTTGGCAAATCCTCTGCGCTAATCATTCCGCCATCCAGCTCAAAGGCGTCAATGCCGTATTCTTCTTTGAATTTCCTGGCTGTCTGCACAAGTTCTTTGGAACCGTAAGCCTCGAGCATCGCAGCTTCGCTGCCCAAGCCGCCCACAGCGACTGTAATTTTGATTTTAGCGGCTTTTGCCCGCTTTACCAAATCAACAAAGTTATCCTTGTCGGATTCGTCCGCAAAAAGCAACTGCGCTTCGCTGGGCGTTAAATAGCCATAGCGTATTTCCGTCACAAAATCGTAGCGAACATCTGCGGGCTTAAACTGCGAATATTGCGCCCAGTGAGGAAAATATGCAATCACCCTGTTCTGGGCAAAAAGCGCAGAGGCGCAAAACAAAACAAAAAACAGCAAAATCTTTTTCATAGCAAACCTCATTTTACCACGTATATCTTTTCATCGGATTTATTCAAACAGAAAGTATATTTGCCATAGTCGTAGTAACTCGACCGTTTCTCCGCAAGTTCTTGGCTCTTTTCTTGGCCCATATGCCCTTGTTCGCAATATTTGTACGGTTTTCCATCATATATTCCCGTAATATGATAATGCTGGCTAATCAAACCGGAATCAATTTTTGAACCGTAAACAAGTGCATCGCCGTTTAAGTAATAATAGCTTTTCAAATATTCTTCAACATCCTTCTGCTTTTCCATTTGAGGCATAAATAAACACATCATTCTAATAGCCGGTAAAGTACGGCTAAACCCGCTTGGGCTTGATGCTGATGCAGGATATTTTTTCAAAGAATCCTGCAAAATAGACGCAAGAGTCCTTGGAATATTATTACATTCCGGTTTGTTCCAATCATAATTATCATCGCCGGTGCACAGCAAGGCATCTTTATCGCTAAGCTTGTCCCAGCCGCCACTCCAGCAACCCCCTATAGAACAAGTTGTGTCGCTTCCGGTTACAATATTATAATTATCTCTATTTGCATAGGCTCCAGGGCATGCGCCTTTTTTTGACCACCCTGGGTTGGGGCAAAACGCATATTCCAAATAAATCTTAGCAGCAAAGGTACTATCAGAGAGAAGGTTTGCACAATTGCTAGCCGTTGCCTGCAAGTAAGTTCTTGAGGCCTCACCTCCAGAAACATTCAAAATAATCTGGCTCATCGCAACATCTTTATTTATCTCCGCATATTCTCGCCAGCTAAAATCACTTGGCAAATCATACCTTTCTCCTTGGCTCACTTCCATATCCGAACAGGAACCGAGGAACAGAGCCGCTGCTGCGCATAACAAAACAAACAATTCTTTTTTCATAGCTGCCTCTCCTTAAAACTTTACCGTTACCAAGCCGGACACAATAAGTTTATCCAAATCAATATCATCTTTTGCTCCGTCTAATGTAAATGAAATAGAATTAGTCAGCATGCCGCATTGCAAAGAAAAATTCGCCCTCTCGCTGATTTTAATTTGCGGCCCGCCTATGGCTAAAATTTCACTGGTTTTATCAATCGCAAAATAACCCGCATCCGGATCATCAAAGAGCACGTAAGGATTCTTAAACTCCTTTGAGAGTTGCTGAAATCCACCGAGCAAAGAAAGCCCGCGCCAAATTCCTACTTTCAAGCCAGCCATAATGCGGTCTGCCTGAGGATTATACACACCCTTTTCTTCTTTGCTCTGCTCATAAGAACCGGAAACCACAAGTGCCTTGCCAAGCCCTGCCAAGCGAGCCACATTAACTTCTAAGCCACCGCCAAAGCGAGTGTAATCCGCATCTTCAGAGGAATAGGAGCCAAACACTCCCCTAATGCTAACCGCTTTGTTCCAAACAAAATTCAAATCAGCATCACCGCCTTTTCTATCCGGAGTGGCAAAGCCATAAGGCAGGGCCATATTCACAGAAGGATCCAAGTAAGAAAACCTTCCGTCCGTGCTGCGCTCTAAACGGGTAAAAGTTTGCTGCGTATAAGCATTGCGGTAGTAATGGGCAAGCTTATAGTTATTG
>WQTK01000015.1 GCA_009786285.1 Candidatus Fibrimonadales bacterium | reverse complement strand
TTTAAATTCTTTAAACCTTTCAGTCATTTCATCGACCAAGTGCCAATTTTTTTCAACAATGGACATAGAAACAAATATAGAAAACGTCTGAACACCGATATCCCCTACGATGTAAATTTGAATTTCCAATGTTTCCAATAACCGTATTCGCCGAATAATCACAATAAATAATGCAAATGCAATCCCCGTGTAGGGGCAATCCCCCGTGATTGCCCTTTTTTGCCAACAACAACACCGTTTTGGACGTTGCAACCCACACCGTAGAGACGGATAATTATCCGTCTCTACAACGTCATTGCGCAACACAATGTTTGGCATGCGTCGCAACGTTGCGTAATATTGCAACCGTCGTGGCAAATGGGGGGCGTATGCGATACGCCCTTACATCAAAGTTTCATCGCACTGGAATGCGCAATATGTGTTTTTCGCTGCCGAACTTGGCTTTTGCGATGTACAATCCTTTTGGCAAATGCCCAAGCGATACATTGTAAATTCCGCTGCCAAAATTCTGCTTGCTGATCAAGTTTCCATTCAAGTCGTAAATTTCAACAACAGCGTTGCTTGTTGTTTGCAAATTTATGCCATTGTGAATTTGCGTGGCTTGGTTGGAGGAGGCAATTTCGCCCGGAAGGTGCCGGGCGTTTGTGCCTTCAGAACTGCTGCTGCTCGATTCTTGGCAAACGGCTACTATAGAGCCGCTTATTAGAAGGCAGTCTGCAATGCTTGCTTGTATGCAGCCAGTTGCCAACTGGCATGTGTAAATAGTACCGCCGCCGCCAAAGGAGGAACTGCTTGGGGTTGTGTCACCATCGGAGGAGCTACTCGGAGTTGTGGAACTGCTGCTTGAACTGCTGCCTGCGCCTTCTTCGTAGAATACGCGCAAATATGGATAGCTACTGTTTTTTGTTGCGTCTATTCCCCAAATTTCGCTGAAATCCCAGTCTATAAATGTTTCCTGCTTTTTCAAGTCTGGGTTACGAACAGATGAAACTCCTAAATACCCTAAAGTTCCTGCCAAAGAGCTATCTCTACCCACTGCGCTGCTCGCTCCTTCTGCTTTATAATACACTGAAGTCATATCTGCGCTTGTACCTCGCCGTAAATAACCGAAAATGCCACCAAAATAAGAAGCCGATATATTTCCGCTTACATAGCTGTTACTTATGGTTGTTGAGCTATTAGCCGAAGCATTCCCTATCAAACCACCAGCATTACCAGAACCCGAAGTTGAAACGTTTCCGCTCACATAGCTGTCGTTTATGGTTATTTTAATGCTAACCGATCCAACCAAGCCACCGGCAGTACTTCCCAATATATTGCCACTAGTATAGCTGGTGTTTATGATTGTCGTGCCATTGGCAGTCCCAATTAAACCACCGGAATTGGAAGTTCCAGCTACATTTCCGCTAGAATAACTATTAACTACAGTTGCTGAGTTATTAATCCATCCTGCTAAGCCGCCGGAATAACCACTAGAAACTACATCTCCGCTAGAATAGCTATCAACTATAGTTGCCGAGTTATCAACGCCCCCCACTAATCCGCCAGAATAGGAAGTTGCGCTAGAAGAAGCTACACTAGAAACATTTCCTATAGAGTGACTGCCTTCAATTCTGATTGTATTGGTAACAATCCCGACCAAACCACCGGAATAAGCATCTGTACCAGTGTTAGTAACCGATACATCTCCGCTGGAATGGCTGCCAATTATGGTTATTAAACCACTAGAAGCAGCTGCATACCCCAGCAAGCCACCGGAATAAAGAGAAATGGAACCATAAGCTTCATTAGAACCCGAAACTGATATTTTTCCGCTTATCATAGCTATCGGTTATGATTGTTGTGCCATTAGCATACCCAACCAAACCACCGGAATAGATAGCAAGAGAGCCTGTAGCAGTAATAGAAGTTGCGCTACCAATACCACCAGAGGAATAACTGTATCTTTCGCCAGAAGCAGAACCTGAAAAAGACATATCCCCGCTAAGATAGCTACTTGTTATAGTTATTGTGCCATTGGCATAACCCACCAGACCGCCGAAATAAAGAGAACGAGAAGAAGAAACTGCGACGGGATTATTAGTATTTTTTCTAGCAACACTACCAACAGCAGAAACTTGAACGGACATACCACTTAGTCTGACGCTGCAACTTTCTATGGCTTTTGCAGAATTATAATATCCTGCCAAACCTCCGGCATAATTGACAGATCTTATTTTTGTAGCAATAACATTCAAATTCTTTATTTGCCCATTCGTTCCGACATACCCAAACAAACCTGCATACTGAACACTATCTACAGATAACCCGGAAATGGTATTGCTTTGGCCGTCAAAGGTGCCTCGAAAATGGTTAGTATCATTGCCTATTGGAGTCCAATTGCCTGCCAGTGCAATATTACTTGCTAATTTAATGGTTTTGCCTTCAAAGGCATTGCCGTTATTGACCAGTTGCCGAAGCCCATTTAATTTGGTCGCATTTGAAAGCTCAAAAGCATCATCGGTATCGTTATACCAACTTAGGTCTTGGGCGTGGGTTAACGTTAAAAACGCCATCAAAAGCAAAAAGCTAATTTTTGCCATATTCATATGATATCTCCTTGATAAAAGTGTGTTCTGACAAAAGCAATGTAATTGTGAATATTCTGTAAATCCTGAAAATTCTGTGAATTCCGGTTCAGACAAAAGAAATGTGTTGCTAAATCTTCGCAACCCCTTGCAATATAACGATTTACGACCGGG
>WQTK01000014.1 GCA_009786285.1 Candidatus Fibrimonadales bacterium | reverse complement strand
AACCCGCCGCAACGCAATAGGCATTTTAATCAGCATGGAACTCATGCTAAACGCCGCAAACATAAATTTTATAGCGTTTGCGCATTTTAAAGCACTGGATGCGACAGCCGGCGCTATTTTCAGCCTGTTTGTAATAGCAGCCACAGCTTGCGAAATGGCGATTGCGCTGGCCATAGCCATAATTGTGTATCGCCGGCATGGACACTTGGATGTTGACAAACTAACGGAACTTCGCGACCCAGATGTCTGAGGTATGCTTATTGGGAGCTACAGGCTCTATTGGCGGCTCCACCCTTGATGTGATAAGGCAGCACAAGGAGCGTTTTTCCCTGCGCAGCGCGGCAGCGCACAGCAATGTGCGCAGAATGACGGAAATTTCAAAAGAATACCCAAACGCCAAACTCGCTCTTTTTGATGAAAAAGCTGCTTTGGAACTGAAGAAAATAACCGGCAAAAACGTTTTAGCCGGCATGGCAGGCTTGCTGGAACTTGTTTCCGATTGCGATTTGGTGCTCAACGGCTTAACCGGCTCTGTTGGTTGCGAACCAACGTTAAAGGCAATAGAATGCGGAAAAAAAATAGCCCTTGCGAACAAAGAAACGCTTGTAATGGCAGGCACAGTGATAAAAGACGCTCTTAAAAGAAACCCACAGTCGCAAATCACTCCCGTGGACAGCGAGCACAACGCTATTTTCCAATGCCTTGCCGGGCGAGGCTCCTCAGAGGTTGAAACCCTGCACATCACCGCAAGCGGCGGACCTTTCAGAGAATGGCCCACAGAAAAATTTTCGCAAATAACGCTAAAAGACGCGCTCAATCACCCGGTGTGGAGCATGGGCAAAAAAATCACAATAGATTCCGCTTCAATGATGAACAAGGGTTTGGAAGTGATAGAAGCGCATTTTCTTTTTGACATTCCTTACGAGCGGATAAAGGTTGCGGTGCATCCGCAGAGCATTGTCCATTCCCTTGCGCAGTTCCGAGACGGGAGCCTTATGGCGCAGCTTGGCGCGCCAGACATGAGAATTCCAATTCTTTGTGCGATGGCATTTCCTGAGCGGCTCCCTTTGGAAACAAAGCGAATAGACCTGACACAAATTCAAAACCTGGCTTTTTTTGAGCCGGATTTGAAAAAGTTCCCATGCCTCTCCCTGGCTTACGAAGCCGGAATGGCCGGCGGCACAAGGGCGGCGGTTCTGAATGCGGCAAACGAGGTTTTGGCAAACGCTTTTATAAAAGAGAAAATCAAATTTTTGGACATACCGCGCGGCATTGAGCACTGTTTGGCAAAAATTGAAGAGCAGAGCGGAGAGATGAATTTGGAGAAAATTCTTTTTGTAGATTCCTCTGCTAGAGAAGAAGCTGAAAAATTTGTGGAAAAAATATGCTGGAATACCTGAAAGAAATTGATTGGGTTAATATTGCCCGCATGGCAGGACTGTCGATTGCTGTTGTGATTGGGCAAATTATAATTTATAAGCTGATTATAAGATTATTCAAAAAACATATAAATCCGTTTATATTAAAAAAGAGCAAAGATAGTTTCAAGGGATTGAAGTTCCGCAATTACACATTGATAACTCCGGCGTGGCTTGTGCATACGGGTTTCTTTTTTTCCAAGCTGGTGATGTATGCTGCTTTGCTGTTTTCCCTTTATGCATCCATAACTTTGCTGTTCGGAATTTACCCTGGAACCAGAAATTTTGCCATGACTCTTTTTTATGGCTTGGCTAATCCTTTTTTGTCCATTTTAGATAGCTTTGTCTCATACATTCCAAATTTGCTGCGTATAATAGTGCTTGTTTTCATAGCGCGCTATTTGATAAAATTTGTAAAATTTTTGATGAAGGAAATTGAAACGGGCAGGCTTGTTATAAAGGGTTTTTATCCGGACTGGGCATCGGCGACTTTTAATCTGTTCAGGCTTTTGACCTATACTTTTATGGCGGTTTTGATATTTCCGCTTTTGCCGCAATCGGAAACGGACATATTCAGAGGCATTTCGGTATTTTTGGGAGTTTTGCTTTCGCTTGGGTCAACGACCATTATATCCAATGCGGTAGCTGGGCTTGTGTTAACTTATATGCGTTCTTTTAAGCTTGGGGACCGGGTTAAGATTGGCGAAGTTGTTGGCGATGTTGTGGAAAAAACTCCTTTTGCAGTTCGCATTCAAACAAACAAGAAAGAAGTTGTAACAGTTCCGAACAGCACGTTGCTTTCGTCCAATGTTGTGAATTACAGTACCTCCGGAAACGAAAAAGCCGGAGTTATAATTTCTTTGCCTATCACGGTTGGCTATGATGTTCCAAGGCAGAGGGCGATTGGATTTTTAACCGACGCCGCCAAAAAAACAGAAAATGTTTTGCATGACCCAGCGCCTTTTGTTCTGGTGAAAAATCTTGGCAACGATGCTTCTGAAATGGAGCTTTGCGTTTATACGCACAAGCCTGAAAACCAGGCTATAATATTTTCCGAGCTGAATAACAACATAAGGGATTTGTTCGAAGCAAACGGCGTAGAGATGGCGGTGCCGAGAATTGTGAACGTACAGTCGTAGACCATTAAAATCCAAAAATCTGCGAATATAATTCCGGGCAAAACATTATTTCTGGGCAAGGCACGCCATTGCCCCTACGATTCAAAATAACATTTCATTAATATATGCGAAATAACAATGGTGTTCACCAACGTTTTGTAGGGGCAATGCGTGCATTGCCCTTTGTGAAATGATTTATTGC
>WQTK01000013.1 GCA_009786285.1 Candidatus Fibrimonadales bacterium | reverse complement strand
GGGCCTGTTGCGCCGGTTGCACCTGTTTCGCCTTGTGGACCAGCCGCACCATGAGGACCTGTTGCGCCTGTTGCGCCGGTTGCACCGGTTTCGCCTTGTGGACCAGCCGCACCCTGAGGGCCTGTTGCGCCAGTTGCGCCTGTTTCGCCTTGCGGGCCAGTCGCACCCTGAGGACCAACCGGACCTTCCGGACCTGTTGTGCCATCTGCACCGTTATTTAAGTAGCCTATTATCTTGCCACCGCAAATAACCTTGTAATCACCCCTTGGCCGTTCAGCTTCTGTCGTTGGTTTAATCTCACAACTTATGTCAGCAGCATTTGACGCAGGAACTGCCACGCCATCCTCCATTGAACCGCAAGATGAAATTAATGCCAAGGCAAGTAAAATGCTTGCCGCCAGTAAAAATCGATTAGTTTTCATAACTAACTCCTATAAATAAAAACTTATATCTGCGAAGTAAGATAGTAAATATCATGATAAAGCAAGCACATTGGCCTTGCCATTTCCTGTAGCTTAATTAAATCAGCGTTTTAGAAAAAAATGTGCACTGCAATTCCTGTTGCCAATAGGCCGCCGCCTATGGTTAGCCACACGTTTCTCATTTGTTGCGCATCGTTGGCTTTTTGCAAATCTTTTTTGTCATGGGTACTTTGTTTTTTATAGTCATCGTAGAGTTTGTTTGCGTGAAAGTGCTGATAAATTCCAAATCCAAGAGCTGCCGCACCGAAAACGTCTAGGCTTATTGCGACTATCAATGGCGTGTTGGACTTTTTTGTTAGTTGAGAGTTGAGAGTTGAGAGTTGAGAGTTATTATTGAGCGCTTGTTCTTTAACTGCTAAATTAAAGTCATTTTCAGCATTTAGGTTTGCGAATAGCGCAGGGGCTTTTTCTCTTATTGTTGCTAGCAGTCCCATTATGTCTTTGCTTTCGGTTACAAAGCTTCCAATCAGGTTTCCGCTCAATGATTCATAGAGTTCCACGGTTAGGGTTAGCATGCCTCCGAATTTGCCAATAAATCCTTGTGTTATGTATTCAGCGCCTATGGCTCTTCCTATATCCACGGCGCAGCTTTCGGAGAGGCATTCGGCTTCTTCTTCGTCTGGTGGCATTAGTGATATGATATTGTCTCGTGTGAGTACGGAGAATTCATGTCGTGGCAAAGTTTCTCTAGCACGTGTTCGTAGTTCATCTGTAAGGTGTCTAAATTCAGAAACTTCAATAGGTACATCTTCTCTGCTAGAAATAATCTCCAGCACAGCAACGTTTTTCGCAGCGTAAGCTGTAGCTACTGCGAAAAAGAAAAGGAGAGTTATTTTTTTCATATCATGTAAATCCTCTAATCAATCAGGCTCTGGGTTTTTCAGGCAACGTATGGAGTACATATTGACTTTGGGGTAGGGATTGCTTAACATCGTATACATTTCATCGTTCCACATATACACGCTGTAAGCTTTATGCTCATCATTCTCATTCTCATTGGCAATCCTCCAATAGCCAAGAGTTTTTTCCGCACTGTAAACGTAATATCCGTAATTTGCTGCTCCCAAACCACCAGGCAATGCTGAAAAGCCATAAGTATCTTCACATAAATAATAACTACCAGAACCAAAAGAGCCACAATTAGTCCAACCTTTTGTCGCTTTCAGGTACTTACCTGCTGTAGTGTTCTCATATAAACCTGGGCCACCAATAATAGTTAAATCAGAAACAACACGTTTTAGCAATTCAAGAAAGTCTATTACACTTGGAATGTGCCAACCTTCGGGGCAAATACCTTTGTGGTTAACTTTTTCTATTGAATCTGCGCAAAGTTTGGAATTGCAACTAGAATCAATATCCATAGCCGTAGCCCAATCGTATAAACGTCCGTATTCCTTGCAATAAGAATCATCACCATCATAACATACGCTGCCGCTTGCATTGTAATTCAAATTCTCTGCCATCCAAGTTTGTTCTTTTATAGTGACATAAAAATATTTTTGTCCGTCTCGTGCATCACAGAATTGCTTTTTTGGTTTTCCGTAATGTTCTGTTTCTGTGCTGTCTGTAAACCCTTCACATTTATCTTTAGAAGAACTACTATCTTGCTCACTTGAAGAAGAGCTTGATGATGCAACTGCTTCACTGCTACTACTTCCATTGCTGCTACTGCTGCCTTTAGAACTACTGCCACTACTGCTGCTTGCAAAGCTACTACTACTACCATTGCCGCTGCTGCTACTTGCAAAGCCGCTACTGCTTGGTTCATCAGCTATTTCCTTAAAGCTGCCTTCGCATGATACGAGGCAAATTAAAACGAAAATCGCCAAAAGGTGCTTGCTATGCATCATAAACGATAATATAGAAAACGCTGATTAACTTTGCAAGGGTATAGGTAATGGGGTATGGGGTATGGGGTATTTTACATAAAACGGCTTAAATTCGCTAAAAACAATGTTTTTCTGTATCGCCTATACCCTATTCCCTATACCCCATACCCGAACATTGAGTTAATCAGTGGCTACTATAGAAAACGTCTGAACCTTGATTCGTGCCCGTTATGCAACTAATTTTCCTGTTTTTGCCTTTGTTTTTTCATCATTTAATCTTTTGAATTCGCATTTATATTCAGGGTAAGGCTCGCTGTATGGACACGGTACATAGTTTACATTTTGATTAGGGACATGGTTTACACATTTTGCTTTGCATGAGGTTAAAAATTGTAAATATAAAGG
>WQTK01000012.1 GCA_009786285.1 Candidatus Fibrimonadales bacterium | reverse complement strand
CGGCATTGTACAAAAATTTCCCCGAAAAACCGGAGCGGGGAAATTACAGAGGAATGGCAAGGAAGATAGAGGACTTAATCAGCGTTTACTATATTGTAACTAAAGGAGGTTATTTTATGAGCAAATGCCCGATTACAGGCCACACAGGCACTAGACCTGATTTCACTAAGGGGACCGGCAACAAGGATTGGTGGCCGGATCAGCTTGACTTGGGTGTTCTGCGCCAGAACTCAAACTTGAGCAACCCGATGGGGGATAAGTTCAATTACATTGATGAGTTTAAAAAACTCGATCTAAAAGCCTTAAAGAAAGACCTCTTTGACCTGATGACCGATTCTCAGGAATGGTGGCCGGCAGACTACGGCCATTATGGTCCGTTTTTTATCAGAATGGCTTGGCATAGCGCAGGCACATACCGAACCATGGACGGGAGGGGAGGGGCCAGAGACGGCACTCAAAGATTTGCTCCGCTCAATAGCTGGCCGGACAACGTAAACTTGGATAAGGCGAGAAGGCTGCTCTGGCCAATAAAGAAAAAATATGGCAGCAAAATATCGTGGGCAGACCTTATGATTTTGGCTGGCAACTGCGCCATTGAATCGATGGGGTGCAAGCTGATCGGGTTTGCCGGTGGCCGTGAGGATGTGTGGGAACCACAGGAGGATATTTATTGGGGCTCGGAAACTAAATGGCTTGCCGGCGAAGAAAGATATGCAAAAGACAAGAAATTAGACAGCCCGCTTGCCGCTGTGCAGATGGGCTTGATTTACGTAAACCCTGAAGGGCCTAATGGGCAGCCAATGCCTGCCGAATCGGCAAAAGATGTTCGTGTGACATTTGAGCGAATGGCAATGAACGATGAAGAAACGGTTGCGCTGATTGCCGGAGGCCACACATTCGGCAAATCGCACGGCGCGGCTCCGGCTACTCATGTTGGTCCCGAACCCGAAGGCGCATCTATCGAAGAACAGGGGTTTGGCTGGAAGAATGATTTTGGCTCCGGAAAAGCCGGTGATACTATAGGCAGCGGAATAGAAGGCGCATGGAAACCAAACCCGATAAAATGGGATATGGGCTACCTGAAAGTGATGATGAAATATGACTGGGAGCTGACAAAAAGCCCTGCGGGCGCATACATCTGGCTCGCAAAAGACTGTGAAGAAGAGGATATGGTTGTTGATGCGCACGACCCAAAGAAAAAGCATCGCCCTATGATGACCACAGCCGATCTGTCTCTAAAATTTGATCCTGCCTATGAAAAAATTGCAAAGGACTATCTCGCAAATCCAGAAAAATTCCACGATGCGTTTGCCAAGGCGTGGTTCAAGTTAACACACAGGGACATGGGCCCCGCAACTTTGTATTTCGGAGAGGATGTGCCGAAAGAAGAGTTTGAGTGGCAGGATCCTATACCTAAATGCAAATATAATTTGAGCGACAAAGATGTAGAAGATTTAAAGAGTAAAATCGCAGGCGCAGGTTTAACGGTATCTCAGTTGGTTAGCACGGCATGGGCAAGCGCAGCATCCTTTAGAGGCTCGGATCGCAGGGGTGGAGCAAATGGAGCCCGTATCAGACTTGAACCGCAGATTTCGTGGGAAGTGAATCAACCTGAAAAATTAAAGACGGTATTGAGCGCGCTTGAAAAAGTTCAGAGTGATTTTGGCAAAGACAAAGTGTCGCTTGCCGATTTAATTATTTTGGGCGGCGCAGTGGGCATTGAAATGGCGGCGAAGAAAGCAGGTGCGGCAGTCAAGGTTCCGTTTGCGCCGGGAAGAATGGATGCTTCGCAGGAGCAAACAAATGTTCAATCTGCTCAGGTGCTTGAGCCTTTTTACGATGGTTTCAGAAACTATCTAAAGCGTGCGTTTTCCACCAAGCCAGAAGAATTGCTTGTTGACAAAGCTCAACTGTTAACGCTGACCGCACCCGAAATGACGGTGTTAATCGGTGGCCTCAGAGTTCTTGGCAACAATTACGGCAATTCGCAGCACGGCGTTCTAACAGACTCTCCCGAATCGCTGACCAACGACTTCTTTGTCAATCTCTTGGACATGGCAACTCAGTGGAAGCCAACGGAAGATGCAAATGTGTTCAACGGCGTTGACAGAAAGAACGGCAGGCAAAAATGGACGGCGACAAGGGTTGATCTTATCTTCGGCTCAAATTCGCAGCTCAGGGCCATCGCAGAAGTTTACGCAAGCGACGACGCAAAAAGCAAATTCGCAAACGATTTTGTCGCAGCGTGGAATAAAGTGATGAATGCCGATAGGTTTGATTTGTTATAGGGAAAGCCTTTTTTTCTATATTCCTACTAAATTTGCAAGGAGAGTCAAAAATGAAAGCGTGTCAAAGTTGCGGAATGCCGCTGAGCAAAGACCCACAGGGCGGTGGAACAAATGCTGATGGAAGCAAAAACGAGAAATACTGCAGTTATTGCTACCAAAACGGAGAATTTGTTGGCGGTGACATTACTGTTGAAGAGTTTCAAGAATTTTGCCGTAAAAAAATGATTGAAAACGGAACGCCAAGGTTCTTCGCATGGCTCTTCACCAGAGGAATGAAACGGCTGGAGAGATGGAAGAATAAGTTATAGCGTATCGTTGGCGTTTTCCGCTAATAAATTACTATATTACCCCTTATGGCACAAGAACGCACATTGGTCTCCTTTGACTGGGCTAT
>WQTK01000011.1 GCA_009786285.1 Candidatus Fibrimonadales bacterium | reverse complement strand
CACCCCAGCAAAAAGGCGAGAAAAAAACAAGCCGCTATCCGCATAATTTGTTTTTCAGCGGTTTCCACCAATTCTCGTTTTCTTTATACCATTTCACAGTTTCCAAAAGCCCCGTTTCAAAAGTGTATTTAGGTTCCCAGCCCAGCTCCTTGCGAATGCGGGTCGCATCTATCGCATAGCGCAAATCGTGCCCGAGGCGGTCTGTCACAAATTCAATTTTATCTTCATCCATGCCCATTATTTTAACAAGTTCTTTTGCTATGTCTATGTTCCTCCACTCGTTGCTGCCGCCAATATTGTATACCCTGCCTGCAAAGCCATTTTCCAAAGCAAGCAGAATTCCTCTGCAATGATCTTCCACGTGAAGCCAGTCGCGAATGTTAAGCCCTTGCCCATACACGGGAATTTTTTTGCCCTGCATAAGATTTGTGACCGCAAGCGGAATGAGTTTTTCCGGGAACTGGTAGGGGCCGTAGTTGTTTGAGCAACGTGTAATCACAGCATCGAGCTTGTAAGTCTCGTGCCACGCGCGAACCAGAAAATCTGCGCCGGCTTTTGATGCGCTGTATGGGCTGTTCGGCGCAAGAGGAGTTTCTTCGGTAAAAAGCCCTGTTTCCCCAAGGCTTCCGTAAACTTCGTCTGTGCTAACCTGCAAAAATCTGGCGTTTTTTTCCTTTGCGTATTTGAGCAGCTTCAGGGTTCCTTCCACATTTGTGCGAACAAATATGCCGGGATTCTTTATGGAATTATCAACATGGGATTCTGCGGCGAAATGCACAATGGCATCGAGCTTGCCGGAGAACAAGTCTGCCGCACTGGAAATATCGATTTCATTTGTTATATCGCCTTTGAAAAAATCATAATGCGGATTATCTTCAGCATCTTTTAAATTTTCAATATTGCCTGCATAAGTCAAAGCGTCTAAATTGACAATGCTCCAATCTGGTTTTTCTCTCAAAACAAGGCGCACAAAATTCGTGCCTATAAATCCGCAGCAACCGGTGACTAATATATTCATAATAGGAATTTAGAAAGTTCTCACCTAGACTTCGCTTTTGGCGTTTTAGTAACTTTGCTATAAAGAAACCTGTCACGCTTATCCTTGAAATCAAGGCTGCCCTTTACCACATACGCATTCGCCTGGCTAGCCAAAACAGCCGTGTTCATAGAAGCCCTCCATGAAAAAACATAGGCAAACCCCATTGCCAAAGCGATAACCCACGAAACTATAAACCACGCATAGTTTGCAAAAATATCTTCAACGCCATTAACGCCGTAGCCATCCGCAAAAATAAGAAACGCCAAAATACATGCGGTGAAAATCGCGCTCAAAATGCCCGAATATAAAAAACTGTATTTCCAAAGCTTGCCGGAATCAATAGGCAGCCTGCCAACAAGCCTGCCGGACTCTCCATTCATCATAAACGTATAATTCTCTTTTTTATACTTGGAGTTAAGCACCCACACAGGAAAAAGAGTGTAGCTCGGCTTTCTGCCCTTAACGCTGACAGACGAACTCTCAACTGTCACCGAATTATATCCCAAAACCGAACGCTCAAATTCGCTCTCCACCGAAGCTTTTATTCGTTTTTCCGCTCTTTCCTCGCTTTTCTCTGCGCCAACATCGTATTTCTCGGCAAGGTAACCCGCCAAAAATGAAGGATTGAACTCCTTCATTTGCCCGTAATCAAAAGGCTCTATGGCATCCATATAAGCATCGTCCATTTTTTCCGAACCATCCACCGGAATTTTTTCAAAAGATAAATTGCCGTTTCGAATCACGGAATAATAATTTGTTTCGGTGTAGTTGTAAGCAGTTGTTGAACCGTTTTTCACTTTTGTCGCCTTGTAGCGTATATGCCCGGAAGCCTCTGCGTCAAAAAGCCAAAAAGGAACGTAAAGCCCCTGTATGCTGCTCACGTTGTTTTCTTCCAGAAAAAAATCCGGTAAAAGACGCTTGCCCTTGCAGAATTTTTTCAAGGCTTCTGTTGCGGCCTTTTTATCCTTTTTAAACGGAATAACATAATCTGGTTTTAAAAAACCTGAAAGTCTTTGGCTTACAATTTGCGAATTTCCGCAGCAAGGGCAAACCGTGGCAACGGTGTTTTTGTCGCCTACAAGCTCCGCTGCGCAAGAAGGGCAAACGCCCGTGCTCAAGTCGCCAAGCTCGGCTTCCGTCAAAGCTTCTCCGGCTTTTCCTTCGCCCCAATCAAAATTATCCTTTGCGTTTTCGGATATTTCCCTTTGATATTCTTCCAGCGTCTTTATTTCAAATTCGGTATCGCAATAAGGGCATTTCATTTTTTGCGAAGAACTGTCAAACTTGACTGCTCCGCCACAGCTTGGGCATTTATATTCTTTTATATCCATATGCGCCTTTTAAGGTCTTGGCTTTCCGCATTCGGCGCAGAATTTGCCGGTGTTGCCGGCGTGCCCGCAAGAGCAATTCCAAGCAGAGTTAGGAGATGGTTTTCCGCACTCGGCGCAGAATTTTCCGGTGTTGCCTCCGTACCCGCAAGAGCAAGCCCAAGAAACAACTGGAGCGGCAGCCTGTTGCTGCTGGCCCATTTGAAACAGAGCCTGCGGGTTCATGCCGCCGGCCTGATTTGCCATGCCAAGGCCGAGAAAGCCCTGCATTACGCCGCCTTCATTTGCCGCAGCCG
>WQTK01000010.1 GCA_009786285.1 Candidatus Fibrimonadales bacterium | reverse complement strand
GTCTGTATTCAACCGTCATATTACAAATATAGCAACTAAAAGTTCACCGCCTGAAAGGCGGTGGCTTTAACCTTCAAAAATGGAAGTAAAAAATAACTCTCCACTCTCAACTCTCAACTCTTAACTAAACATGCAGCTCAAAATTTCTATATTATCTCCCCCTATGAACAAAAACCTGCAATCCGTTCATGAGCATTTAATCAATGCGCCAGGCTCCTATTTGAGTGCCTTGCGCACAAAATTCACCCAAAAAAGCGGGCTTGTGCAAAATTCAAAAATTCTCGGCGAATTGCAAAGCGAAATTTTAAGCGAAGAAAGACGGCAAAAATGGATGCAAAAGAAGGAAGATTGGAAAGTTCAGGCCTTGGTCCTCATTTACGCAAGCAGCAGCAGAGGCTTGCATTTCAGGGAATTGGAACGCAGCCTGGATACGGACCAAAAATCTCTGAGCGCTTTTTTGAGCGAAGCCGCAAGCGAAATGTTCATATGGCATGCCAAGTGCCAAGGCGCTTGCATCTATTACGGTTTTTTCGATTTTGAGGATTATTTTTTAAATTTCTTAATTAAAAACGAAGAAGTGTCCGAATCTGCCGCATGGGTTTCCAACGAGAAAAAAACAGAGCTGCGCCTGCTGTTGATGCTTTCAAAAATACAGCTCGGCAAAATTTGTGTAAAAAAAGACTTTTCATTCAGCCACAGCGCGAAAAAGTGCATAGCCGAGGTTTTTTTAAGCAACAAAAACATTGACAGCGCAATAACAGAAGATGAAATTCGCCTGCAATTTTCCTTTTTGCTCTCAGAAAAATGGGTTGCGAAATCTTCGGATAGCGGAGTTTTAAAATTGCTTGGAACCGCTTATGATTTTTTGCATGACAACGGGTTCAGGCTTTTTTCCGAATTTCTTTTTTGGTGGGAGAGAGAAAGGTTTAAAAACAAAGGCGAATTGCTGAAAATTTTAAAACTTTTTCAAAAACCTGTTAGCGTATTGAACGCAGCGCAGTTATTTTGGCCTCGCGACACTCGTACAAGGCTGCTAAAAAACAAACATTTCGCAAGCTGGATTCAATTGCCGGCTCCTCTCAAGGAGCTCTGGATTTTTGGAATATTAAAAATGCAAATGAAAAAGAAGCACATTTTAATGTTTTCTCTTTCTGAACTTGGCGAGAGCGTTTTTTTCGCAAAAAGCTCAAAAGAAAATTTATCAGAACCCATTATATCAAGCAGTTCCAATTTTGAGTGGATTTTATCGCAGAGCAACGGCGCGCTCAGAGTTTTCCAAATGTCTTGCTTAACGCAGGCGAAAAACGAAGAAGACCCTTTGCGGTTTACAATCAGCAAGGAATCTTTTTTGGGCGGTTTGCGTTCTGGGCTTCCAAACGATTTTATTCTTGATTTTATGTCTTGGAACAGAGCTATGCCAAATGTGGCCGGAGCTTTAAGCGACTGGCTTCGCATATACAACGATTCTTCCATTGACCAAATGCGCGTTTTGCGCATAAGGAGCCAAGAGAAATTCACTGAGCTTTCCGCATACAAGCCTTTTTTGGAATGCGTAGAAGAAATTATTCCGAACTGGGGCTTTGTGATTAAAGAGGAAAAAGAGAACAAAATCCGAGGGATGCTAATCCACTTCGCTTTGGAGCCGCACACTTCCATGCAAAGCCCAAACACAGACGAGCCTTTGCAAACACTTGCGGAAACGGAAAACTTCAAAATTCCATACCCCGTGCCTGAGGGCAAAGACGTGTTATTTGGCTAAATGTATTTTCTATCTTCTACAATACAAATATGCAAGTTTCACTAAAAGAACCCGTTGGCATTCTCGGTTTTGGCGTTGAAGGCCAAAGCACAATGCAATTTTTGCAAAATAACGGCATAAAGGATATCCGGGTTTTTGACCAAAAAAACGGCGAAAACTATCTGGATAAATTGGCCGATTGCAAAACCATAATCCGTTCCGCAGGCGTTTACCCGCTGCAAAAAGAAATTCTCAGCGCGCAAATGAAAGGCGCAGTGTTGACAAGCCAAATAGAACTTTTTTTTGAGCTGTACCCACATGACAAAATTATAGGCGTAACAGGAACGCTCGGCAAAGGCAGTTGCGTTTCCATGATAGCCCACTGCCTAAAAGCACTGAATGTACCATACGCTATAGGCGGTAACTTTGGTGTTCCGGCTTTGGATTTGCTGCAAGATAAAAATCGCTTGGCAATTTTGGAACTAAGCTCCTTTCAGCTTATGACGCTTGGAGCTTCTCCGCATATCGGAGTTGTGCTGCAAACAACCAGCGAGCATTTGGACTGGCACACATCGGTTGAACAATACAGAGACGCAAAAGCGAACTTGGTTCGCTGGCAAAAAAGAAGCGATTATTGCATTTACAATGCGGCATCGGAAGGAGCCGTGCAAATAGCCGAGCAAAGCGGCGGCATAAAAAAACCATTTGAAACGTTACATATATCAATAGACGAATTCAAGGTAAAAGGCGAGCACCAACTGCAAAACATGGCTGCGGCAACGCTGGCGTTGGAGTGCGCTGGTTTGAATGTTCCGGCTTGTGTAGAAGCCTTAAAGAGTTACGAAAGCCTGCCATACAGGCTTCAAAACATAGGCACAAAAAACGGCATTGTTTTTTACAACGATTCTTAC
>WQTK01000009.1 GCA_009786285.1 Candidatus Fibrimonadales bacterium | reverse complement strand
CGCAGGTTGGCACCGCTCAGGTTGGCACCGCTCAGGTTGGCACCGCGCAGGTTGGCACCGCACAGGTTGGCACCGCTCAGGTCGGCACGGCGCAGGGTTTCGAACTCCCTCACGGAGCCGTCTTTGTAGTGGATTTTATACATTGGCAGCCTCCTTTTCCTGCTGCAATCCGCCGACAATTTCTTGCGGTTGCGAGTTCAAATCCGTGATTATGCTAGATGCAATTTCACTTACACGTACAAATATTAACGTTTCGCAATTTTCTTTACTAAGGCCAGAGTAAATCTCAAAGTCCTCATGAAGTCGCATTTCAAAATCCTTAACGTTAAATTCTACGCCGCTTTTTAGTATGGTTCTCATGCTATAGCCGCTTACTTTAGGCATTTTAAGCTTAGAGGCTTCATAAATATCGTTATAGAATTTATCTTTAATCATTTCTCACCTCCCACATACTTTTCTCCTAGAAATTTGCGCCTGTCAAATGTTGGATCGTTAGTTAATAACTTTATTACTTCCATAGCTTTTTCCGTTTCAGCAATATAATCCCGAATTTTATATTCATTTTGTCGAGTAACGTATTTTTTATTTGCCTCCTTTGCCTCTTTTTCAAGTTTTCTTATTGCGCAATTTATATGCGTTTCAATTATTTGACAGGCTTTTTTAATTTCGGAATCTTGTAATACAATCTCCGTATCGCTATAATGCGGCATTTCAAATTCGCTTAGCAGGGTTTTGGCGAGGTAATGCACTTTTAAGGCGTCGCTCCAAACTCCGCCGACCTTTTCTAAATTCGACTCTACGCCAATATTTTTTTCTTTAATGTTCAAAAGTTGAACTAGGCTACCGTATAGGATTAAGGCGACATCAAATTGTCTGTTTTTAATCAAACTTTCTATCGCTTTGGCGAGTTTAGACGCTAATTCATCAAGTTCATTTTTTGTCATTTCTCACCTCCACTTCTTTTTTGACCGCTTTTCTTACCGCTGCCAATTCCGCACGCAGAGCGTAAATATCATGTTCCAAACTGGATATTTGCACCGAGTTAAGGCTTTCTAATCCATTGGCATAATCATTAAGTTGTCTGGATATATCTCTAATGTCATCCACATTGTGGCGATTCCAATGACCCTTGCTTGCGGCAATCTTAAGATCTCTAAATATTATTTGGAGGATGTTGAATAAAACTTCGCCGTCAGTATAGTATATACCTTTTTTGCCAAAAAAAAGACCTCTTAGCCTGTATAACATATATTCAAGCATTCTCACCCCCTTTAATAAAATCTTTATACAATACAACCCATTTGTTATTTATTATATTTCCTATTTGCTTGACTAAACCATTATCTACTTTTACCCTAACGGCTTTGTTTATTAGCTCATTGCGATCGTCAACTTCAACTATGTGTAAAATTTTTCCTACCAATTCAACTTTGGGAACTTTACAGCCTTGGCCTTGACATTCATTGTATTTTAGACCAAGTAAAATCGTATCATCGCGATATCCTGTAACGCTTTCTATTATTGCATTTTTTATTCCATCGCCTTTCATGCCTCACCCCCTGAGCTGTCAACAGCACTAATTGCTCTTTCCAAAGTTTGCATTATAACCGTATAATGAGCTACCTCTACCTGCAATCGTGTTATATGTTTTTTTATAGCTTCAATTGCTTTTCCAAATTCACAATGTATCCAATCTAAAGACTCTTTAAACTCTAGGCAATTCCTTACAGCAGTAAGAGATTTTCTTGTACTTTCTATACAACAAGATGAAAAGCATAAATCGTGCAGCATTTCCGATGCATTCCCAGCTTCTTTCCGTAAGTCATTAATCCGCTTTGTATCCTTCAGCTGATTTTCCGCATTTTTAAACATCAATCCTCCTTTCTCTTGCTCTAAGTTTGGCTATAAAATACTTTATCCATGCTCTGCGGCATAACTTGCATTTCATTGCATGTTTAAGCGTTTCAAACATCTCTACCCCCCGCAACTTCTTTGCGTAAATAAGGCTGGATATACCGCCTGTAATAATAAGCGTTAGCAATAGGTTCTGTAATTGCTTTTAGTTCGGCTTCTGTTTTTCTTGGCTTTAAAATCATGCCTCACCCCCCGCCTTTGTTGTGCTTGTATTTATGGTCAGCACCCCCAAAATGCCGCATATACAGCCGGTTATGAGTTTATCGGCATCGTCAAATTCAATACTTTTTATACTTGCTAATGCATATATTACTGCCATGTCCACGATGGCAACTAATATGCCCAATGCGAGTTTTTTCAGAAAATCAAGCATTTTCATCCCCCGTTTTTGAATTGGCAAATTCGTATAGTGCTTGACTAGTCGCTTCTGATAGCATCTTCTTAAAAAATCTACCTACAGCATCATCATGGGCGTCAAGGTAGCCTGAGACTTCACTCATATCTACCCACACTGCAATTTTAACTCCTGTTAGCGGGGGCGCTTTTTTACGGAAGAATTTAAACATCGCTACCCCCCGCTTCTGCGCAACAGGCTACGGAGCCGGAAGTTATCGGCTCCGCTGGCGTTTCTGCTGGCATTGCCGAGCCTGTGGTCGAGCCTCCTGTGGAGGGTCGAGCCTCTGGGGGAGGGTTGGAAAGGGTGTTAAC
>WQTK01000008.1 GCA_009786285.1 Candidatus Fibrimonadales bacterium | reverse complement strand
AACGTTTCCACTCCGGAATTTCAAGCCACGGGCTGTTCGCCTGCCAATCGATATTTTTTTTCAAAATGCCTACTCCGCCTCGGTCTATCAATCCAAGCTCAAACTTTCCTTGCGAATTTATGCGCACCCTTAGCATAGTGCCTTTTTTTGAGCGTGTCAAAACCCGTTCCGAAATTTGCAAAACTTTTGACTGTCCATCCGAAATTCGTGGCACAAACCCTGGGCTTATCCTCTCCGTGCCGGGACATTTCACCGGCCTGTTCACCGCCTTTCCCCACATCACGGAGTCCAGCTTCAAACCATAAGCGCAAAGCCTGAGGGTATCGGCTGTGTTCTTTAAAGTAGCGATGGATATCTGGTAAATAGGGATTTCTTCCGTTTGCAAAAAAAACCTTAAATCCGTGCTGTCTTTTGTTATCAAAACAGAGCTTTTGCCCTTTACAGAATCCAGAGTTTTCAAAGGCGTTTTAGCCTTGCAATCCGAAATTCCGTTTAGCGGAAAAGCCAAAACCGTGCGGTTTGTTATCTCAAACCATTCGGGAATTCCTTCTTCCGGGCAAGGCGCGACCTCGGAAATGTAAAGAGGAATTTCTCCATAAAAAGAGACCAAGGAATCTAAAGTGAAAACAGAATCCGATTCGTTCTCAAACATTCTGATAACTTGGCCAGCCTTAGGAGATGGCAGCCACGCTGTGTCCCGGCAAATTCCGGCGCTCAAATTCCAAACGCTTGCTCTGCTATTGGGAAGAGCCGAGCCTGTCAAAGGCAGGCAAAGCTGGTTGCTCTTTACAGGGCAGGCTTGGGGCGCGCCTCTGTGCAAAAGAAGTTCCGTGAAAAAAGAATCCGGCGGAACATAAACGGCAAAAACCTTGTTCTCATCCATCTGCAAATAGATGCTATCCCAAGGAACAACGCTTCTCTCCCATTTCACAAGCAGATATTCACCTTCGTTATCGGGAACATCCACAGGGTCTGGAAGAAACTCGTAAAAATACGGGCACTCAGGGAGCAAGGCCAAAGCCGCTCCCAATATTAATGGGTTCATAAGCCTCTCAATTACTCAACAGAGTATTGATCCGGTAATATATAATGAATTGGATTCACAGGCGTACCTTTGACCCACACCTCGTAATGAACGTGGTTGCCGGTTGAGCGCCCTGTGCTTCCGATATAACCTATGACATCGCCTCTTGAGACCATCAGCCCTTCTTTTGTGAAAGGCAAGGTCATGTGACCATAGCGTGTTACGATGCCGTTTCCATGGTCTATAGCAACATATCTTCCCATTGTTTCACTGGTTGCGACTGTTTCAATTCTTCCGTTCGCGGTTGCGTAAATAGTAGTCCATTTTGGCGCGGATATGTCCAAGCCGTAATGCATTTTGTTAGCTTCCCTAGTCACCGGATGGGTGCGGTAGCCAAACCCCGAACCCAAAAAGCCGTTGGCAACAGGCAAAATTGAAGGAGTGTGCTTTAAATCCCCATGCACGTTTTCAATAAAGGACTGTAGCTTTAAATAAGAATTGTTGGACCTGTCTATTTTAGCTTCTATTCTCTTAAACCTGTCTGTAATGGAGGTTTTCAATCTTTTGATTGGCGATACAGACCATACAAGAGCGCTATCCGGAGAAGTCAACCCGCCGAGGCCCATTTTACGCATGCTGGTATCTGGTATTGAAAAACCGTATTTTGCATACACTAAATCTTCGTGGACATAGGATGTGGATATTTTAGCGTCTATGGAATCTATTTTCGTGTTTAAATTTTCAAGCCTTGAATAAAGCTGGACTCTTTGTTCTTGGGCGGTGTCCACAAAGTGCTTGTGGGTCCAATACGCAAACACATTTACAACCAGAATTAACAATGCAAGCTGTGCCAGCCGTTTAAACAGATTAATGAAAAGCAGCAAGACTTTTGGAAAGCTCAATTGCATTGAGACCGAAGATCCTTCTAAGCTAATATGCGTACTGACAAATTTCATAAAAACCAAGAGAATTAATATAGAAAAATTCCAACCGCTCTTTTAAGAGCCCGGCAGAGTTTATCCACTTCCCAAGGCTCGGTATAGGCTGCAAAGCTAGCCCTTAGGGTGGCAGGTACCCCAAAACGCTCCATTGCGGGCTGTGCACAGTGGTGGCCGGCACGCACGGCTATGGACTCCTCGTCTAAAATCAGAGCTACGTCGTGAGGGTGTATTTTCCCCAGCAAAAACGATACAATAGACCCTCGCCTCCTAGGTCTGCCCACAATTTGCAGGTTGTCTATTTCGCAGAGTTTTTCCAAGGCATAGGCTGTAATTTGCTCTTCGCAGGCCAAAATATTGCCCATTCCGGTCTCATTTACCCAATCTATGGCGGCAGAAAGGCCGAGTACCTCGGCTATTGGCGGTGTTCCGGCCTCAAAACGTGCGGGAGGGGCGGCAAAAGTGGTACCTTCAAAGCTAACCCGGTCTATCATTTCGCCGCCACCTTGCCATGGAGGCATGGCTTCCAAAGCTTCGCTTTTGCCATAAAGGATGCCTACCCCTGTAGGTCCGTAAATTTTGTGCCCGCTGAAAGCCAAAAAGTCGCAGTCCAATTCAGTTACGGAAATTTTTGAGTGCGCCGCACCCTGAGCGGC
>WQTK01000007.1 GCA_009786285.1 Candidatus Fibrimonadales bacterium | reverse complement strand
CGCCAAGCGACCCGAACAAGCCGGTAGAAGAAGGCCCTCCGATGGAACAATACCCGGAGCTTCCTGACGTGGTGGCAAATATAAATGTGAATTTAGCAAACACTGTATTTAGGCATTTAACGCTCTCAGATTTCAACTTGGGAGTTAATTACGCAAACAACAAGGCAAACGTCGCAAGCAAAGGGCGTCTTTACACCGGTGGCTTCAACACAAACGTGGCTGTTGATTTGAACAACAAAAAATCCGCAGATGTAAAGCTTGCTTTAAATGTAGACAAAGTTGAAGCAAACGATTTTATAACCCATGGAAAAGACAATATCACCGGAAATTCCGAAATTGCAAAGCAGATTCGCAATTTAGACAACACTCTTTTCGGAAAATTCAGCATGAATATGAATGTTAGCACAAAGGGCCTGCCGCAGAACTTTGTCGATAATTTATCTGGTCTTATCTCTTTGCAAATTACAAACGGAAGTTTGAAGGGTTCTAAAATTCTGAGCTCGGTTGGCAGCAGCATTTCCGGTTTTGAGATTGCGGGGAAAAAAGTTTTAAGCAACGCAGTTCCGGTTAACAGCAAAGGCGATATGGCTTTTGATGATTTGAAAGCGGAGTTTGAGGCAAAAGACGGGCAGCTTTTGGTAAAGAACTTTAACATAAACGCAAAAAGCCTTGGCTTGCTTGCCTTTAACGGCGGAATAGGCTTTAACGGCGCATTGAATTTGAAGCTTCAGAACACGATGAGTGCTTCCGTAAGCGCGGAATTGAACAGCCTTACAAAGGCAAGCCCGGTTTCCCTTTACAAAAAAGACGCAAAAGGAAACGCTCTTTTATTCCTCAACATAGGCGGCACTCTTTCTGACCCCAAGGTAACTTTGGATGCAAACCAAATGGGCAACCCTTTAAATGATCTTAAAAACCTTGCAACCGCAAAATTAAACGAAGCAAAAGACATGGCAAAGGCAAAGCTGAACGAAGAGAAAGCGAAGCTGGAAGCTGCGGCTATGGCAAAGAAAAAGGAATTGGAAGACAAAGCCAAAGCGCAAGCGGACAAGGCAAAAGCCGAAATAGAAGCTCAAAAGAAAAAGCTGGAAGCCGAAGCTGCCGCCAAAAAGAAAGAAGCGGAAGACAAAGCCAAAAAAGAAGCCGAGAAAAAAGCTGGCGACGCTTTGAAAGGGTTCAAGAAATAGCGCAGGCGGAGTTAAGTTTTCAGTCTTTTAGGCAGCGGACGGAAAACAGAATGGTTGAATTTGCGAAAAAGCTTGATGAATCAGAAGCTTATTTGCTTGAGGATGTTTATGTGGAGGAGTTGGATGGAAAATATGCGCCGATACCCATAATTATATCTCCTTTTTAAGTTACGAAAGAAATATGGGGGGGGGAACGTTACTGTAAGTATAGAAAGTTTTTTTGCGATGTCAAGGGTCAAGGCTCATTTTGGGTATTTACAGGATTTCAGAAATAGAAATATCCGTTTTTTTATGGGCCTCCAGCAGAATTTTCTACATTACCCACAACGAAACTTCATGAGGATTCTATGAAACGTACACATAATTGCGGCGATTTGCGCAAAAGCGATGTTGGAAAAAAAGTTACCCTTTGCGGCTGGGTAGACCGGCGCAGAGATTTGGGTGGCGTTATATTCGTCGATTTGCGCGATAAATACGGCAAAACACAGGTTGTTTTTGACCCAGCCAGAAACGTTGATGTCCATAAAATCGCAGATGGCCTGAGAAACGAGTTTGTGATTCAAGCTACCGGCGAAGTGCAGTGCCGCCCCGAAGGAATGGAAAACGAAAAACTTTCCACCGGAGCCATAGATGTAAAAATAGACGAACTCATTATTTTGAATAAGTCGGAAAATCCGCCGCTCGCAATCAACGATCCGAAAGAGGAATGCAAGGAAAACGATGATTTGCGCCTGAGATACCGTTATTTGGACTTGCGCCGCCCTTGGATTCAAAAGAATTTGATGCTCAAAAGCAAGCTTTTGGGTGAAACTCATGCTTTTTTTCGCAAAAACGGATTTGAAGAAATTGAGACCCCCGTGCTTTGCAAAAGCACTCCGGAAGGCGCAAGGGATTACCTTGTGCCAAGCCGTGTGAATCCGGGCAAATTTTACGCTTTGCCGCAAAGCCCCCAGCAATACAAGCAATTGTTGATGATAGCCGGCATGGACAGGTATTATCAAATTGCCAAGTGCTTTAGAGACGAGGATTTGCGCGCAGACCGCCAGCCCGAATTCACTCAGATAGACTTGGAAATGTCTTTTGTTCAGCAAGAAGATGTAATGGAGCTTTTAGACGGTTATGTCAAAGAAGTTCTCGCAAAAGTCTGGGGATTTGCTGTGCCGGAAATTCCTCGCATAAAATATGCAGACGCAATGCTTCGCTATGGCAGTGACAAGCCGGATTTGCGCTTTGACTTGCCGATTTTCGATGTGAGCGAAGTTGCCGCAAGCTCTGATTTTGGAGTGTTCAAGACCGTGGTTGCCAACAATGGCGTTGTGCGTGGCTTGGCTGCGAAGGGTTGTGTTGATTTTACCCGCAAGCAAATAGACGATTTAACTGCGTATGTTGGGCGCTATGGCTCCAAGGGCTTGGTGTGGATGCGTG
>WQTK01000006.1 GCA_009786285.1 Candidatus Fibrimonadales bacterium | reverse complement strand
AAGCCTTGATTTTGGAATGGAGGGAGAGGCATTTGAGCCGTTCTACGGCGGGAAAAATATATAGGCTATAGTTATCGCAGCCACGGCGCTCACCACGTCTGTTGTGAGGCCGCAAAAAACAGCATGCCTTGTTTTGCGAATGGCTACCGAGCCAAAATAAACCGCCAAAATATAAAATGTTGTGTCTGTTGTGCCTTGAAATATGCAGCTCAGGCGGCCGGCAAAACTGTCTGCGCCGTATGTCTGCATGGCATCCACCATCATTCCTCTTGCGCCGCTGCCGGAGAGAGGCTTCATAATTGCCGTGGGCAAACTCGGCACAACGTCGGGGGGAATTCCGCAAATGTTAAAAACGGCCACAACTCCGCTCATAATAAAATCCATCGCTCCGCTTGCCCTGAACGCCGCTATTCCTACCAAAATGGCTACCAAGTAAGGTATAATCATAATGGCTGTTGAAAAACCATCTTTTGCGCCTTCAACAAATGCGTCAAAGGGCATAACCTTTTTTATGGCAGCCAAAACCAAAAAGAACATCACAATGCTGAACAATATTATGCCACCCAAAAATGCGCTGGCAACCCCCATTTCCTCTGCGGAAAGCATGGAAAAGTACACAAGCCCGCCAAACACCGCCGCTGTGAGGCCAATGAACCATGATATAAAAACTATGTTTTTTATTTCAATTTTCTGAAAAAAAGCGGTGACTAAAATGCCGGCCACGGTGCTGAAAAATGTTGCGAACAAAATGGGCAAAAAAACATCTGCGGGGTTTTCTGCGCCAAGCCTTGCCCTGTAAGTTATTATGGTAACAGGGATTAGGGTTAGCCCGCTTGCGTTCAAAACAAGAAATAAAATTTGTGCGTCGCTTGCGGTGTCTTTGTTGGGGTTTAGCTCTTGCAATTCCTTCATTGCCTTTAGCCCAAGCGGGGTAGCGGCGTTATCTAGCCCCAGCATATTCGCGCTCATGTTCATAAGCATGCTGCCCATTGCCGGGTGGTTTGCCGGAACGCTTGGGAAAAGCCTTTTCATCAGTGGCGAAACCAGTTTGGCAAGCATTTGCACTGCGCCGGCTTTTTCCCCTATTTTCATTATTCCAAGCCAAAAAGCGAGGATTCCTGTTAAGCCGATTGATATTTCAAAAGCAGTTTTGGACATGTCAAAAACGCTTTGCATTACGTTGTTGAAAATCCCGGTATTTCCTAAATAGAGCCACTGAGCAAGGCAAGCCACAAACGCACCGCCAAAGAAAAGAAGCCAAATTATGTTGAGAAACACAGGGGTAATTTAGTAAATGAAACCTATGTAAAACTGCTTCAAATCCATTTTTCTCATAGTCCACCTTACTGTGAAGAATTTTATTTTGCTCTCGCTCCTGAATTCCCAAGGCTTGTCCTCTCTGTATAAAAGGGAATTTGAAATGCGAATGCCTTGTGCTTTTTTGTCCCACCCAATTCTCAAACGCAAAGGATGCTCTGCCTTTGCCCACAAGCTATCCGTGAGCTTAACCCCTGCGGCTATGCCCATTTTTTTCTTGTCAAAGTCAAAAGCAAGCCTCGCACCCTTTCTTTTTCTCTCCAAAAGATAGGCAAAATCGAGTAGGTTTTCGTCATTTTTTATCACAGCCGTCTCAGTCATTCTGAAATTCCAGCCCCATAACCGCACTCCCTGCCACGTTCTGCTTCTGTTTTTCCTGAAATTGCCGCCTGCGAAAATCCTCTTTTCCCAAAAATTCTTGCTGAATTTTCCGTAAACCCAAGCGGTATCTTTTTGCCACTGCCCCCCCAAATGCAAGTCATTTATGTTGATTTCAGATAAAATTCCCCTATTCTTGTTCGTTAAATCCCCAGCTTTTGCATAAAAAATCCCATGCCTGAAAGCCACAGTCCCCTTAAGCTCTTCGCTTTCCTTGAACCTGATTTCACCGGTAAAACCACGTATGCTGCCGCTGGCTTTAGCGGTTTTATTTTGCAAATTGCCATTTGTGTCCAAATTCGCGCCGCTGCTAAAGCCTATCTTTGGCCTCCACGAAGATGTACTTTTGCGTGTTTTTTTTACATCAAAAACACATTCGGCTTCTTCTGCCTGCTCTTTGCCAACATAAAGCTCCGCAAGGGCGCACCAAAGCTCTGTGTCTTCGCTAAGGATGTCCAGCTCCGCCATTTGCGCATAGTCTATAAGGCCATCGCTGTACCACCAATAGGAAAATCCGTTTGATTGCGCAAAGCACAAACCGGAAAGCAAAAATAAAAAAGGATATACTCTCATATATCCTTAGACGCTTCTCAAAAGGAAAAAATAAAAAAAAATATATGCTAAGCTAGCGGGGAGTGGGGAATGGCTAGTGGAAAAGTGTACAAATGCATAAGTGTGACTTTGTGAAATGTACACTTTTGGCTAGTGGTCAGTGGCTAGTGGCTAGTGGTTAGAACAGTCAAAACAGCGAATTTCAACAAATTTCAGTGTTTTTTCCACTAGCCTAGCCATGAAATCAAATTTTCTCAATTTTTCCTCCGTAAAATGCGTCTAATGCATTAGACAACTAATAGGAGGTCTATTTTATGGTTACTGAAAATGAAGAAGAAGGTTTTTTCGCCAACTTGACGGCGA
>WQTK01000005.1 GCA_009786285.1 Candidatus Fibrimonadales bacterium | reverse complement strand
TGACGGAGAAAATGGTGGTGGCGGAGATAGAACAAATTGTGTAGCAAGTACAGGTGGAAAGGCTGGGGCTATACCAGCTAACACAGGTTCTCTTACGAGTAGCTTTGGTGGTGGTTCGGGTGGGTATATCACTAGTTGTAAAAGTAATTTTTGGACGTTGAATGAATCCTACTACAATCCAGGTAGAGGTGGAGGAGGTAATGGAGGTTGGCAAGCTTTTGCTGGTAATACCGGTGGCTCTGGTCAAGTAAGAATTAGAGTAACATACCCTATGCCTTGAGGAATTGTAATCGGATACTTTGACACTATGAAAAAAACATTAATACCCGTAATCCTCGTGCTGCTGTGCGCAACGGCAGCACTCGCCAGCCAATGCGACGAAGAAAACCAAAAGGTAATTGAATTCCAGAAAAATTGCTTGGAAATCGGCAAAGGAAACCAAGGATACAAACAATGTGCAAGAGAATTCAACGCTCAAAGGGTCAAGGCAGAACAAGTATGTAATAATCTTCCATTGCCCGATGCGCCAAGTACCGAAATATTCCGGTCGCTACTAAAAACGATTAACTTCGAATTCAACAGCACGGAACTAACATCGGACTCCTACGCTGCACTCGACAGCATAGCCGCACTATTTATGCAAAATCCAAACCTGCGATACGAAATTCAAGGACACAGCGACTCAGTCGGATCCGCCGAATACAACGAACTGCTGTCCGGCGCACGAGCGGGTACTGTCAGAAATTACATAATATCCGAAGGTGTGCCAAAGGAAAATATAATAGCTATAGGTTATGGTAGCTCAAAGCCGCTTAGAAGTAACAATATAAAAGAAGGCAGAGCCGCAAACAGACGTGTCGAAATACAACTTATAGAGTCCCAAGAAAAATACGAAGAGCTCAAAGAAAACGAAACAAAACAACGAGATGATATTCGAAAAGCCGGCATTGTTACAGACGAACCGGAACAGGAAATAGAATCGGAAGATGATGCCGAGACGGAAGATGAAGAAGAACCGGATGCGGAACCGAAACAAGAACCAAAGCCTGAACCCGAAAGCCAAGACGAAGATGAATGCGACGAACCTCAGCAAAAATCTAAAATTGGAATAAACATCGGCTTCTCTGCCTTTTTCGCAAACGACTTCGGCGGCGGAGTCAAAATGCCGGAAATCAATATCAACAAAATCAAAATACCCAGCGCAGAAACGAAAAACCCGTGGACAGGCGGAGGAACAAAAATATTCTTCGATTTCACTTACGCAGAACTCGGATTGGGCATGGCTTTCGGCAACGGAGATTTGCCTTTCACCGCCATAGATTTTAGCTTGCTCGGCAAATACCCAATCGAACTGTCCGAAAACACATCGCTGTTCCCCGCCATCGGCATCGACTACCTACAGGATATAGACGGCGACTACAGCGCATTGTGGTTCAAGTTCGGCGCAGGCATGGACTTTGCCGTGAACGAAATAATATTCATTCGCCCTGCGTTGCTTTACGGCATAAGGCAAGCCAATCAATGGGAAAAAGACGCAGCGAAACCTGTAATCTCAGACGGCAAAAAAGGGTCAGCCTTGCTCGGACACGGATTCACAATTAACGTCGGCGTTGGATTCAGGATTTAAACACGGAGAAAAAATGGCAAAATATTATTTCACGCTAATCGCCTCGCTTCTTCTCTTAGGATGCGGCGATAATGGCATAAGCAATGCTGAAGGCGGCGCAGGCTCGCAATTTAATCCAAATGTAAATTACGGTTCTTTTACCGATTCACGGGACGGCAAAAGTTACCGCACGGTGAAAATAGGCGGCAGAACATGGATGGCGGAAAACCTCGGCTACGCAAATCCTGCGTACGGCGCAAGCTGGTGCTACGGGAACAACGCTTCCTACTGCACAGCGTATGGCAGGCTCTACGACTGGGGCGCGGCAATGAGCGCTTGCCCGGACGGATGGCGTTTGCCAAGCGATGCGGATTGGTACGATTTGGTTCAGGCCGCCGGAGGGCAAGACATTGCAGCGGAAAAGCTGAAATCGCAAACAGGATGGAATGGCACGGACGAGTTCGGTTTTTCTGCGCTTCCGGGCGGCTATGGCCGCAGTTGCCATCGCGCCTTTATCGGCGCAGGCAATAGCAGTTTCTGGTGGAGCGCGACTGAATTCGGAGCGTGGCTCATGGGTTCCGGCTACAATGGCGTGGAGGCAGACATAGCAATTGGCTCATACGCCGGGTTGTCTGTTCGATGCGTTCGTTAGAGAAAGAAAATGTGCCAGCTAGATAGCCTTGCCCTCAGGGTCTATTTTAAGATAAACAATGTTTGATTACGTATTTGATTGGAGAAAAATGCTTAAATTTGCTCAAATTTGATGGTTTTGCTATTGGTTGCTATTAATTCAGCGAATCAACCAAACATTTTCTATATTACTAGTTATGGCGATTGCTGGAAAATTGGCTCTTGGAGGGGCTGAGTTTGGTCAGCCCTGTATGAATCATTTTTGTGATAAATCTTTAAAATGTATTGATATTTTGTTTATGGCAAATGATGTTTTATGTATCAATGAAGGATAACAAGGAATTATC
>WQTK01000004.1 GCA_009786285.1 Candidatus Fibrimonadales bacterium | reverse complement strand
GCTTGCCGGTTCTGTAATAGCGGAAGACGACGTTACGCTTGCGGGCGGCGCGCAGATTGCGGGGCATTTGACTTTAGGCAAGGGCTGTGTGATTGCCGCAAAAGCCGGAGTCACCAAGAGTGTTAAGCCCGGCGCAAAGGTAGCGGGCTTCCCGGCAATTCCTATAGAGAAGTGGCGAAGAAATTTTGTAAATTACCTTTGATGACTGCGCAATCCATATTGATAAAAAATGTTCGTCCTTTTGCCAGCGACGCTTGGCAAAACAAACAAGACATTGCCTTGGGAACCGGGCCTTTCGTTGAGATAGACGGCTCAAGCCTCCTTGCGCTTCCGGCGCTTTTTGCCATTGGCACAGACTTTCAGGAACCTGTTAGAGACGATGTTTATTCCTACGCAGAAGGCTTTGAAGCCATGCGCAGGGGTGGATTTTACGGTTGCCTCTACGAAAGCAAAGCTAACCCCATAGATGATTTACAGCAACTGGTGTCTTTTAAGCAAATTTGCGAAAAGTCAAATTTGAATATTTCTCTTTTGGCTTCTTTCAGCAAGGCAAACGGGCACGAAAGCATAAGCGAAATGCTTGAGCTTGCGAAAGCCGGAGCCGTTGGGTTTGGAGATGGCGGAGTTTTTCCCGGAAATTTGCGTTTTTTGAGAATGGTTTTTGAATACGGCAAAGCGACAGGCAAAACATTTTATTTTCACCCGCTTGAGCAAAGCTTGTGCAGCATGGGCGTTGCGAACGAGGGTTTGTATTCTGATACAATAGGATTCAAGGGTATTCCGGAGCAAGCGGAAACCATAGCGGTTTATCACATATTGGAATTTTCCGGATGGTTTGGAGTTCCGGTGCATTTGCGTGAAATTTCTTGCAAGCAAAGTCTTTTTTTAATTTCAGAGGCAAAGCAGCTTGGAGTAAAAGTCTCGTGCGATGTTGGCCTTTACCATCTTTTGTTCGACGATTCTTCTCTTTTGGAGCTTTCTTCGCAGTATCGTTTCAATTCTCCGCTGAGGACCGCCGAAGACAGAAAAGCGTTGTGGGGCGGGCTTTTGGATGGTACAATCAATTCAATCAGTTGCAATCATTTTCCGGTTCGCAAGCAAGACAAGCAAACAACTTTTGAAGATGCCATTCCCGGCGCTGTGTCTTTGGAAGTTGCTCTTTCCGCATTGTGGCAAGCGGCGTCTGAGAAAACATCCGGCAACCCGGAGCGTTTGCTTAAGTGGCTTGGAGCCGGTGCGTTGAATTTGGAGAAGCCTGATAATTTGATTTTGTTTGATCCTGATTTGGAGTGGGAAGTGAATGAGAGCGATTTTGCCGGGTCGGTGTGCAATTCCCCGCTTTTGGGAAAGAAGCTTAAGGGAAAAATTGTGGGAACTTATTTGGGCGGGCAGTGGCTTTTGGCATAAAATGAGCAAGTCCGTTAGTATAAAACTTTTTGAGGATCGCAATGTTCGTACGCTTTGGGACGAAGAAGCTGAAAAATGGTATTTTTCCGTTCACGATGTAGTTGCAATTCTGACAAATCAACCTGATTATGAAAAGGTTAGAAATTATTGGAAATGGCTTCGGAACAAACTAAAACAAGAGGGTAGTGAACTGGGTAGTAACACTACCCAGTTGAAAATACTTGCCCCTGATGGAAAAATGCGTGAAACTGATGTTGCTGATACGGAGCAAGTGTTGCGTTTAGTTCAAACAATTCCCAGCCCAAAAGCCGAGCCATTTAGAATCTGGCTTTCTCGTGTCGGTTCTGAGAGGCTTGATGAAATTACCGATCCAGAAATTGCCATAAATCGTGCTTTGGAAACCTATGCCAAGAAAGGCTATTCTTTAGACTGGATAAACCAACGGCTAAAAACGATTGAAGTTCGCAAGCTTATGACTGATGAGTGGGATAAAGGGGGAATTAAAAAAGGGCAGGAATACGCAATTTTAACCGATGAAATTTATAAGGGTTGGTCTGGAATGAACACACGTTCTTACAAGCATTTGAAGGGTTTGAAAAAAGAGAATTTACGGGACAGTATGACTAATATTGAATTAATATTGAATATGCTTGCGGAAGCCTCAACTACGGAAATTTCAAAGAAAGAAAACCCGAAGGGGCTTTTTGCAAATATAAAAGTTGCTCGTGAGGGAGCGAGCGTTGCCGGGGATGCCCGGCGCAAGATAGAGGCAAAAATAGGCGAATCGGTAATTTCCAAGCAGAACGCAAAAGAATTGAAAAAGATAACTAAAACTTAGATATCCTAAATCAAAGCTACCCTACCAGAATGCGCTTGAATTTAAAGGCTTTTTCATGCCGTTTTTCAACGAAAAACTCATTTTTTGCCTGAAAAATGCAAAAAAACGGTAAAAAGTCAAAAAAATGTACCGCTTTGCCGAAAAATTATGTATATTTACCAAGTATGGCAAATTCTTGTGAAAATAAAATTGGCGAGCTTGCAGCACAGGCTCTAGGCACATTTAAATGCGTTTCTAGCCACTTTGTTTTCGGGGGATCGAAAATGGGTACCGACCTTGCGTTAGAGGCTCCTAGCCACATAGGAATACATTTAAAGGCA
>WQTK01000003.1 GCA_009786285.1 Candidatus Fibrimonadales bacterium | reverse complement strand
TCATTTCTTTGGCTACGACGCAGGTCTTGTGCTTGCGGACAAGTCCCCAGCGCTGAAGGGCAGCAAAGTGGACGGGACACTTGAGCAGGATTTAATTGGGACGGAGAGGGGGAAGGATGTAGCAATTGGAGCTTATGGAGATTACAGCGATGACGGGAATGCGTTTCAGTATGGTGAGTGGGCTTACGGGAAGTTTGTACCGACTCATGTTCAGTATGTGTTTAAAAATTTGCCTTACCAAGAAGCGATAAATTATGTAGGCTATGGCGGTTACGGTCGCATAATAAAGCGTTTGGTGCGCAAGCATGACAAGACCAAGATATCCAGCGCAACTGTTAAAATAACGGTTTTGGACAGCAATTTCAAAGCGTATCCTGATATTGAATCGGTTAGAGTTGTTTTTTACCGCACAGGCGAAGAGAACAATAAATACGTGTTTGAGACATTGACCCACGGGCCGCTTGATCCTGGATAT
The DNA here is from genome assembly GCA_009786285.1 of Candidatus Fibrimonadales bacterium. GTDB lineage: Bacteria > Fibrobacterota > Fibrobacteria > Fibrobacterales > Fibrobacteraceae > Fibrimonas. The sequence goes on along the minus strand of WQTK01000003.1, from coordinate 2,047 downwards.
GATCCGGCGAAACACGGCAGGCTTATTCTGTTTTCCAAAGACCCGGCGGATCAGGGCGTTCACGGCAATTTTTTGGTGATTCATGTTAAGAGTGACACTGACAATTTTAGATATGAGGTTGTGGAATGGTAAAGAAAATCATAGTTTGCGTTTTCGTTGTGCTTTTTGCGAACTTGTTTTTTGCGTGCAGCAGCAAAAAACATACAGGGCCTAAGGATGAGTCTTTGAATCTTGTGAGCCTTGACCATGATTGGACACAGATTACCGAAAATGAGTCTTTTCCATGGGAAGAGATGGATGGTTTTTTTCAAAACCCATACCATCCTTATGGTTTTGACAGGCATCCTACGCCTAGGGAAAATAGCTTAGACAGCATTGTATATATTTCCGTTTTAGATGGTGGCGATGGCATAGTTGATTTGAAATTGGGTCAAGACTATGGCAGTTCATTTGGGCTTTACAATTCTTATATTTGTGATCCAAATACACTTGATACTATAGTAAAAATTGGCTATTTCAGCGGAAAATTTACATATACATATAATTTTACTGCATCTGTTGCCGAAAATGACAGTATGAAAATTGCGCTTTGCAGGGAAAGCAGAGTTGGGCTTCAGAAAGTGCAGGAACTGCAAATACACCCGTATAAGTGGAAAGATGTTTATGATTTTTATGTTTATATTCTTGGAGATAAAACTGATACCAGTGCCAGACATCAATTGCTAAGCAGTACTAATTTTTGGGAATATTATAACCATGCTTTTAAGCAAGTTGCGATAAAACACGGCAAGATACTTGGAGAGCATGCACATCATGATAAAGGCTATGTTCACGTTATAGTAGAAGGTGCAAGGGAAAGAGGTTGTATTGTTAATGACGACATTGATAAAGCATTCCTTGAAATGATTATTGGACTATGGAAAAGTTCTATCATTCAAATCGGTTATCCTACCAAACGCATTTGGCCATTGAAAATAGATACTGATAATAATAATATTATTAAACTTTGCGGCGATCCTGTCTCGGCTCAAGACCCTACTCTAAATACAGTCAAATTGGAATTGGAACCTACATTTGCATTGGACCCTAAATGTCCGGCAACAATAGCGAAGGCATCCGTGTTTTGGAACGACAGCGGATATTGGAAGCTAAAGTATGAAGATAATAGGCCGGAAGAAATTGCTACTGGAAATAATGTAAATCCCAATTGTGTAGTTTTTGCGGATGCGGATTTAGGTGTATATGCGGGATTTGATGAATTGGGACTAACGGATCCTAGATGGGCAAATGGTACTATTAGCATAATTATATTACCTTGGAATGATGATTTGACAGCGAATGTAGCACTTCATGAATTGGGACATGCTATGGGGCTTTATGACCTTGGTGAATATGGGCTTTCTGTATTAGACCAATCTCTAAAAGTATTTTATGATGAAGAAAATTTAATGCATGGAACAAATGCTTCTCATGGTTATAAACTGCGAAAAAGAGGTATAATAATTCAAAGCGATAATCCAAATGAAACTCGCAGAGAATATCAATGGGATTGTCTGCATAGTGTAGAAGGAACATGTATAAGAAGTCCAAGGTACTGATTAACATTAGGAGATTTTATGAAAATATGTTTAGCATTTTTTCTTGTTTTTTCAATTTTTGCTTTTGCCAGCGAAAGATATGGTGTTTATGATTCGCAGGGAAACCGAGTTTCAGCATTTGAAGCAGAGTTGCACGAACTGTTAGAAAAGACACGGCAAATAAAAGCGGCGCACCCGAACAGAAGTTTATATATTTCCTCCATATCAAAAGGCAAAGGTTCTAAATCGCAAAATCGCTACCTCTACAAAGCCGAAACCGGAGCATACATAGAAGCCTCCAGAAAAGAAACCTTTTCCGTTTGCCCGGACAAAGAAATTCAGGGCACTTGGATCAGCGAGCATTCGGTATCTTTGAGCGCAGAAAACTGCCTCTCTGTTAAAACACCAAATATCGCAGGGACATTCCGTGTACTGTTTCTGGAAAACGATGGTAAAACAGATACTATTCA
>WQTK01000002.1 GCA_009786285.1 Candidatus Fibrimonadales bacterium | reverse complement strand
CATTGCGTGAAAAATTCAAAGGAACCATAGACCAAGACTTGCCGCCGTTTGTGATAGCGAAAAACGGCGAGCCTGTAGGCACGGTTCAAAACGGAGACTCCGTTGTGTTCTTCAATTTCCGTGGCGACAGAGCCATTGAAATAACCCGTGCATTCGAAGAGGAGTCTTTTGGCAAATTTGACCGCAAGCGCTATCCCAAAGTGACCTACGCCGGAATGCTGCAATACGATGGCGATTTAAAGCTGCCTTCCCGCTTTTTGGTGCCGCCACCCGCAATTAAAAACACGAGCGGAGAGTGGTTTTCAAAATGCGGCATAACGCAATACGCCTGTTCCGAAACGCAGAAGTTCGGGCACGTGACATATTTCTGGAACGGCAACCGTTCCGGCAAATTCGATGGCGAAACATATTTTGAAGTTCCCAGCGACGTTGTTCCTTTTGAGCAACGCCCCTGGATGAAGAGCGCAGAAATAACCGACGCAATGATTGATGCTCTTAAAAGCGGCAAATACAATGCGTTGCGTTGCAATTTCGCAAACGGCGACATGGTGGGGCACACAGGTTCTTTCAGAGCCGCGACTATGGCTGTTGAAGCGGTTGATTTAGCGCTCGCTCGCATTTTGCCAGTAGTGGATGCCTTGGGCGGAGTAGCGCTTATCACCGCAGACCACGGCAACGCAGACGAAATGTACGAGATTGACAAGAAGACAAAGCAGCCTGCGAAAAACGCAGATGGAAGCATCAAGGCAAAAACGGCCCACACGTTAAATCCTGTGCCTTTTATTCTTTACGACAACGCAAGCGGTGGCAAACTTTCTCTGAAAAACCTGCCAAACGCAGGTCTTTCGAACATAGCGTCAACAATAGCGAATCTCTTGGGTTTTGAAAAGCACGAAAGCTGGGACGAGTCGCTTATTGGGTAGAGAACGGCTGGTTATTCATCATCGTCTTCAAAAAACTCTGCCGGCAAGGTATTTTGAAGACACTCTTTAAAGTCTCCAACAAGAAGAGTGTTGTAGTAATTGGATAAACTCTGCGAACTTCCTTTTTGAAATTCAGCCCAAGCATCTTTGCAAACTTTTGCTCTGTCTGAAACGGCAAAGTTACGAACGCAAGTCTTGCCTTTGTATGCATAGCTCATGCTATTCGGTACTATTTTTACGGTTATTTTATCTGTTTCCTTATAATATTCATAAGTATTGCAACTGATGTTTCTTACTTTCCAGCCATTGCTCGCTTCATAGTTTTCAGGAAAATTTGCCTGGCAGTAAGCATTTGTAATTTTAAGAGTATCTTCTGTGAACTCTGCCTTTACAATATTCCAGTCCAGTTTGCAACTCCAGCCATCAGACAATCTTTCGCAGGTAGCTTCTCTGTCATATTTTCTTGTCCAAATGCCAATAAGATTATTTGATGTCCCGGTAAAATTAAGCGTGTCTTCATGGTTCAAATTTTGCCAAACCATAGCATTATTGCTTATTGAATAATTCACTGTATTTTTATATTCGTTCGCAGTTTTTCTCGTTAACTCTCCTCCTTCTTCGCATTCATACCATTCTTCTTCCGTGGTATAAGCAAACGAACCGCCGGTTCTATCTTCTAAAGCGTAAATCTTCACAATTTCGCTATAGCCATCATCGGAGGAACTCATAGCAGAGGAACTTATAGCAAAAGATGAGCTGGACAATGAGCTTGAAGAAGAAGATTTCTCATAATCATTGCCGCCATCGCTGTCATCAGAGCAAGACAATAGCAAAAAAGATGCCATGAAAAGAATTGCTGAACTGAATTTAAAATTTGCCACAAAAAACCTCCTGTGAATATTAGAGGAGTAATATAGAAAATGCGATTAAATCAAATTTCTATTTTACCTCTTATGAACCTGTACCACGGAAGCAACACGGTTATTGAAATTCCTGACTTGAAATACAGCAGAAAATACGTGTTTAAGAGTGATATTGCTTTGAAGCAATTAAAATTTATAAAAGCGGAGTTCGTAAAATGACAAAAGAAGCATTGTCTCTTTATTTATATTTCATTGTGGAAAAAGTAATTCCGCTTATTATGTCTGAATATAAACTGAACGAAGAAGAGGCTATAAGCAAATTTTACTGTTCCAAACTTTACTCTTTTTTGGAAAATCCCAAAACAGGCGTTTGGCGTTTCAGCCCAAAATTATTGTTCAGTTTATATAAAGACGAATTGGAAAAAGGATATTTCACTTTTCCAGAGGAGGCGGCATAATGACAAAAGAAGGGAATTATATGATATTTGCTATTGAGCAATATAAAAAAGCCATGAATATGCTAGGCAAAGATGTTGTAAAATTATTTGAAAAATACAATGTTTTTGAGCTTATCAGAAAGTCTTACTTCGTTTACCATATTGAAAGGGAACAAAATATGATAGACGATATAAACTCTTATTTAGTCGATCCTTATAAACCCTGCTTTAGGCAGCGATTCTGACAAAATTTTGCGGGAAAATGAGCTTGTAAATAAAGAGCAAGAATTTC
>WQTK01000001.1 GCA_009786285.1 Candidatus Fibrimonadales bacterium | reverse complement strand
GCAGCATAAGCGACAATGCTTCCATTGGCGGCTTGGTTTCAACCGACCAGCCCATAGGTTTTTTGCCCCCCAAAGACACCGCTTTTATTTTTGTGGAAATAACCCGAAACGGCAAGTATGAGCAATGGGAGAATTTTTACGGCGAGAGCAGGTAGTTTTTGCATTAAATCATTTTGTTTTCTATATTTCATATATGAAGAAAATTATCGTATTCGCAATAGCAATGGCTTTGCTGGCAGCTTGCGGCAAAAAACAGGATAGCTCTTTCGTTGACCCTCGCGACGAACAAAAGTATCGCACGGTTAAGATTGGCAACCTTGTTTGGATGGCCCAAAATCTTAATTTTGGAACCGGCAGCAGTCACTGTTTAAATGACGACAGCGCTAACTGCGATAAATACGGCAGTTTGTACACTTGGCATGATGCTGTGGAAGCTTGCCCGGAAGGGTGGAAGCTGCCTGCCAATGAGGATTGGGAAAATTTAATCAATGAAGCCGGTGGCAGCATAGCAGGAAAAAAACTGAAAGCAAAAACAGGCTGGGCCAATAAAAAAAATGGAACCAGCGGCAATGGCACGGATGATTTTGGCTTTGAAGCGCTCGCTGGCGGCTACGGCAGCATAGATGAAATGGGCGACCTAGCGCAAAGCATGGGCACTGGCTCTTATGCCAACTGGTGGACGGCCACGAAATTCGGACTTTCCTGGTTTGTGCAATCGGAAAGCGACGATATGCAAGAAAGCGACTTCAGCGACAGCGGCGAGACCACATCCATATATTCGGTACGGTGCGTTCAGGCAAGCGCCAACTAATGTTTCTCCCAATATCTCGCAAAGAAATGGACAGCCTTGGCTGGGACTGCGCAGATGTTATTATTGTCAGCGGCGACGCCTATGTTGATCACCCCGCTTTTGGGCACGCGGTTATAGCACGAATTCTGGAAAGCGAAGGTTTGCGAGTTGCCATTTTGCCGCAACCTAATTGGAGAGACGATTTGCGGGATTTCAAAAAACTTGGCCAGCCAAAATTATTTTTTGGCGTAACCTCAGGATGCCTTGACTCTGTTGTTAGCCACTACACCGCAAACAAAAGGCTGCGCAGCGACGATGCCTACACACCAGGCGGCCAAGCAGGATTTCGCCCCGACCGCGCGACAACAGTTTATTCAAAAATTCTGAAACAGCTTTTCCCAAACACCCCGGTAATCCTTGGCGGCATAGAAGCTTCCCTTCGCAAAACCACGCATTACGACTTTATGGAAGGCCGCCTGATGCCCAGCATTCTATGCGACAGCAACGCAGACTTGCTGGTTTACGGAATGGGAGAAAAACCAATAATAGAAATAGCGAGGAAAATGCAACGTGGAGAGAATATTTTCGATACACCGCAGGTTGCGTTTCTTCGGGACATGAATCCGGTTATCAATCCGCCGTTTGATGCTATGACTGAGGCTGAGATTGACAGAAGTTTTGATTTGCCTTATGAGAGAAAACCGCATCCCAGATATTTGAAGCGTGGTGATATTCCGGCTTTTGAGATGATTAAGAATAGCATCACTACGCACAGGGGTTGCTTTGGGGGGTGTTCGTTTTGCGCTATTCATGAGCATCAGGGAAAGTTTATCGCAAGCAGGAGCGAGAAAAGCATTTTGGAAGAAGCGAAGAAGATAAGCGGAAATGTGATAAGCGATTTGGGCGGGCCGAGCGCGAATATGTATAAAATGGGTGGGGTGGATAAAAGCTTGTGTTCTAAGTGCAAGCGGCGGAGTTGTCTTTTCCCTGAAATTTGCGATAATTTAAATACGAACCATAAGGTTATGAATGAGCTTTACGCAAAAGTTTCACGTATTAAAAAAGTTTTCATAGGCAGCGGAGTGCGCTATGATATGCTTTTGCATAAGCCTTGCAAGGAAAATGATATTTACATTGAGAATTTGATTTTGCACCATACCAGCGGCCGTTTGAAACTCGCTCCGGAGCATACCGAAGAGCACGTTCTCAAGCTTATGGGGAAACCCAGTTTTGAGTTTTTTAAAAAGTTTTTGCTGATTTTCCAAAAAATATGCGGGAAGCACAATTTGAAAACACAGATTATGCCGTATTTAATGTCCAGCCATCCGGGTTGCACAATGGACGATATGAAAGCGCTCGCAAGGAAGCTCAAGGATTTGAATATTCGCCCTGAGCAAGTGCAGGATTTTACCCCCACGCCTTCTACTCCAAGCACGGATATGTTCTACCGGGCTTTAACCAAAAGCAAGGATGCGCCTTTTGTAGCAACGGGTGAAAAGGAAAAACTAGAGCAGAAGGGAGTATTTTTTTTGTAAATTTTGCAATTTTCTACATTTCCCTTATGCCAGTAACAGCCATAAGACCAGAAATACTTTCTGAAATAAAAGGCAAATTTGCCGAAGATGCCTTGCTTTCCGAAAACGCAACTAAAAATTCGGAAGCTTTCAGATATTTTCCGGAAAATAGCGAAAATGAAATTCGCCCGCCGTTTTTCC